>NZ_QQAT01000003.1:0-458663 GCF_003350365.1 Rhodococcus sp. AG1013
GGCTGGCACTCGCGTAGCGGGTCGCCGTATGGGCTGACCTGCATGGACGGGATTCAAAACGAGGAGTGCTGGTGGCTGAGTTTATCTACACGATGAAAAAGGTGCGCAAGGCGCATGGCGACAAGGTCATCCTCGATGACGTCACCATGAGCTTCTACCCGGGCGCCAAGATCGGTGTGGTGGGCCCGAACGGCGCCGGTAAGTCGAGCATCCTCAAGATCATGGCCGGGCTGGACCAGCCGGGCAACGGCGAGGCCTTCCTCGCGCCCGGCGCATCGGTCGGCATCCTGATGCAGGAGCCGCACCTCGACGAGACCAAGACGGTCCGCGAGAACGTCGAGGAGGGTCTCGGCGAAACGATGGTGCAGCTCAAGCGGTACAACGAGATCGCCGAGCTGATGGCCACCGACTACTCGGACGAGCTGATGGAGGAAATGGGCACCCTTCAGGAGAAGCTCGACCATGCCAACGCGTGGGAGATCGACTCGCAGCTCGAGCAGGCGATGGACGCGCTGCGCTGCCCGCCGCCGGACGAGCCCGTCACCCACCTCTCCGGTGGTGAGAAGCGCCGCGTCGCGCTGTGCAAGCTGCTGCTGAGCAAGCCCGACCTGCTGCTCCTCGACGAGCCCACCAACCACCTCGACGCCGAGTCGGTCCTGTGGCTCGAGCAGCACCTGGCCGCCTACCCCGGCGCCATCCTGGCGGTCACCCACGATCGCTACTTCCTCGATCACGTCGCGCAGTGGATCTGTGAGGTCGACCGCGGACGCCTGCACGGTTACGAGGGCAACTACTCCACCTACCTGGAGCAGAAGGCCGCCCGTCTCGAGGTCCAGGGCAAGAAGGACCAGAAGCTGCAGAAGCGCCTCAAGGACGAGCTCGCGTGGGTCCGCTCGGGCGCCAAGGCCCGTCAGGCGAAGAACAAGGCGCGCCTCGACCGCTACGACGAGATGGTCACGGAGGCCGAGAAGCACCGCAAGCTGGACTTCGAGGAGATCCAGATCCCGACCCCGCCGCGCCTCGGCAACGTGGTGGTCGAGGTCGAGAACCTCGACAAGGGCTTCGACGGCCGTCTGCTCATCAAGGACCTCTCGTTCACGCTGCCGCGCAACGGCATCGTCGGTGTGATCGGCCCCAACGGCGTCGGCAAGACCACGCTGTTCAAGACCATCGTCGGGCTCGAGCAGCCGGATTCCGGCACCGTGAAGGTCGGCGAGACGGTCAAGCTCAGCTACGTCGACCAGAATCGCGCCAACATCGACCCGACGAAGAACGTGTGGGAGGTCGTCTCCGACGGACTCGACTTCATCGAGGTCGGCCAGAACGAGATGCCGTCGCGTGCCTACGTCAGCGCGTTCGGTTTCAAGGGCCCGGACCAGCAGAAGCCGGCGGGCGTGCTCTCCGGTGGTGAGCGCAACCGCCTGAACCTGGCGCTGACCCTCAAGGAGGGCGGCAACCTGATCCTGCTCGACGAGCCGACCAACGACCTCGACGTCGAGACCCTGAGCTCGCTCGAGAACGCGCTGCAGGAGTTCCCCGGCTGTGCCGTCGTGATCTCCCACGACCGTTGGTTCCTGGACCGGACCTGCACGCACATCCTGGCGTGGGAAGGTGCCTTCGGCGACAACGAGGCCGCCTGGTACTGGTTCGAGGGCAACTTCGAGGCATACGAGGAGAACAAGGTTGCGCGCCTCGGCGCCGACGCGGCCCGTCCGCATCGCGTCACGCACCGCAAGCTCACCCGGGACTGATCCCGTGTCCGCTCCGTCCCTGGTCTACAGCTGCGAGATCCAGGTGCGGTGGGGTGACTCCGACAGGCTCGGACATGTCAACAACACCCGCATAGTGGAGTACCTGCAGGAGGCGCGTTCGCTCTTCCTGGCCGAGGGTGCGGCGTCCGTGGACGCCGCACCCGGGGCGGCCGTCGTCCGCAAGATGGACGCCGAGTTCCTCCGTCCCATCACCGCCACCTCCGGCACGGTCCGGGTGACGGTGTCGGTGGTGCACCTGGGGACGTCGTCGTTCACCCTGCGCCACGTCATCGAGGACGCGGACGGCAACGTGTGTGCATCCGGTGACGCCCTGATGGTGGCGTTCGATGTCCGGGCCGAGCGGTCGCGACCGCTCACCGAGCCCGAGCGCGCGGTTCTGGGTCGCTACCTGCCGGCGGCGGCGCCCGCGTAGCGGCACCGAAGACCTCGCACACCCCGGTCGGACGGGAGATCCACCCCGCTCGGGGTCACCGCGGTTAGGCTCGCCAGTGAGCCACCCGCGGTGACCTCGAACAGGGATGGAGCGTCGTAATGACGGATTCTGCCGATTCCGACTGGTCTCTCGAACTGCCCGCCGAGTTGCGGGCCTGTCTGCCGGATCTCGCTGCCGCCTACTTCCGCCACACGTCGGCCGGTGAAGGCGACAGCGTCCTGAACGGTCGTTCGGACGCCATTCTGCGCGAGCACGTCACGCTCGCCCGCCACCGGAAACCGGGGTGGGCCGTGACTCGGGTCCACCGCCCGTCGGACGGCACCGGGCTCGGCGCGGCGCTGCAGATCGTCACCGACGACATGCCGCTGCTCGTCGAGTCCGTCACCGCCCTCGTCGGCCGCCTCGACGCGGCCATCAGCGAGGTGGTGCACCCGATCTTCGCGGTGCGCCGCGACGCCGCCGGCGATCTGGAGGCGGTTCTGCCGGCCGCGTCGATCCACGATCCGTCTCCCGGCTGCCTGGAAGAGTCGTGGATGCATGTGCAGCTGCATCCGGCGACCGAGGGCGCGGTGCTCGACGCACTCGAGGCGTCCATCGGCGACGTCCTCTCGGACGTGAGTCAGGTGGTGGCCGACACCGAATCGATGCGGGCCCTGCAGCTGGTGCTCGCGACCGAACTCGACGTCCGTGCGGGCGACCCACCGCCCGGGCGGTCGGCCGACGAGCTGAAGGACTGCGCGAACCTGTTGCGCTGGCTGGCCGACGGTCACTACGCGGTGCTCGGGTATCGGCGCTACGAGCTGGGCGAGCGGGACACGGCCGGCGGACGGGCCCAGCGGTCGGTGCCGGACAGCGGCCTGGGCGTGCTGCGGTCGGACGTTCTCGCCGACGAGCGCGTCAATCTTCCTCTCGCGGCTGATATTCCGGATCGGCCATTGCTGGTGCTGACGCAGGGATCGGCGCCGGCGACCGTGCACCGCTCGGTGTATCCGTACTTCGTGGGGGTCAGCATCCTCGCCGACGACGGCGCGATCGTCGGTGAACACCGCTTCCTGGGGGTGTTCACGGTGACCGCGATGCACGAGAACGTCCTCGAGATCCCGGTGATCGCGCGGCGCGTGCGGACGGCGATCGAACGGGCCGGGTTCGACCTGGGGTCGTTCTCGGGGCAGGCGATGCTCGAGGTGGTCCAGTCGTTCCCCCGCACCGAACTGTTCTCGATCGACACCGACACGCTCCTCGACACGATCACCGCGGTGCTCAACATCGGGCTTCGCCGTCAGGTCCGGTTGTTCATGCGGGAGGACGGATTCGGCCGGTTCGTCTCGTGTCTCGTCTATCTCCCGCGGGATCGCTACACGACGCGGGTGCGGCTGGCGATGCAACAGATCCTGCTCGACGAGCTGGGCGGTGGCTCGCTCGAATACACCGCGCGTGTCACCGAGGGCGATCTGGCCCTGTTGCACGTGACGATTCGCAAACCGGTCGGGCGCCCGCACGCGCCGGTCGATACGTCGGAGGCGAACCGGCTGCGGATCCAGAACCTGCTGGCCGCGGCGAGCCGCAGCTGGGACGACCATTTCGCGGATACGGTCGCCGATGATCCGTCGGTGGACCCTGTTCTGGCGCAACAGTATGCCGCGATCCTTCCGGAGAGCTACAAGGAGGACTTCGACGCGGGACGAGCGATCGCCGATATCGGCCGGCTCTGCGCCCTGCAGCCCGACGCGATCGCTCTGCGGCTCTATCACGACAGTTCGGCGCCGGAGGGGCAGTGGCAGTTCGCGCTGTACCTCGCGGGCGAGGGCATCTCGCTCTCGCACGTGCTCCCGGTGCTGCACAGCCTCGGGGTGGAGGTCCTCGACGAGCGGCCGTACCTGATCGTGCGGCCGGACGGGATGCACTGCTGGATATACGACTTCGGCTTGTCCGTGCCTCCGGAGTTGCTGCGCGACTCGATCGAGGATCTCCGTGACGGTGGCCCGGGGGAGCTGCTGCGGTCCCGCTTCACGGCGGCGTTCACCGCGGTGTGGCACGGGCTCTGTGAGGCGGATCGGTTCAACGAGTTGGTGTTGCGGGCGGGTCTCGACTGGCATCAGGTGTCGGTCCTGCGGGCGTACGTGAAGTACCTGAGGCAGGCCGGGTTCGCGTACAGCCAGGTGCACATCGAGTCGGTGGTGCTGGCGCACCCGGAGATCGCCCGGTCGTTGATCGACCTGTTCGAGGCCCTGTTCGACCCGGAGGCCGCATCCCCGAAGCAGGCCAGGGCCCTCGAGCGCGACCTGCGGGCCACGATCGGCGAGGTGGTGAGCCTCGATGTGGACCGCATCCTGCGCGCGCTGTTCGGTCTGGTGCAGGCGACACTGCGCACCAACCACTTCGTGCGCGGCGACGACGGCGCACCGCGGGACTTCCTGTCCCTGAAGTTCGAGCCGAGTCGGATCTCGGAACTGCCCAAGCCGAGGCCGCGATTCGAGGTGTTCGTGTACTCGCCCGAGGTCGAGGGCGTCCACCTGCGGTTCGGTCCCGTCGCGCGCGGCGGCCTGCGCTGGTCGGACCGGCGAGACGACTTCCGCACCGAGATCCTGGGCCTCGCCAAGGCCCAGGCGGTCAAGAACGCGGTGATCGTGCCCGTCGGCTCGAAGGGTGGGTTCGTCGTCAAGCAACCCGTTGCGCCGACGGGTGATCCGGGTGTCGACCGGCAGGCCGTGCGCGATCAGGGCATCGCCTGCTACCGGACGTTCATCTCGGGCCTGCTCGATGTCACCGACAACGTCGACCGCGTGAGCGGCGCCGTCGTGCCGCCGCAGCGGGTGGTCCGGCGCGACGAGGACGACACGTACCTCGTGGTCGCGGCCGACAAGGGGACGGCCACGTTCTCCGACATCGCCAACGACGTTGCGGCGAGCTACGGCTTCTGGCTCGGCGACGCGTTCGCGTCGGGAGGCTCGGCCGGCTACGACCACAAGGAGATGGGCATCACCGCCCGCGGCGCGTGGGAGAGCGTCAAGCGGCACTTCCGGGAACTCGGACTCGACGTTGCGGCAGACGATTTCACGGTGGTCGGGATCGGTGACATGAGCGGCGACGTGTTCGGCAACGGCATGCTGCTGAGCGAACACATCCGACTGGTGGCCGCGTTCGACCACCGCCACATCTTCCTCGATCCCGATCCGGACGCGGCCCGCTCGTTCGCCGAGCGGCGCCGGATGTTCGCGCTGCCGCGGTCGTCGTGGGCGGATTACGATTCCGCTCTCATCAGCGAGGGCGGTGGCGTCTACGCCCGCACCGCGAAGTCGGTGCCCGTCAGTGCCCAGGTGCGCGAGGCGCTCGGACTCGACGCCGACGTGACCACGATGGCACCGCCCGACCTGGTGAAGGCGATTCTGACCGCGCCGGTGGATCTGCTGTGGAACGGCGGTATCGGCACCTACGTCAAGGCGGCGTCCGAGTCGGACGCGGCCGTGGGCGACAAGAGCAACGACGCCGTGCGGGTGCACGGAGCCGACCTGCGGGCCCGCGTGGTCGGGGAGGGCGGCAATCTCGGTGTCACGCAACTCGGTCGGATCGAGTACGCCTTGCACGGCGGCAAGATCAATACCGACGCGATCGACAACTCGGCCGGGGTCGACTGCTCCGATCACGAGGTCAACATCAAGATCCTGCTCGACTCGCTGGTCAGCAGCGGGGCTCTCGGGCAGGACGACCGTGATCCTCTGCTCGAGTCGATGACCGACGACGTGGCGCGACTGGTGTTGGCGGACAACATCGCCCAGAACAACCAGCTGGGTATGTCCCGCGCCAGTGCGTCGCAGACGCTCGGCGTGCACCGTCGACTGATCGCGACCCTGATCTCGCACCACGGCCTCGACCGGAAGCTCGAGGCGCTGCCCACCGAGGCGGAGTTCAACCGTCGGGCTCAGGCCGGCGCCGGCCTGACGTCACCCGAGCTGGCGACCGTGATGGCGCACGTGAAGCTGGCGTTCGAACAGGACCTGCTCGGGACCGAACTGCCGGACAGCGACTTCTTCGCGTCCAGGCTGCCCGGCTACTTCCCGCTGCCCCTGCGTGAGCGGTTCAACTCGGCGATCCGCGCACACCCGCTCCGGCGGCAGATCGTCGCGACGATGCTCGCGAACGAGGCGATCGACAACGGCGGCATCACCTACGCCTACCGGCTCGCGGAGGACGCCGGCGCGTCGAGCACGGACGCGATCCGCGCCTACGCGGCGGCCACCGAGATCTTCGGCCTGCACGACGTGTGGGAGCGGGTCCGCGTCGCCGACATGCCGTCGGCCGTCTCGGACGTGCTGATGCTGCAGTCGCGCCGGGTGCTCGACCGGGCATCGCGGTGGTTCCTGTCGAGCCGGCCGCAGCCGATCGCGGTCGGCGCCGAGATCAGCCGCTACTCCACCGGGTACCGACGGCTGGCGCCGAAGGTTCCCGGTTGGCTGCGCGGACACCATGTGACGGACCTCGAGAAGCGGTCGCGGGCGGCCATCGCGGACGGCGCACCACGGGATCTCGCACTCGAGGTGTACCGCCTGCTGGACCTGTATCCGCTGTTGGACATCATGGACGTCGCCGACATCTGCGAGCGGGACGGCGAGGAGGTAGCCGAGCTGTACTACTCGCTCGACGCGCACCTGGGCATCGACTGGTTGCTCACGGCGGTCTCCGATCTGGCGCGCGGCGACCGCTGGCATTCGCTGGCGCGGCTCGCGCTGCGGGACGACCTGTACGGGTCGCTGCGCTCGCTGACGCTGGAGGTGCTGGTCGGCGGTGAACCGACGGAGACGTCGCAGGAGAAGATCGACTACTGGGAGTCGACCAACGCGTCGCGACTGGCGCGGGCGAGGTCCGCGCTCGCGGAGATCTTCGAGTCTGGAACGCTGGACCTCGCGACGCTCTCGGTGGCGGCGCGTCAGGTACGCAGCATGGTGCGGGGAGTGGGCACCCGATCGGAGGTTGGACGTTGAGCGGGTCGCGAGAGTCATTACTGAGCGTTTCGCAGGAAGCGGGATCGAACGGCGCGGTCGTCGGCACGCACGTCGGATTCCACACGAAGGTGGTCGTGCGCTGGTCCGACATGGACGCGTTCCAGCACATCAACCACGCGCGGATGGTGACGCTGCTCGAGGAGGCGCGGATCCCGTGGCTGTTCGAGGACAACTCGCCGACGGTGACGCTGCGCGACGGCGCGGTGATCGCCGACCTGCACGTGCGCTACCGCGGACAGCTCCGGCACGACGACAGCCCGCTCGACGTGTTGATGTGGATCGAGCAGGTCCGCGCCGTCGACTTCACGATCGCGTACGAGGTCCGGCCCGGGGGCGCCGCGCCCACGACGCCGCCGGCGATCGTCGCGTCCACCCAGATCGCGGCCTTCGACATCGGCACCCAGCGGCTGCGTCGGCTGACGGCCCCCGAGCGCGAGTACCTGGAGAGCTGGAAGCGTGCGTGAGCGCGTTCTGACGGTTCCGGGCCCCGCGGATCGCGCCGATCTGGCGGTGTTCGTCGGGCGCGCCCTGCGTCTCGACGAGGCCGCGGTGGTGCGGTTGCGGCAGCGGTCGGACGGCAGGCTGTCTGTCTGGGCGGCAACAGGATTCGATGCCATCGCGGCGCGAGTCGTGGCCGGTGGGATTCGTCCGCAGGACACGACGGCGGGTGCCGACGTCCTGCTGCGGGCGCTGTCGGAGCCCGGTGCAGGCGCGGAGATCGACCCGGGTTTCGCGATGGATTCGGCGTGGCGCGGCGCGTTGCCGCCCGAGTCGGGATTCGTGCACGTGGACGACGTGCCCGCCCGGGTCCTGCTCGGGCTGGCGCAGCGCGGCGCCGCGCTGGCGAAGGAGCACGGCAGCGCGCAGGGCCCGCCCACGTCGCTGCTCGAGCAGAAGGTTCTCGAGGTCGAGGGCGGGGATGCCCGGGTCGACGTCTCGATGCGCACCGTGTTCGCGCTCACCGGAATGGGATTCGTGCCGCTGGCCGACGGCGGTGCCGCGACCGCCGACACCGAACTGGACCGCATCGCCGAGGACGAACTGGTCCGGGTGCGCGCCCACCCGTCGTGGGTGCGCCTGGACGCCCGGTTCGGGTCGGTCTACGCGCGCCGTGCGGGCGCGATCCCGCTCTTCACGGCGTAGGACGGTCGGCCGTCCCGGGGGCGATCAGCACCGGCACCAGGAACTGCTCGACCATCGTCCGCTCGTCCGCGGCGTCGGCACCGGGCACCGTCAGCAGCGAGACGATGGCGCGTACCAACCAGCGTGCGCGGCGGACGGTTTCGGCGTGATCGCTGTGCCAGACATCGGCGAGGAATGCGGTGCCGATCACTTCGATCACCTCGGACGTGCTCGCCAGTTCCGATGCGAGGCCGGCGTCGCCGAGGCCGAACCACGCCGCCAGTGTCGGGGTGGAGCGAACCTCGTCGATCGCCAGCAGGACGGCCTCGGTCACCCGCGCCCGGGCGTCGTCGATGGGTGCGACCCTCGCGGCGATCTGCTCACCGAGTCGACGTGCCTCCCGGTGGACGTACGCCCGGTGCAGCGCGCGACGGTTCTCGAAGTAGCGGTACAGCGTGGCGCGCGAACACCCGGCGGCCTTGGCGACCTCGGCCATTCCCGTTGCCGAGACACCGCGTTCGACGAACAACTCGGCGGCGGCGTCGAGGATCTTCCCGGCCGCCGCCTCGTTGCGTTCGTCCTGCAGCCAGGATCCGGAAGTGCCGGGCGCCCCGACGGTTTCGGAGGTCATCGTCCGACGGCTCGGAACGGGACGTGGGTGGGCCGGCGGACGTAGTTGCCGGCGGCGTACTCGACACCGTCGATGTCGACCTCGAAGTCCGGGCATCGGGCGAGCAGTTCCTCGAGCGCCACCCGCGCCTGCATGCGGGCGGCCGCCGCACCGAGGCAGTGGTGGTTGCCGTTGCTGAAGGTCATGATCTGCCGCGGGTTACGCAGCACGTCGAGTTCCTCGGAATCCGGGCCGTACACGCGGGGATCACGGTTCGCGGAGCCGTACACCAACAGCACCTTGCGTCCCGCGGGAATGGGGACGTCGTCGATGGTGACGTCGCGGGTGGTGGTGCGGGCCAGGCCCTGCACGGGGGACGTCAGTCGCAGGAGTTCCTCGATGGCGACGTTGATGCGCGACGGATCGTCCAGCAGCAGCTGACGCTGGTCCCGGCGCTGCGTGAGCAGTTGCACTGCGCCGCCGAGCATTCCGGTGGTGGTGTCATTGCCGCCGGTGACCATCGTGAACGCGAATCCGAGGATCGACAGGATGCCCGCGAAGTCGCCGTCGGAGCCCATCCCGGCCGCGACGAGATGCGAGATGGTGTCGTCGCCGGAATTGCCTGCGTCGGCCTCGGCTCGGCGGCGCTCGATGAGGCCGCCGAAGTAGCCCATGAGGTCGCCGACCGCGGTTGCCGCCTCGAGCGGATCGCCGGTGGCGTTGGCCGCGACGATCGCGTCGGTCCAGCCGTCGAACTGGCCGCGATCCTCCGCCGGCACACCCAGGTAGTGGGCGACCACCATGCTGGGCAGCGGCTTGAACAGGGCCGTGACGATGTCGCCCTCGCCGGCGGCGCGCAGTTCCTCGAGTCGCTCGACGACGAACCTGCGGACCTCGGGTTCGACGGCCTCCACCTGACGCGGGGTGAAGCCACGCGCCACCAGCCGGCGGAAGTTGGTGTGCACCGGCGGATCGAGCATCACCAGCGGGGGATTGTCCCGCAGCCCGATCTTGTCGAGCTCGCCGTAGGTCATGGTCAGCCCCTCGGCGGACGAGAAGGTCTCGGCGTCCCGCGATGCCGCGTACACGTCCTCGTGGCGGGTGAGCACCCAGAAATCGTCCGTGGGCGAGTCGGCCGGCACGACGTTGTGCACGGGATCGTGGTCGCGCAGGGCCGCATACATCCCCCACGGGTCGCGCCAGGACTCACCCGAGCGGGGGACGTAGGACGCTTGGCCGGACATCGTCGTCGTCATGTTTCGACAGTGAGACAGAGCACCAAGTTTGTCAAGGGTTCCGAGATGCGGCGAACCCCGGCCGTGGGCTGGGCTAGCTGCCCGAAGCGGGCACCCACGGCCGGGGTTCTGCCGAACGGCGCTATTGACCCATGACGCGATTCACGGTCGGACCGGTGGTCCAGCCGCCGTCCACCGCGATCTCTGCGCCGGTGACGTACGACGCCCCATCGGAGAGCAGATACGTCACCGCGCCCGCGATCTCGTCGGCCTCGCCCACGCGCCCCATCGGGGTGTTGGGGAAGTTGCCCTCACCCGGCTGGATCCCGATGTCGGCGGTCATCGGCGTGTACGTCATGCCGGGGTGCACCGAGTTGACGCGGATGCGGTCCGTCCCGAGTTCGACGGCGGCGATCTTCGACAGCCCGCGCACGCCCCACTTGGAGGCGCCGTAGCCGGCCGTGAGGGCCAATCCCATGAGCCCGGCGGCGGACGAGATGTTCACGATCGATCCGCCGCCGGCCGCGCGCATCGGCGCGACGACCGCCTGGATTCCGTTGAAGACGCCGACCAGGTTGATGTCGAGGACCTTCCGGAAGTGCTCGAGCGGTTCGTGCTCGATGTACTGGCCCGTGGAGATGCCCGCATTGTTGACCAGGCCGTTCAGCGTTCCGAACTTGGTGAGCGTGAATTCGACTGCAGCACGCCACCCTTCGGCATCCGTGACGTCGAGGTGGACGTAACGTGCGGCGTCGCCGAGGTCGGCGGCCGTGGCGCGGCCGTCGTCGTCGAGGACGTCGGCGATCACCACCTTGCCGCCGGTTTCGACGATCTGGCGGGCGAATGCCGCGCCGAGGCCGCGGGCGCCGCCGGTGACGAGAACGACCTTGTCGGACAGCATATTCGAATCCTCACTCATGGGTTCAACCTTCTTTCCGAGACGCGACGTCACTTGCCGCGGGAGGCGTGGCGGGCACCGATGTAGCCGAACACCATCGCGGGACCGATGGTGGCACCCGCGCCGGCGTAGTCGTTGCCCATGACCGAGGCGGACGTGTTACCGGTCGCGTACAGGCCGTCGATGACGCTGCCGTCCGCGCGCAGGACCTGACCGTTCTCGTTGTACATGAGTCCGCCCTTGGTTCCCAGGTCTCCGGTCCGCATCCGCAGTGCGTAGTACGGGGCGGTGTCGATGACGTCGAGCGTGGGGTGCGGCAGGCTCGGGTCGCCGTAGTAGTTGTCGTACGCGCTCTCGCCGCGGTGGAAGTCGCCGTCCCGTCCGTTTCGAGCGAATCCGTTGAAACGCGAGAGGGTTTCGGTGAGTCCGGCGACCGGGACATCGATCTTGCGGGCCAGCTCCTCGATCGTGTCGGCGACGGCGATCAGGCCGCCGTCGATCCACGCCTTGGGGAACTTCCGGCCCGGCATGATGCCACCGATCGGGTAGCGCTTCTTGGCGCGCTCGTCGAAGACGAACCACGTGGGTTCGTGACCGCCGGCCAGCTGATCGTGCACGAACGTCACGTACGGGGCGGCCTCGTTGGTGAACCGCTTGCCGTGCTGATCCACGATGATCGACCGCGGGACGGACCGCTCGGCGACCATCACCTGGACGATGCCGTCGGGCCGCTGGAACGACGGCATCCACCACGCGTCGTCCATGAGATCGACTGCAGCGCCGACGTTCCGGCCCGCGATGATGCCGTCGCCGGTGTTGTCGGACGACGCGGCACTGAAGTTGTCGCGGCCGCCTTCCGGCAGGTTCGCCTTGCGCATGTCGTCGTTGAACTCGAACCCGCCGGTCGCGAGCAGCACGCCGTGGCGGGCCCGGATTCGCACCGGTCGGCCGCCGCGCTCGGCGACCAGTCCGATGACGGCACCCGAGGAATCCGTCACGAGGGATTGCATGGGCGTGTTCAGCCACAGCGGCACCCCGGCGTCTTTGAGCGCCAGGCGGAGCCGGGCGATCAGGGCACGGCCGAGGGTGTCCATATGGCGCCGCAGCAGGATCGCCTTGACGGCATTGAACCCGGTCTTGAGCGCGGTGCGCCGGGCCTTCCACGTCCGCATCACCATGTTGAGCTGCACGAAGTCCTTGGACGTGATGAACAGTCCGGGCGGGGTCGCGAGCGCGGCCGGGCGCAGCAGATCCTGGTCGGCGCCCAGTTCCTTGAGGTCGACCGGCAGCGGCTCGATGGTGCGTCCCGCAGGACGGCCGCCGGGCTGCTCGGGGTGGTAGTCGGAGTAGCCCGTGCACCACTGGAATCGCATGTGGCGGCTCGACGTCTCCAGGAACGCGAGCGTCTTGGGGCCCTCGTCGATGAAGGCATCGAGGTTCGCCGACGGAACCCGGTCGCCGAGGACCGCATCGAGGTAGCGGCGGACGTCCTCGCGGGAGTCGGCCAGGCCCTCGCGGATCAGCAGCGGGTTGTTCGGTACCCACACACCGCCGCCGGACAATGCCGTGGTGCCACCGTAGACACCCGCCTTCTCGATGAGCAGGGTGTCCAGTCGTTCGGCGGCGCCGGCCAGCGCGGCGGTGAAACCGCCTGCGCCGCTGCCGACCACCAGCAGATCCACCTCGTGATCCCAGGTGGGCTCGGCGGACTGGTCGGTCTGGATCGAATCGGTCGCGGACATCGCGGGTCTCCTCGGGGTGCCTGGGGGACGCGGCACACAGTGCCTGTGTGGCACGTCACGTCGCGTCCACGACACTAGGGAGCGCTCGGAGGGGTCCGAAATCGAATCTCCCGCTGGGCGGGAGACCCGCGAATCAGACCAGCCAGGCCGCCGAATCGGCCGGCAGCAGCCCGTCGGCGAGGGGTGCACTCGCGAGCAGCACCGTGCCCGGAGGCAGCTGGATCGGGGCGTCCGTCGTGTTCAACACACAGATGAGGCCGCCGCTGCGACGGAACCCGAAGCAGCCGGGAGGGCTTCCGTACCAATCGATTCCGGGCCCGGAGCATTCCGGGAGGTTGGCTCGCATCTCGAGTGCTGCGCGGTACAGCGACAGGGTCGAGTCGACGTCCTCGAGCTGGGACTCCACAGTCAGTGGAGTCCACGCCGGCGGGATCGGCAGCCACGTGTCGGGCGACGTCGAGAAGCCGAAGGGCGGTCGGTCGCCCTCCCACGGCACTGGGACCCGGCACCCGTCGCGCCCGCGCTCGGTGTGGCCGGATCGCTCCCACGTCGGGTCCTGGAGGGCTGCGTCGGGGAGATCGACGTTGGGGAGGCCGAGCTCGGCGCCGTTGTAGATGAACGCCGCGCCCGGCAACGCGAGCTCCACCAGTGCCATCGCGCGGGCGCGGGTCACGCCGCGGGGGCCGCCGCCGTACCGGGTCACCTCGCGTTCCACGTCGTGGTTCGACAGTGTCCACGTGGGGGTGCCACCGACATGCGCCACGGCGTCGAGCGAGTTCTCGATCGCGGCGCGCACCGCGTCGGCGTCGAACGCCGTCTCGGCGAGCCGGAAATTGAAGCCGAGGTGCAGTTCGTCGGGGCGTACGTACTCGCCGAACCGCTCGTTGTCGCGCACCCAGATCTCGCCGACCGCCATTGCGTGCGGGTACTCGTTCATGACCCGGCGGATCCCCCGATGGATCTCGTGCACCGCCGGGTTGTTGAACCGCGGATCGTCGTCGTCGTTCTTCAGGAGCTCGTTGGTGTTCCAGTCGTGGTCGGGGAGCCCCTCCGGTTTGGCCATGCCGTGGGCGACGTCGATGCGGAACCCGTCGATGCCGCGGTGCAACCAGAACCGCAGGGTCTTCTCGAGGTCGGCGAACACCTCGGGGTTGTCCCAGTTCAGGTCGGGCTGCTCGCGCGCGAAGATGTGCAGGTACCACTGGCCCGGGGTGCCGTCGGGCTCGGTGATCCGCGTCCACGCGGGCCCGCCGAAGACACTCGGCCAGTTGTTGGGCGGCTGCGCGCCGTCCGGGCCGCGGCCGTCGCGGAAGATGTAGCGGTCTCGGGTGCTGCTGCCCGGACCGTCGGCGAGGGCCTCCCGGAACCAGGGATGCTCACTGGACGTGTGGTTGGGAACGAGGTCCATCGTGACCCGGATGCCGCGCGCGTGCGCCTCGACGATCAGCTCGTCCATCGTCGCGAGGTCGCCGAACAGGGGGTCGATGTCCCGCGGATCGGAGACGTCGTAGCCGTGATCGGCCATCGGCGACCGCATCACGGGGCTGAGCCAGAGCGCGTCGACGCCAAGCAGTTCGAGGTAGCCGAGGCGGTCGATCACGCCGCCCAGATCGCCGATGCCGTCGCCGTTCGAGTCGGAGAACGACCGCGGATAGACCTGGTAGAAAACGGCGTCGGACCACCACGAACGGGCGTCGCCGGTGATGCGGCTGGTCGGCTGGTCCTCGCGGGGCGTCACAGTCATTCATAGTGCCGCATCGAGGACCTTCGAACGATCCGTCCGGAAACTGTGGCTGCTACACCGGCGAGTTGACCATCGACGCGGCCGCCATGTCCATGTAGTCGATCAGGGCGCGGCGGTGCGGTTCGTCCAGCGTCTGCTCATCGATCGAGGCGATCGCGGTGTGCATGCAGCGCAGCCACGCGTCCCGTTCGATCGGGCCGATCCGGAACGGATTGTGGCGCATCCGCAGGCGGGGATGTCCGCGCTCCTCGGAGTAGGTGCGTGGCCCGCCCCAGTACTGCTCGAGGAACATACGCATGCGGCGCTCGGCCGGCCCGAGGTCCTCCTCGGGATACAGCGGCCGGACCACCTCGTCCGTCGCCACCTCCTCGTAGAAGCGCGCAGTGAGCTTGCGGAACGTCTCGGCTCCGCCCACTGCCTCGTAGAAGGTCTGCTGCGTGGTGGGGTTCGTTTCAGTCATGTCCCGTCCCATTGTGCCCGGTTTCGAGTCGAGCATGCCTCGAGGATGCCTGAGCCGGTCCGGGTGTGGTGCACGGCACCGTTCGTTCACCGCCCGTGCGGCAAATTTTTCGCGGAAATGGGTGTGCGGGAGCCGATCATCCGTGGTCAACTGGGGTCAGTCTTCGCGGAGGTCGCATGACACATCGACAGAGCGCGCGAGCGCATCGACAACTCGTGCCCACTGATGTGCGGGGAAACTGCACGTCGGGGGCTTTTCCGCTGCACGTCATCCCCGAGCCCGGATCGTCCGGGCTCGGTCTGCCGGGTCTCGGCACCGTGACCTCCTGGAACAAACGTCGGGTGCTGCTGCTCAATGCCACGTTCGAACCTCTCACCGCTCTGCCCGCGCGACGCGCCGTCGTGCTGATGGTCTGCGACAAAGCCGACCCGGTCCACGAGGACCCGCTCGGCCCCGTGATCCACTCGGAGGGCTACTCCCTCCAGGTGCCCTTCGTCATCCGGCTCCGCAACTACGTTCGGGTTCCGTACCGGACCCGTGTCCCGATGACCCGCGCCGCGCTCATGCACCGCGACCGCTTCCGCTGCGGATACTGCGGGGACAAGGCCGAGACCATCGATCATGTCGTGCCGCGCAGCCGCGGCGGCGGGCATTCGTGGGAGAACTGCGTCGCGTGCTGCGCGCCGTGTAATCACCGCAAAGCGGACAAACTGCTCACCGAACTGGGGTGGACGCTCAGGACCGCGCTGGTGCCCCCGTCCGGTCCGCACTGGCGGCTGCTGTCGACTACCACCGAGGTGCATCCGACCTGGCTGCCCTATCTGGGCGAGGGTGCGGCCTGATGCATTTATGTGTCACCACGCGAGCCGAGGCATGATTCGGCCCCGACGCTTCCATTTCGGCAGGACTCGGCTACGGTTTGCGTCGTGAGCATTCTCGAGACAGTGCTGATATTCGTAGGGATTCCCGTCTTGGTGATCGCGATCGTCGCGGGACTGTCCTTCATGACCAAGAAGTCGCCCGGCTTCGTTCCGACCGAGTACCGCCTCGGTCAGCGCTGGACCCATCAGCCGGTCCTGTGGAGCGCTGTCGACGAGGTGACCTCGCATGGTCACCACGCCGGACACGCTGCCGGTGCAGATCTGATCGGAGGTTCGGCAAGTGGCAAGTGGTGACGTTCTCCAGTCCTCGGCGGTAGCGGCGGCGGATCTGCCGGTGGGCACCGTCGTGACCTCCGGCGGTCGCATCTCCGGTGTGCACCGCATCGGCGAGTCCTTCGACGACCTGCTGCCTTTCACCACCGACCAGCTGGTGGCCCTCGATGACGCCCTCACGGACGCGACGCGCGCCACGAAGGTGCGCTTCAACATCTACGTCGGTGACCTGGGCGAGAACCCGGCCGCCGGTGCGGACGCGGTCTTCCCGAACACCCCGGAGGCCGAGCGATCGATCCTGATCGCCGTGTCGCCGAACCAGCGTGTCGTCGAGATCCGTGGTGGCCGCGGCGTCGAGAACCGTGTCACCGACCGGATCACGCAGCTCGGTGTCACCGCCGCCGTCGCGTCCTTCGGCGAGGGCGACCTCATCGACGGTCTCGTCTCGGCGCTGCGCGTGATGAGCGCCGCGATCGCCCCGAAGTAGTCCCTGCACTTTCCGCTTCACCCCGGTGACCCGATGTCACATGCGTTCAGTCGAACTGAACCGCTGTGACATCGGGTCATCGGCGTTCCGGGGATCGGACGCTGTCGGTCAGGTCGCGTCGAACGCCCGGGCCTTCAGCGACCGGACGATGCCTGCCTTGCCCTCGACGACGAGGCGGCGCAGCGCCGGCGGGTGCTCACCCGACAGGAACTCGTCGGCCGCGGCCACGGACGCCTCGCTGATCGACCAGGAAGGGTACAGGCCGACCACCACGGTCTGCGCCACCTCGCTCGACCGGCGCTCCCACACCGCCGGGATCTCCGCGAAGTATCGGGCCACGTACGGCTCGAGTAGTTCGGATTGGCCGGGCGCGACGATGCCGCCGATGATCGCGCGGGCGGTGATGTTCGGGACGGTGTCGTCGTCGAACACGGTCGTCCAGGCCTGCTCCTTGACCGCGGCCTGGGGCCGGGCCGCCGCCGCCGCCGCCGCCTGACGGGCACCCGCGGCGGTGGGGTCGCGCTCCGCCTCCGCGTCGATGAACGGCGTCTCGGTACCGTCCGTGTCCACCTGACCGGCCGCGGCCAGCGCGTGGACGAGCCGCCAGCGCAGGTCGGTGTCCACGACCAGCCCGGACAGTCCGAGCTTCGCGGGGTCGGCGTCGAGCAGCTCCTGCAGCACCTCGGTGTGCCATGCCGACAGCTGCGACCCGGTGAGCGCGTTGACGAACGCCAACTGGTGGTCGGAGCCGGGCTCGGCCTCGCGGGCCAGCTCGAGCAGCCGGTCCGCGAACGCGGGCCAGCCGAATGCGTCCGCCCAGCCGGGCTCGGCGTACGCCGACAGCGCCGTCTGTGCCTGGAGCAGCAGTCGCTGGACGACACCCACCTCGGTCTCGGCGCCGATGCCGCGCTGGACGAGGCTCACGAAATCGCGTGCCCGCATCTCCGCCTGCCGGGTCATCTCCCACGCCGCCGACCATGCGAGGGTGCGGGGGAGCGGCTCGGCGATGTCGCCGATCCGGCCGACCAGGGTGTCGAGCGAATCGCGGTCCAGCCGCAGCGAGCAGTAGGTGAGATCGTCGTCGTTGACGAGGATCAGCTTGCCGCGCGGCACCCCGACCAGCTCGGGCACGTCGGTGCTCGCGCCCTCGACGTCGAGCTCGACGCGGTGCGTACGGACCAGCTTGCCGGTGGCAGGGTCGTCGTCGTAGACACCGACCGCGAGACGGTGCACGCGGGTCTCGCCGGCGCCGGGCTCGGCGCCCTCCTGCAGGACGGCGAACCGGGCGAACGTGCCGTCCGGCTCGATCTGGAAGTCCGGGCGCAGGATGTTCAGGCCGGTCGTCTTGAGCCACTGCGCGCCCCAGCTCGACAGGTCACGACCGGACGCCTTCTCCAGCGCGCGCAGCAGGTCGTCGAACGTCGCGTTCGCGAACGCGTGCTCGGCGAAGTAGTCGCGCAGGCCGGACATGAACGGCTCCTGGCCCACGTACGCGACGAGCTGCTTGAGCACGCTGGCGCCCTTGGCGTACGTGATGCCGTCGAAGTTCACCTCGACGGCCGCGAGGTCGGGGATGTCCGCGGCGATCGGATGCGTCGACGGCAGCTGGTCCTGCCGGTACGCCCAGGACTTCTCCACGTTGGCGAAGGTGGTCCATGCGTTGGTGTACTCGGTGGCCTCGGTCTGGCACAGCACCGACGCGAACGTCGCGAACGACTCGTTGAGCCACAGGTCGTCCCACCAGCGCATCGTGACCAGATCGCCGAACCACATGTGGGCCATCTCGTGCAGCACCGTCTCGGCGCGCCGCTCGTACGAGTAGCGGGTGACCTTGGAGCGGAACACGTAGTCCTCGAGGAAGGTCACTGCGCCGGCGTTCTCCATCGCGCCCGCATTGAACTCCGGCACGAACAGCTGGTCGTACTTGCCGAACGCGTACGGCACACCGAAGTTGCGGTGGTAGAAGCCGAAGCCCTGCTTGGTTTCGGTGAACAGGCGTTCGGCATCCATGTACTCGGCGAGCGATGCACGGCAGTAGATGCCGAGCGGGATGTGTCCGTGCTCGTCGGAATAGCTGTCGGTCCACTGCGCGTACGGGCCGGCGATCAGTGCCACCAGGTACGTACTCATGCGCGGGGTCGTGCGGAAGACGTGGCGGCCCGGAGCGGCCGCCAGCGGCTCGACGGTCTCGGCGTTGGAGATGACCTTCCAGTCCTCCGCCGCGACGACGGAGATGTCGAAGGTGGCCTTGAGATCCGGCTGGTCGAAGCACGCGAACATCCGCTTGGCGTCGGCGGTTTCGAACTGCGAGTACAGGTACACCGCATTGTCGGTGGGGTCGACGAAGCGGTGCAGTCCCTCGCCGGTGTTGGTGTAGAGGCAGTCGGCCTCGACGACGAGCTCATTGCTGTCCGCGAGGCCGCTCAGCGTGATCCCGGTGGCCTCGTCGTACGACGACACGTCGACCGGGGTGCCGTTGAGGACCGCCGAATGCACTGTGTCGGCGATGATGTCGATGAACGTCGACGCTCCGGCCGTCGCCGCGAACGTGACGGTGGTGCGGGACCGGAAGGTGCTCTCGCCCGGTCGGCCGTCGCCGTCGGTGAGATCGAGTTCGATGCGATAGTTGTCGACGGTCAGCAGCGCCGAGCGTTCGGCGGCCTGTTCGCGGGTCAGATTCGGTGGGGCCACAAAGATCTCCTCATCACGGATGGACAATCGACTCCCCGCTATCCCATCACGCGCCGCCCTCCTCTCGCGATTTGCGCACTTATCGTTGCGACGCGGGCACCCGCGGCACCGAGAAGTGCGCAAATCGCGGGGTCAGGTGGCGAGTTCGGTGAGGGGGACGGCGGGGTCGGCGAGCCGGGCGGGGTCGACAGGACCGGAGAACGCGACGAGCGCCTTGATGTCGTCGGTGACATCCCAGATGTTGACGTTCATACCGGCGAGCACCCGGTTCTCCTCGTCGAGCCAGAACGCCAGGAACTCTCGTGCTCCGACGTCGCCGCGGGTCACCACCTTCGAGTACTTCGGTGCCCAGCCCACATATTCCATGCCCAGGTCGTACTGGTCGGTGAAGAAGTACGGCAGGTTGGTGTACTCGACCGGGTGGCCGAGCATGGTCGCGGCCGCGATCGCGGGCTGGTTCAGCGCGTTGGCCCAGTGTTCGACGCGGACACGTGCCGCCAGCAGCGGATGTTGCTGGGCGGCGATGTCGCCGACCGCGACGATGTCCGGGTCGCTCGTGGTGAGCGTGCCGTCCACGAGGATGCCACCGTCGACCGAAAGCCCGGCGGCCTCGGCGATCTCGATGTTGGGTTGCGCGCCGACAGCGACCAGCACCGCGTCGGCGGGCAGCACCGTCCCGTCGCCCAGTCGGACGCCGTCCGCACGCCCGTCGGTGACGGTGATCTCCTCGACCTTGGACGCGAAACGGAAGTCGACGCCGTGTTCGCGGTGCAGATCGGCGAACACGGCACCCATCTCCCGGCCCAGCGCTGCGAGCAGCGGCAATTCGGCCGACTCCACGATCGTGACCGCGACGTCGCGACCGCGCGCCCCCGACGCGATCTCGAGTCCGATCCAGCCCGCGCCGACGATCACCAGTCGGGCTCCCGGGGACAGCGCCGCGATCAGGGCGTCGGATTCGTCGATGGTGCGCAGGTAGTGCACGCCCGTCGCGTCGGCGCCGGGGATCGGTGGGCGACGCGAACGGGATCCGGTCGCGAGCGCGAGTCGGTCGTAGCCGAGTGTCGAACCGTCCGGCAGCACCACGCACTTGCGGTCGCGATCGAGCGCCGTCGCGGTGGTGCCCAGACGCAGGTCCACGTGGTGGTCTCGGTACCAGTCCCCGTGCTGGACGGTGAAATCGGGCAGATCCTTCTTGCCGGCGACATGTTCCTTGGAAAGTGGTGGTCGCTCGTAGGGGAGATGGTCCTCCTGGCTGAGGAGGACGATGGACCCGTCGAAATCTCTGTCTCTCAACGATTCTGCGATCTTGGCGCCGGCCAGGCCGCCGCCGACGATGACGAACGTGCGATTCGATGACTCGTGGGATGTCACGGGGAGGCTCCGTTCCAGTGTGGCTACTGGCTGTCCTCCATCGACAGTAACGTTGCTCCGAGGTGTGCGGGAAGCATTCCCGCACGCGCATGGTTGTCTATCAATCGAGAGGTGTGACGTGGATCTGTCGCACCGCAGAACGAGGGAGACACGCGTGAGCGCGGAAGCACAGACAAACTCCGGCAAGACCGGCAAGAAGGACACCGTCGACTTCTGGTTCGACCCGCTGTGCCCCTGGTGCTGGATCACGTCGCGCTGGATCCTCGAGGTGACCGAGGTCCGCGACATCGAGGCCAATTTCCACGTCATGAGCCTCGCCGTCCTCAACGAGGGACGCGAGCTTCCCGAGGAGTACCGCGAGAAGATGGGCAAGGCCTGGGGCCCGGTGCGGGTTCTCATCGCGGCTGCCCAGCAGCGCGGCGACGACATCCTGCTGCCCCTCTACACGGCGATGGGCACGCGGATCCATAACGGCGGCGACCAGGATCTGACGAACGTCGTCGTCGAGTCCCTCGCCGAACTGGGCCTGCCCGCCGAGCTGGCGGCGGCCGCCGACACCGACGAGTTCGACGCCGAACTGCGCCGCAGCCACCACGCCGGCATGGACAAGGTCGGCGACGACGTCGGTACCCCCACCATCCACGTCAACGGCACCGCCTTCTTCGGCCCGGTCCTCTCGCGCATCCCGCGCGGTGAGGATGCCGGCAAGGTGTGGGACGGCACCGTCGCCCTGGCGTCGTACCCGCACTTCTTCGAGCTCAAGCGGACCCGCACCGAGGATCCCCAGTTCGACTGAGGTCCGGTCGCCGAGTGACCGTTCCGGGGGTCGAGAGAGAGGGTGCGGGCGGTGCTCGCCACCAGTGTCGAACGCCTCGCGCGAGCCGGGTGCGACTTCTTCGTCTGCCCGGACAACACGGCGCATCTCGCTCTCGAGGCCGACGGCGATCACCTCGCCCTGCCCGGGCTGCATCTGGTCGACATCGTCGCGGATGCTGCCCAGCAGGCCGGGCACGCCCGCGTCGGCATCCTGGGAACGCGCTTCACGATGCAGGGACCGCTGTACCCCCGAGAACTGGCCGCGCGGGGCATCGACGCCGTCGTTCCGGATACCGCCGATCAGGCCATGGTCCACTCGGCAATCTTCGACGAACTGGTCCACGGGGATTTCCGACCACAGACGCGGGCGTCGTTCGTTGCACTCATCGAGAGGCTCGCGGCCGCCGGCTGCGACGCGGTTGCGTTGGTGTGTACCGAGATTCCTCTGCTCGTGCGGCCCGAGCACTCGCCCTTGCCGATTCTGGATTCCACGCGGCTCTCCGGACGCGCGGCGCTCGAGGTCGCGGTGGGGAAGCGGCCCATGCCCACCTGGCGTGGATCGACGTTTCGACGGGCCGGCGCTCCCGGCGCCGGTACCGGGTGACTCGACGCGCGGGTTCTCCTCCTCGAGTCCCCACGATCGCCGCGGCGACGTGACCTGTCAGAATTGAGGTCATGCGCGTATACCTGGGTGCCGACCACGCCGGCTTCGAACGCAAGAACCAGATCATCGAACACCTCACCGCGAACGGCCATGAGGCCATCGACTGCGGTGCACACGTCTACGACGCCGTCGACGACTACCCGGCCTTCTGCATCGAGGCGGCCCGCCGCGTCGTCGCCGATCCGGGCAGCCTGGGCCTGGTCCTCGGTGGCAGCGGCAACGGTGAGCAGATCGCCGCGAACAAGGTTCCTGGCGCCCGCTGCGCCCTCGCGTGGAGCGTCGAGACCGCGCAGCTGGCCCGCCAGCACAACAACGCGCAGCTCATCGGCATCGGCGGCCGCATGCACTCCCTCGAGGAGACCCTCGCGATCGTCGACGCCTTCCTCGCCACCGAGTGGTCCGACGAGGAGCGTCACCAGCGTCGCATCGACATCCTCGCCGAGTACGAGAAGACGGGTGTGGCGCCGGCCGTGCCCGCAGCCCCCGAAGCCTGAACGAACAGGTAAGCAGAACGTGCCCGAGGGCCACACTCTCCACCGTCTCGCGCGCCTGCATCAGCAGCGTTTCGCGGGATCGCCGGTGTACGTGTCGAGCCCGCAGGGCAGATTTGCCGAGGACGCGGCCCTGATCGACGGCCGCGTCCTCGTGCGTTCCGATGCGTGGGGCAAGCACCTGTGGCACCACTACGAGAACGGTCTCGTGGTGCACGTCCACCTGGGGTTGTACGGCAAGTTCACCGAGTCCGCGCTCCCGCTCGAGGCGCCCGTCGGGCAGGTCCGGATGCGCATGATCGGCGCCGAGTTCGGCACCGACCTGCGCGGTCCCACCGCCTGTGAGGTGCTGCATCCGCCGCAGGTCGCCGCGATCGAGGCCCGCCTGGGTCCCGATCCGCTGCGCAAGGACGCCGACCCGGACCGGGCGTGGGCGCGGATCTCGAAGTCGCAGACTCCGATCGGCGCGATGCTGATGGATCAGGCCGTGTTGGCCGGCGTCGGCAACGTCTACCGTGCCGAGGTCCTGTTCCGGCACGGGATCCACCCGGAGCGGCCCGGCAAGCGCGTCAGCCGCGCCGAGTTCGACGCGATGTGGGACGACCTCGTCGAACTGATGAAGGTCGGGGTCCGCCGCGGCAGGATGCACGTCGTGCGGCCCGAGGACGACCACGGCGAGCCGTCGTACGCGAAGGACCGGCCGCGGACCTACACCTACCGCAGAGCAGGATCGGCGTGCCGCATCTGCAGCACGCCGATCTCTCACTCGGTTATGAAAGGGCGCAACCTGTTCTGGTGCCCCGGTTGTCAGGCCGACTAGAAGTCGAAGCCCCCGAAGTCGCCTCCGCCGAAGTCGCCCCCGCCGAAATCTCCGCCGCCCCAGTCTCCGCCGTAGTCGCCGCCGTCGCCCGCGGCGCCGTAGTCGACATCGCCGCCAGCGTCTCCGCCGTCTCCGCCGTCAGTGCCGGCATCGCCGCCGTCACCGTCGGCTGCGTCCATACCGTCCTGGTAGCCGTCGCCGTAGCCGTCGGCGAACCCCTGCGCGTCGTATCCCACCCCGGACATCCCGGAGAACATCGCAGAGAACAGGAACATCGAACCGACACCCCACGCGCCGGCGACGAGCGCGGGCTTCCACCACGGCTCGGAGTACCAGCCTGCGGGGACCGGACGTCCGGCGACGCGGCCGCCGGGGTAGTAGTTGGGTGTGCGAGCCGACGGATTGGGTGACGCCGAGACCTGACGGCCCTCGAACTCGATGTCGCGGTCCTCGGTGACCGAGCCGGCCGACTTCTGGCCGTCGATGCTCGGGATCTCGGGACCCGGATCCATGCCCATCGCGGAGCGCGCGGCGCGGATGTAGTACAGACCCTCGAGCGCGGTCTGCTTCGCCAGACGCGCCTGCACGGGCGTCGTGGCCTGTTCGATCTGCGAACCGGCGGCGGTGTACCGCTCGGAGGCGTCGGCGAGAGCCTGCTTGGAGGCGTCGTCGCTGCCGACGAGGTTGTAGACCTGGCCACCCAGGCGCTCGATCGACTGGCGGGCTTCCGCCTTGGCGTCTTCGAGTTGGTTCGCCGAGTGGCCCTTGTTCTTGTTCTGGCTCTTCATCACCAGAAAGACGACGGCGCCGATCACGGCGACGATGAGGAGGAGTTCCACGGGGGACCTTCCGGTGGTGTCAAATCGGACATTGTCAAGGATACCGGGGGCGGGCGTGGCGTGATCGTGTCTCGAATCCTGTCGGTGGTCGATGCGAACATACGTTCGTGTCCGACGTCGTCGATCGTTCCCCGCCGCCGCAGCGTGCCGAGGCCACGATCCTGCACGCCGATCTGGACGCGTTCTACGCCTCGGTGGAGCAGCGCGACGATCCGGGCCTGCGGGGGCGGCCGGTGATCGTGGGCGGGGGAGTGGTCCTCGCGGCCAGCTACGAGGCGAAGGCGTTCGGGGTACGCACCGCGAGCAGCGGATCGGAGGCGCGGCGGCGATGCCCGCACGCGATCGTCGTCCCGCCCCGGATGTCCGCGTATGCGCGGGCCAGCCGCGAGGTGTTCGACGTCTTCCGGAACACGACACCCCTGGTCGAGGGCATCTCGATCGACGAGGCATTCCTCGACGTCGGCGGGTTGAGCCGGATCAGCGGCAGTCCGCGACAGATCGCGGAGCGGTTGCGCCGAGACGTGCGCGAACAGGTGGGGCTGCCGATCACGGTCGGCATCGCGCGGACGAAGTTCCTGGCCAAGGTCGCCAGTGCAGTGGGGAAACCCGACGGGCTGCTGCTGGTGCCGCCGGATCGCGAGCTCGAGTTCCTGCATCCACTGCCGATCGAACGACTGTGGGGTGTCGGGGCCGTGACCTCCGCGAAGCTGCACGGATACGGCGTTCGGACCGTCGCGGAACTCGCGGCGCTGTCCGAGCGCGAACTGTCCACCGTGGTCGGATCGGGATCCGCCCGGCACCTGCACGCGCTGGCGTGGGCGCGCGATCCGCGGCGGGTCGAGACGGGGCGACGGCGTCGGTCGATCGGGGCGCAGAGTGCCCTCGGGCGTCGCGTGCGAAGCTTCGCCGAGATCGAGACGATCGCCGCCGCGCTGGTGGACCGTGTGGCGAGGCGTCTGCGGGCGGCCGGACGGGTGTGCCGCATGGTGGTGATCCGGATGAGGTTCGCGGACTTCGGGCGTGCCACCCGCTCGGTGACCCTCGGCGAGGCCTCGGCACGAACCGAGACCATTCTCGGTGCGGTGCGATCGTTGCTGGAGCATTCGCGGCCGTTGATCGCCGAGCGGGGACTGACGCTGATCGGTGTCGCGCTGTCGAACCTGGACGCGGAAGGCGCCGAACAGCTCGCGCTGCCGTTCGAGCCGGACACCGGGAGCTCGTCGAAGGAGTCCGACGGTGTCCGCCTCGACGGCGCGCTCGACGCGGTGCGGGCGAAATTCGGATCGGTCGCGGTCACCCGCGCCGCGCTGCTCGGTCGCGACGGTGGTGACAGCGTCCCGCTCCTGCCCGACTAGTGCGAGTGCCGGTCAGGCGTTGGCGGCCTCGTTCAGACGCTCCAGGGTTCCGGTGGCCTCGAGGTACTCCTGCACCCAACGTTCGATGACCGCCGCGGTCTTCTCCACCTTGGTGAACTGGCCGACGACCTGACCCACGGGGTTGAACGCGACGTCGACGGTCTCGTCGGGGTACTTGTGGGTGGCGGCCACGGCCATGCCGGACACCATGTACTGCAGCGGCATGCCGAGGGGCTCCGGGTTGCCTGCCTTCTCCCACGCCTCGGTCCAGTCGTTGCGCAGCATCCGGCAGGGCTTGCCTGTGAACGAGCGGCTGCGCACCGTGTCGCGACTGCCGGCATTCGCGTAGGCGGCCTGCTGGACGGCGGTGTTCTCGGCCTCCTCGACCATGAGCCACTGCGAACCCGACCACGCGCCCTGGGCGCCCATGGCGAGCGCGGCCGCGATCTGCTGGCCGCTGCCGATGCCACCCGCCGCCAGCACGGGAATCGGGGCAACCTCCTTGACGACCTGCGGCCACAGCACGATCGAGCCGACCTCGCCGCAGTGGCCGCCGCCCTCGCCGCCCTGCGCGATGATGATGTCGACGCCGGCGTCCGCGTGCTTGCGGGCCTGGTAGGGCGATCCGCACAGCGCCGCGACCTTCCGGCCCGACGCGTGGATGTGCTCGATCATGTCCGCGGGCGGGGTGCCGAGGGCATTGGCGATCAGCGTGACCTTCGGGTGCTGGAGTGCCACCTCGACCTGCGGGGTGGCGGTGGCCTCGGTCCAGCCGAGCAGCTGCAGCGAGTTCTCGTGGCCGTCGGCCGGCGTGGGGACACCGTGATCGGTGAGGATGCCGCGAGCGAAGTCGAGCGTCTCCTGCGGCACCATCGACTGCAGCATCTTGGTCAGTTCGTCGGCGGACAGATTCGAGTCCATGCCCTCGTACTTGTTCGGGATCACGATGTCGACGCCGTAGGGGTGGTCGCCGATGTGCTCGTCGATCCACTTCAGCTCGATCTCGAGTTCCTCGGGTGTGAACCCCACGGCGCCGAGAACGCCGAATCCGCCGGCCTTGCTGACGGCGACCACGACGTCGCGGCAATGGGTGAAGGCGAAGATCGGGAACTCGATTCCGAGATCGTCGCAAAGTGGGGTGTGCATCCGGCACTCCTTCGGGGGTGGAAGTCGGAAATCTGTAACAGGTTCCAACTTAGGTCAGGCATCCCTGGTGTGCGGCGGGAATCACGAAGCGGCCGAAGCTCCGAGTAATGTGACAAGAGTCACTCGACGGTGGTCTGGTCGGGCGGCAGATTCGCGTGCGCTCGGCGGGGGCGGCGCGGGGTCGGATGGGTGATGGGTTCCGAAGGGGCGGAAACAAGAAAAACCCCCACCGTTCGGACATATATCCGAACGGTGGGGGTTTCCTCCGTGTGGAGGGGATGACGGGAATCGAACCCGCGTAATCAGTTTGGAAGACTGAGGCTCTACCATTGAGCTACATCCCCGTGCATACGACATTTGTGGGATCGCCAGCGATGTCGTCTGCGAGATGAGACTGTACCCAACCTCGCTTTGGATTTCATAATCGGGGGGCCGTAGGATTCTGCCTCGGGTCCTCGCGAGGTTGGCGGAGGCCTGTTCTGACGGGGTGTGGCGCAGCTTGGTAGCGCATCCGCTTTGGGAGCGGAGGGTCGCAGGTTCAAATCCTGTCACCCCGACCAGACGCGTGGCAGGGCCGACAATCCGGTCCTGCCACGAAGAGACACGAGATATCGAATCAAAGAGCACCACCACACGAAGGAGCCAGATCCGTGAAGAGCACCGTCGAGCAGCTCAGCCCGACGCGAGTCCGTATCAACGTTGAGGTGCCCTTCGAGGAGCTCAAGCCTGATTTCGACAAGGCCTACAAGGCGCTCGCGCAGCAGATCCGTCTCCCCGGCTTCCGTCCGGGCAAGGCTCCGGCCAAGCTGCTCGAGGCTCGTGTCGGTCGTGGCGCGGTGCTCGAGCAGGTCGTCAACGACGCCCTCCCGTCCCGCTACTCCGAGGCCGTCAACGCCTCCGAGGTGAAGGTCATCGGCCAGCCGGAGATCGAGATCACCAAGCTCGAGGACGGCCAGGAGCTCACGTTCACCGCCGAGGTCGACGTCCGCCCCGAGATCACCCTGCCGGACTTCTCCACCGTCGCCGTCACGGTCGACCCGATCGAGGTCACCGACGAGGCAGTCGCCGAGCAGCTGCTGTCGCTGCGTCAGCGCTTCGGCACCCTGAAGGGTGTCGAGCGTGAGGTTCAGGACGGCGACTTCGTGTCGATCGACCTGTCCGCCACCGTCGACGGCCAGGCCGTTCCGGAGGCCACCGCGTCGGGTCTGTCCCACGAGGTCGGCTCGGGACAGCTGATCGAGGGCCTCGACGAGGCCATCGTCGGCGTCAAGGCCGGCGAGTCGAAGGACTTCACCTCCAAGCTGGTCGCCGGCGAGTTCGCGGGCCAGGAGGCGGTCATCACCGTCACCGTCGGTTCCGTCAAGGAGCGCGAGCTGCCCGAGGCCGACGACGAGTTCGCCCAGATGGCAAGCGAGTTCGACACCCTCGAAGAGCTCGAGGCCGACCTGCGTGAGCGCGTCGCACGCGTCCGCAAGGTCGAGCAGGCCGGCCAGATCCGCGACAAGGTGCTCGAGGCTCTGCTCGAGACCGTCGAGGTCCCGCTGCCCGAGGCCGTCGTCAAGGCCGAGGTCGACGCCGCGCTGCACGACGCGATCCACGGTCTGGACCACAACGAGGAGAAGCTGAACGAGCTCCTCGAGTCGCAGGGCACCACGCGTGAGCAGTTCGACGCGGACGCCAAGGAGGCTGCCGAGCGCTCGGTGAAGACCCAGCTGCTGCTCGACGCCATCGCCGACGCCGCGGGCACCACCGTCGGCCAGGACGAGCTCACCGAGCGCATCCTGTTCCAGGCGCAGCGCTACGGCATGGCTCCGGAGCAGTTCATCCAGCAGATCCAGCAGGCCAACCAGCTCGGCGCCGTCTTCGCGGACGTGCGACGTGGCAAGGCGCTTGCCGGTGTCGTCGACGCCGCGACCGTCACCGACACCGCCGGTGCAGCGATCGACACCGCCGAGATGTTCGGCACCGCAGAGGCGGAGGCCGACGAGGCCGAGGCCGAGGGCGACGACAAGTAGCACCCCGGCGGAACGACGCCTGCCACCCCCGGTGGGCGCGAGTATTTCCGCTTTCAGCGAAGTAGGGCGGCACCGGGACTCCGGTGCCGCCCTACTTCGTTAGTGTCAGTGTCAGGAACCAACGACTTATCGAGAAGGCAGGTACCGTGACTTACCAGAATCCCGCCATGACTTCAGCCACCTCCGGTCTGAATCTCAGCGACTCGGTGTACGAACGCCTGCTTCGCGAGCGCATCATCTTCCTCGGTACGCAGGTGGACGACGACATCGCGAACAAGCTGTGCGCCCAGATCCTGCTGCTGTCGGCAGAGGACCCCACCCGGGACATCTCCCTGTACATCAACTCGCCCGGCGGCTCGGTCACGGCAGGCATGGCGATCTTCGACACCATGCAGTTCGCCGAGTGCGACGTCGCGACCTTCGGCATGGGCCTGGCCGCCTCGATGGGGCAGTTCCTCCTGTCGGCCGGCACCAAGGGCAAGCGGTACGCCCTGCCGCACGCGCGGATCATGATGCACCAGCCGTCGGCCGGCATCGGCGGCACCGCGTCCGACATCGCGATCATGGCGGAGCAGTTCGCGCACACCAAGCGCGAGATGGCCGAGCTCATCGCGGAGCACACCGGCCAGACCGTCGAGCAGATCACTGCGGACTCGGACCGTGACCGCTGGTTCACCGCGAAGGAAGCGCTCCAGTACGGCTTCGTCGACCACGTCATCACCCGCGCGCGGCAGGCGGGCGGCGCAGGCAACTAGCCCGCAACGCATCCGACCTTCCGCCCACACCATCTTGGAGAACTGATGACCAACCTCTTCGATCCCCGTGCCGCCCACGCGCTCGGCGGCCAGGCTCCGGCCGGCGCTCAGTCGCGCTACATCCTGCCCTCGTTCATCGAGCACTCCAGCTACGGCGTCAAGGAGTCCAACCCCTACAACAAGCTGTTCGAGGAGCGCATCATCTTCCTCGGCGTGCAGGTGGACGACGCGTCGGCGAACGACGTCATGGCGCAGCTGCTGGTGCTCGAGTCGCTCGACCCGGACCGCGACATCACCATGTACATCAACTCGCCGGGCGGCTCGTTCACGTCGCTGATGGCGATCTACGACACGATGCAGTACGTGCGGGCCGACATCACGACGGTCTGCCTCGGCCAGGCCGCGTCGGCCGCAGCCGTCCTGCTCGCTGCCGGCACGCCCGGCAAGCGCCTCGCGCTGCCGAACGCCCGTGTGCTGATCCATCAGCCCGCGACCGGTGGCATCCAGGGTCAGGTCTCCGATCTGGAGATCCAGGCCGCGGAGATCGAGCGCATGCGCCGACTGATGGAGACCACGCTCTCGAAGCACACCGGCCGGGATCCGGACGTCATCCGCAAGGACACCGACCGCGACAAGATTCTGACGGCGGAAGAGGCGAAGGAGTACGGCATCATCGACGACGTCCTCCAGTACCGGAAGCTGTCCGCCCAGAAGTGATGTGGGGCATCCCGGTTCGCCGACACGCCGAGTGATCGGATTGCGGCGGACCGGGGTGCACACCCGTCAAGCTGGGGCATTCCGCGTTCTTCACGCGGATGTGATTCATGTGTCGGAATCGTGTTCGCCGTGTGGGAATCACCGGCTTTTGGTCGACCTCGTTCCCGATCTGCGGGTACGGTCACACCATGGGCCTTCGATCCTGAGCCGAGGGCACGCGATCGCTGAACAGCGATCCGCGGGGATTCGGGTGAGGGTGCTCGCACGTAGACAAGGAAGTAGGGACCTTACGAGATGGCACGCATCGGTGACGGCGGCGATCTGCTCAAGTGCTCGTTCTGCGGTAAGAGCCAGAAGCAGGTCAAGAAGCTCATTGCGGGACCCGGGGTCTACATCTGCGACGAATGCATCGATCTGTGCAACGAGATCATCGAGGAAGAGCTGGCGGAGTCCAGTGAGGTCAAGCTCGACGAGCTGCCCAAGCCCGCGGAGATCCGCGACTTCCTCGAGAACTATGTGATCGGTCAGGACGCTGCGAAGCGGACGTTGGCGGTGGCGGTCTACAACCATTACAAGCGCATCCAGGCGGGCGACCGCAGTCGGGACGCGCGCGGTGAGACCGTCGAGTTGGCGAAGTCGAACATCCTCATGCTCGGCCCCACCGGCTGCGGCAAGACCTACCTCGCGCAGACGCTGGCGAAGATGCTCAACGTGCCCTTCGCGATCGCGGACGCGACGGCACTGACCGAGGCCGGATACGTCGGTGAGGATGTCGAGAACATCCTGCTGAAGCTGATCCAGGCCGCCGACTACGACGTCAAGCGCGCCGAGACCGGCATCATCTACATCGACGAGGTCGACAAGATCGCCCGCAAGAGCGAGAACCCGTCGATCACGCGGGACGTGTCCGGTGAGGGTGTGCAGCAGGCGCTGCTGAAGATCCTCGAGGGCACGCAGGCGAGTGTGCCGCCGCAGGGTGGGCGCAAGCACCCGCACCAGGAGTTCATCCAGATCGACACCACCAACGTGCTCTTCATCGTGGCGGGTGCGTTCGCCGGTCTCGAAAAGATCGTCTCCGATCGGGTCGGCAAGCGCGGCATCGGCTTCGGCGCCGAGGTCCGCTCGAAGGCCGAGATCGACACGCAGGACCACTTCGCGGAGGTCATGCCCGAGGACCTGATCAAGTTCGGTCTTATTCCCGAGTTCATCGGCCGGCTTCCGGTCGTGGCGTCGGTGACCAATCTCGACAAGGAATCTCTGGTCAAGATCCTCTCCGAGCCGAAGAACGCGCTCGTCAAGCAGTACACCCGCCTGTTCGACATGGACGGCGTCGAACTCGAGTTCACGGTGGACGCGCTGGAGGCGATCGCGGATCAGGCGATCCACCGTGGCACGGGTGCCCGTGGGCTGCGCGCGATCATGGAGGAAGTCCTGCTCCCGGTGATGTACGACATCCCCAGTCGTGACGATGTCGCGAAGGTGGTCGTCACCGCGGAGACCGTCAACGACAACGTCCTGCCGACGATCGTGCCGCGCAAGCCGGAGCGGGAGCGTCGCGACAAGTCGGCATAGGTACCGGGTGGTCCTGAACAAGGACTCTCCGCCAGTTCCACCACGCCTCGTGCGCCCGGTTGATTCGGATCAGGTCCGAATCGGCCGGGCGCACGTTGCTGTGCGCCGACCGGGTTCCGGTGTCGGCTCAGGGCCCTCGTCGCACCCGCGGCGCGTGCGGGGCAGTGTCCCTCCGATTCCGATGTGGTGCACCAGCATCCGGCCGTCTCAGGTGGCGCGCAGAACTGCGATCGCGAGCGAGGTCAGCTCGGTTTCGAACGCCTCGAGGTCGCGAGTCGTCCCGGCGGTGGCTTCTCGCTCCCAGGTGGCCATCGCCGACACGACGAATCGGGCCATCATGGCCACCCTCCGTGCGCGGGCGTCGGGAGTCAGGTGGGTGAGTTCGTCGGTGATGCCGGCGAACAGTTCCTGGAGTAGTTTCATCCCGCCGATCCGGGGGTACCTGGGATCGGCGGGGACCAGCGATGTCGGTGTCGAGACGAAGTCCAGGTGGACCCCGGTGAGCCACTGTTCGTTGAACCGTGCCCAGTAGGACGGCTCGCGGGCCGCGACCTCCGCGACGAAGGGGTGGATGTAGCAAGCGACCAGATGGGCGAGGCGGTCGGAGTCGCCGGAGTTCGCGAGCATGTCGGCGCGGAGCGCGTTGATGGAGCCCATGTGCTCGAGCCAGATCGCTTCGAGCAGGCCGTCCCACGAGCCGAAATGGTAGGTGAGTGCCGAATTGTTGCGCTGCCCCGCGGTTCTCACGATCTCCCTCGCGGACACCCCGTGCATGCCTCGTTCGGCGATGAGACGTTCGGCGACTTCGAGGATCGTGTCGCGAGCGTTCGGCGAATTCATAGCCGACAGCGTACTGAATGAGCTATCTTCATCGGGCTAAGACGCGTTTCTTAATCTGGAGGTTGTTCGTGAACACACTGACGAAGGCCGGGAGCGGCCGCACACGGGGCGTGGGACTCTTCACGCTCGTGGCGGCCACGTCGGTCGCGCTGGTGGCGGCGGGATGCAGCAGTAACAGCTCGGCCGAGGCCGACGGTGCGGCGACGCTGGAACCGGGTCAGCTGCTGTCGAGTCAGCAATTGCGGGGCGCCCCGGTCCTGCCCAGCGCGGCCCGCAGCGAGCTCATCACGTACGTCTCGCAGAACGCGCAGGGCGATCCCGTGGTCGTGTCGGGCACGGTGTCGATTCCGAAGACCGCCGCACCCGACGGCGGGTGGCCCGTCCTCAGCTGGGCGCACGGCACCACGGGTGTCTCCGACATCTGCGCGCCGTCCGCCGATTCGGACGACGGCCTCGCGCACGACTACCTCGGCGTGGTCGACGAGACCCTCGATCGCTACGTCGCCGACGGGTACGTCGTCGTGCAGACCGACTACGTCGGCATGGGCACGCCGGGCGGGCACCCGTACATGGACGGTGGGACGGAGGCCAACGCCGTCGTCGACATCGTGCGCGCGAGCCGCGACCTCGACGATTCGATCAGCAACCAGTGGTACGCGATGGGGCACAGCCAGGGTGGGCACGCCACGCTGTTCACCGCCGCGCAGGGTGCGGAGCGGGCGCCGGAGCTGGATCTGCGGGGCGCGGTCGCGATCGCGCCGGGCAACGGCACGAGCCAGACGCCGGCGTACCTGGCCTCCGGAAACCCCGCAGTGGCACCGGCCCTCGCGTTCCTGCCGCTGATCCTGCTCGGCGCGGAGGCGGCCGATCCGTCGATCGACGCGGATTCGTACGTCACACCGACCTCCAAGGCGTTGCTGACCGCGGCCCGCAACGGCTGCGTCGCGCAGATCCGCGACGTGATCCCGTCGGTGCCCGTCGACCAGGCGTTCGCGCCCGGCGCGGATATGGACAAGTTGATCGGTTACCTGAAGAAGCAGGAGCCGGCGCAGCTGAAGCTCTCGGTTCCGACGATGATCCTGCAGGGCACCGCCGACACGCTGGTCGCCGAGCCGGGATCGAAGGCGTTGGCGAAGGCGTTGTGCGACAGCGGGTCGACGGTCGGCTACAAGACCTACGAGGGCGCCGATCATCGCGCCGCGGTTGCGGACTCCTTCGGCGACGCCGAGCAGTTCTTCCAGCAGTTGCAGGCGGGGGGGACACCCGCGGGCACCTGCTAGAACGGTCCGAACGGCTGCGAGTAGCGCCACGGGTTCACCGGTGGGGAGGGTGGCGACGGTGTTGACGAGTTCGACGGCACCGTCGTCGTCGCCGCACTGCGCGGTGACGTGGTAGTCGGCACGTAGGTCCCCGGGCGGGACATGCCGTCACCGCTTGATGCGGTGCTCGCCGGTGTAGACGTTCATACTCTCGCCGCGGAGGAACCCGACGAGTGTCATCCCCTGGTCCCGGGCCAGGTCGACCGCCAGTGAGGACGGCGCCGACACGGCGCCGAGCAGTGGGATGCCGGCCATCGCGGCCTTCTGCACGAGTTCGAACGAGGCCCGGCCACTGACGATCAGGACGGCATCGGACAGGGGGATCCGGCGCCCGGTCAGCGCCCAGCCGACGACCTTGTCGACCGCGTTGTGGCGACCGACGTCCTCACGCAGCGCGAGGAGCGCGCCGTCGGTCGTGAACAACCCGGCGGCGTGCAGCCCGCCGGTGGCCTCGAACACCCGTTGGCCCCGACGCAGAGTGGGTGGCATCGAGGACAGCGCGGCTGCGGTGACCTCGATTGTGCTGTCGGACAGTGTGAAGCGGCTGCGGGTCGCGACCTCGTCGAGCGATGCCTTCCCGCACACCCCGCACGCCGACGTGGTGAGGAACTCGCGTCGACCCCGGGTGCCCGGATCCGGAACGTCGGGCCCGAGTTCGACGTCGAGGACGTTGTAGGTGTTGGCGCCGTCGTCGTCGACGCCGTCGCAGTACCGGATCACCGAGACGTCCTGGACGCTGCCGATGATGCCCTCGGCCAGCAGGAACCCGTGGACCAGGTCGATGTCGTTGCCGGGCGTGCGCATCGTGACGGTGAGGGACCGCCCGCCGAGGCGGATCTCGAGAGGTTCCTCGACGGCCAGGGTGTCCGGGCGGTGCCGGGTCCCGTCCGGGGTGATGCGCAGGACGGGCCGCCGGGCGGTGACGCGTCCCATCAGCCGGCCCGGGCCGGTTCGAGCCGGACGACGATAGCCTTGGATACGGGTGTATTCGACTTGGCAGCAACGTGATCCAGGGGAACCAGCGGATTCGTCTCGGGGTAGTAGGCGGCCGCGTTGCCGCGGGGCGTGCTGTACTCGACGATCCGGAAGTCGTGGACGCGCCGCTCCTCGACCGTGCCGTCCGCGGTGGTCCATTCGGAGACCACGTCCACCGATTGCCCGTCGGACAGACCCATCTCGGCGATGTCGGCGGCGCTGACGAAGACCACTTTCCGCCCACCCTTGACACCGCGGTAGCGGTCGTCGAGGCCGTAGATCGTGGTGTTGTACTGGTCGTGGCTGCGCATCGTCTGCAGGATCAACCGTCCGGGCGGGGTCGGCACCCACTCGAGCGCGTTGACCGCGAAATTGGCCCTGCCGGTGTGGGTCCGGAACTCGCGTGCGTCTCGCGGCGGATGCGGTAGCTGGAAGCCGTCGGGTCGGCGCACCCGGGTGTTGTAGTCCTCGCAGCCCGGCACGACGCGGGAAATCGAATCCCGGATCAGGTCGTAGTCGCCCTCGAACTCGGCCCACGGCACCGAATGCTCGGACCCGAGCAGTTCGCGTGCGAGCCGGCAGACGATCGCGACCTCGCTGTGCAGGTGCTCACTCACCGGCTTCAGCCGTCCGCGGGACAGATGCACCATCGACATCGAATCCTCCACCGACACCAACTGCTTGCCGGTGGCCTGGACGTCGAGGTCGGTGCGGCCGAGGGTGGGCAGGATCAGCGCGGTGCGCCCGTGCACGACGTGGCTGCGGTTGAGCTTGGTCGAAACCTGCACGGTCAGTTCGCAGTTCCGCAGCGCCTGCTCGGTGGCCGCGGTGTCCGGGGTGGCGGCGACGAAGTTGCCGCCCATTGCCATGAACACCCGGGCGCGGCCGTCGCGCATCGCCCGGATCGCGTCGACGGTGTCCCACCCGTGCCGCCGCGGGCTCTCGATCGAGAACTCGGTGTCCAGGGCGGCCAGGAACTCCTCCGGCATCTTCTCCCAGATGCCCATGGTGCGGTCGCCCTGAACGTTGGAGTGGCCGCGGACCGGGCACACGCCGGCGCCCGGCTTGCCGATCATGCCGCGCATGAGCAACAGGTTCACGGCCTCCTGGATGGTGGCGACCGCGTGCGCCTGCTGGGTGAGTCCCATCGCCCAGCACGTGACGGTGCGGTCGGATTCGGCCAGCGCGCGGGCGGTGTCCTCGAGTTGCTGCATCGTCAGGCCGGTCGCCTCCACGACCGTGTCCAGGTCGACGGCGCGCACGTGGTCGGCGTACTCCTCGAACCCGGCGCAGTGCCGATCGACGAACGCGCGGTCGACGACGGTGCCCGGTGCGCGGTCCTCGGCCTCGAGCAGCAGTCGGCCCAGGCCCTGGAAGAGCGCCATGTCCCCGCCGAGTCGGATCTGCAGGAAGTCGTCGGCGATGTCGACTCCGCGGCCGAGGACGCCGCCGACCTTCTGCGGGTCCTTGAACCGGCGCAGGCCTGCCTCCGGCAACGGGTTGATCGCAATGATCTTGGCGCCGTTGGCCTTCGCCTTCTCGAGGGTGGACAGCATGCGCGGGTGGTTGGTGCCCGGGTTCTGTCCCGCGATGAGAATGAGATCGGCCTGCTCGAGGTCGGGTACCGACACCGAGCCCTTGCCGATGCCGATCGCCTCGGTGAGCGCGCTGCCCGACGACTCGTGGCACATGTTGGAGCAGTCCGGCATGTTGTTGGTGCCGAAGCTGCGAATCATCAACTGGTAGAGGAACGCCGCCTCGTTGCTGGTGCGGCCGGACGTGTAGAACACGGCCTCGTCGGGGCTGCCGAGCCCGCGCAGGTGGTCGCCGATCAGTCGGTAGGCGTCGTCCCACCCGATCGGTTCGTAGTGCTCGCTGCCGGGGCGCAGCACCATCGGGTGCGCGAGCCGGCCCTGCTGGCCCAACCAGTAGTCGGTGTGCTCGTCCAGCTCGGAGATCCGGTGCGCGGCGAAGAACTCGGGGGTGACGGTCCGGAGCGTCGCCTCCTCGGCGACCGCCTTGGCGCCGTTCTCGCAGAACTCGGCGGGCTTGCGGTGTCCGGGCGTCTCGGGCCAGGCGCAGCCGGGGCAGTCGAACCCGTGGCGCTGGTTGAGGCGGGTGAGGGTGCGCGCGGTGCGGGCGATGCCCATCTGCTCCACGGCACGCTCCATCGATACGAGCACGGCCGGCACGCCGGCCGCGTAGTCCTTCGTGTGGCTGACGACGAGGTCGTTCTCGTCGATGTCTTCCCGGGGACCCTTACGCGTCATGGACCCATACTGGCCCCGGAATTCCCGCGATGCACGGTCCGACGCACCGAACCGCGGGGTAGGGTCGGTGAGCCTTACCTACTCGAGTGCTGGCTGTGGTCGCGAACGGAGGGTCTACCTATGGGGGATTGCGGACCTGGACACGGCTTCGGGGCGGTCGGGCGCCGGGACATGGGTGCCCTCTCGCGGAGGAGGTTCCTGATCGGTGGCACCGGTGCGCTGCTCGCGTTCGCGGCGGCATGCGCCGGCGCGGAATCCGGTGGCGGCGATTCCGACGACGCCCCCGGCGCGACCGTGGCGCACAAGTACGGGCAGACCACGGTGCCCGCCCAGCCCAAGCGGGTGGTGAGCGTCGGCTACAACGACCACGACGCACTGCTGGCTCTCGGGACGGTGCCGGTCGGGGTGTTCGACTGGTACGGCGACTACCCGAGCGCGGTGTGGCCGTGGGCGCAGGACGAATTGGGCGACGCGGAACTGCCGATCATCGGCAGCGCGAGCACCGGCATCGATATCGAGAAGGTGGCGGGCGTCGCGCCCGACCTCATCGTGGGTACGTATTCGGGTCTCACGCAGGGCCAGTACGACAAGCTCTCCGCGATCGCCCCGACGGTGGCGCAACCGGCCGGGGTCGCGGACTACGGCGTGCGCTGGCAGGACCAGACCATGATCCTGGGGGAGGCACTGGGGCGGCAGGACCGAGCCGCCGAACTGGTGTCGGGGGTGCAGCAGCAGTTCACCGATGTCGCGCTCGCCAACCCGGTGTTCGCCGGCAAGACGGTGCTCGTCGGGGCGCTGAAGGGGCCCGGCCAGTTCGGGGTGTACGGACCGGAGGACCCCAAGGTTCGCTTCTTCACCGAACTCGGATTCGTGAATCCGCCTGTGACCGAGCAGATCCGCAAGACGAACTTTGCCGAGATCAGTACCGAGCAGCTGTCGCTCGCGAACGTCGACCTCCTCGTCTGGTACGCGGGGGGCGGGTTCGGCGACGATCTCCGCGCCGAGCTCGCGAAGACGCCGATCTATCGGACACTCGACGTCGTCGAGGACGGGCGCGCGGTCATCCTCGACGACGAGGCGGCGGAGGCCATGACGTGGAGCACCGTGCTGAGCCTGCCGTACGCGTTGCAGCAGATCCCGCCCCGAATCGCACCGCTGCTGGGCTGACCCGGCCGGTACTCTCGCGGTTATGGCAGCCGTCGTGCGACCCGTGACCCGACCGGACATTCCCGCGCTCTCACGTGCGCTGGCCGAGGCGTTCGACGACGATCCCGTGATGAGCTGGATGTTGCCCGACGCCTCGAAGCGGCCGGCCGGCCTGACCCGGTTGTTCGCGGCGGAGATCCGCTACCACCATCTCTCCGGCGGGGGTGCGGAGCTGGCCGAGTCGGCCGACGGCACCATCGTCGGCGGTGCGCTGTGGGATCCGCCGGGCCGGTGGAAGCAGTCGGCGTTCGATTCCTTCCTGAGCCTGCCGACCGTGGCGCGCGCACTGGGCCGGTACCTGCGCGTCGGTGCCGAGGTCTCGCATGCGCTCGAGTCGGCACATCCCACCGAACCGCACTGGTATCTGGCGACCATCGGCACCTCCTCGGCAGGCCGCGGTGGCGGTTACGGCAAGGCACTGCTGAACTCGCGCCTGTCCCGCTGCGATGCCGAGGCGGCGCCGGCCTACCTCGAATCCAGCAAGCACGCGAACATCCCCTACTACGAACGCTTCGGGTTCGAGGTCACCGGAGAGATCGTGATCCCGAACGGTGGTCCGACACTGTGGAAGATGTGGCGCAATCCGCGGTGATCGCATCGTGAACGTGCACCGTGACGGCCGTCACGGGCCGTCTCGGCGTGGTACCAATCAGGGGTGACCTCGACCCCGCAGCACTCTCTCGGCACCCCCTTCCAGGACCTGGACGACTACCTCGCCCTGCCTCGCATGTCGGGCCTCGAGCTGTCCCCGGACGGCACCCGGCTCGTCGTCGCGCAGGCGGTGCTCGACGACACGGCCACCAAGTACGTGTCCGCGCTGTGGGAGATCGATCCGGCCGGTGCGGGCCCCGCGCGGCGGCTCACGTGGGGATCGAAGGGTGAATCCGGCGCCGCGTTCACCCACGACTGCGATCTGCTGTTCACGTCGACGCGGCCCTCGCCCGACGACTCCGACGACACGGCGGCGTCACTGTGGCGCCTGCCCGCCGCCGGTGGCGAGGCCTGCCGGGTGGCCGGACGCGGTGGCGGGATCGCGGGCGTGCGTGCCGCGCGGTCGGCGGCGCGCGTCGTGGTGAGCACCGGTGTCCTCGGGGCCTCCGGGGCGGCCGAGGACGACGAGCGGATCCGCGGCGAGCGCAAGGACAAGAAGGTCTCGGCCGTCCTGCACACCGGATACCCGGTGCGGCACTGGGACCACGACCTCGGCCCCGACGTCCCGCACCTGCTGGCCGGTGCCACCAGCGGCGGTGCCGCCGAGGAAATCGTGCTCGACGACCTGACGCCGATGCCGGGCGTCGCGCTGCGCGACGCCGACTACGCGCTCGCCGACGACGGATCGTTCGTCGTCAGCACCTGGTCGGTCCCGGGTGTTCTCGGCACGATGCGCACGATCCTGGTGCGGATCGACGTGGCGACGGGGGAGCGCACCACGCTCGTCGACGACGACACGGCGGACGTGTTGCATCCGGCGATCTCGCCCGACGGCACGCAGGTCGTGTACCTGCGTGAATCCCACGGGGATCCGGAGCAGGCGCCGCGAATCACGCTGCACCGCATCACCTTCGCGAGCGGGGTCGTCGAGGATCTCGCCCCGGGCTGGGATCGTTGGCCGACGGCCGTCGCGTGGCTGCCGGGCGGTGACGGCCTGCTCGTCACCGCCGACGACCGCGGTCGCGGCCCGATCTTCCTGCTGCGCAGCGGGGTACCGGCGGCGCTCACGGCCGACGACGCCGCCTACACCGATCTGCGTCCGGCCCCGGACGGCTCCGCGGTGTACGCGATGCGCGCCTCGTACGCGCGGCCGCCGCACCCGGTGCGGATCGCCCTCGTCGGCGACGTCGGCTCCGTCACGGAACTGCGTGCCCCGTCGGTGTCGCCCCGGCTGCCCGGCCGCCTCGCCGAGGTAGTGGGGCAGGCCGCCGACGGCACCCCGCTGCGCTCGTGGCTGGCACTGCCCGACTCGGCGTCGGCGGAACGCCCGGCGCCGCTGCTGCTGTGGGTGCACGGCGGCCCGCTGAATTCGTGGAACACCTGGTCGTGGCGCTGGAACCCGTGGCTGCTGGTCGCCAAGGGGTACGCGGTGCTGCTGCCGGATCCCGCGCTGTCCACCGGATACGGTCAGGACTTCGTCCAACGCGGCTGGGGACAGTGGGGCAAGGCGCCCTACACCGATCTGATGGCGATCACCGACGCCGCGGAGGCGCTGCCGGAGATCGACGCGAAGCGAACGGCTGCGATGGGCGGCTCGTTCGGCGGCTACATGGCGAACTGGATCGCCGGCCACACCGACCGCTTCAAGGCGATCGTCACGCACGCGAGCCTGTGGGCGCTGGACCAGTTCGGTCCCACCACCGACGCCGCCTGGTACTGGCAGCGCGAGATGACGCCCGAGATGGCGTTCGAGAACTCCCCGCACCTGTACGTCGCCGACATCGTCACCCCGATGCTGGTGATCCACGGCGACAAGGACTACCGCGTGCCGATCGGTGAGGGACTGCGGCTCTGGTACGAACTGCTGTCCGAGTCGGGGCTGCCCGCCGACGCCCAGGGGGAGACCGACCACCGGTTCCTGTACTTCCCCGACGAGAACCACTGGGTGCTCAGCCCCCAGCACGCCAAGATCTGGTACCAGGTGGTGGAGTCGTTCCTCGCCGAGCACGTGCTCGAGGAGGACGTCCCGCTGCCCGACGTACTGGGATCCTGATCCGCCGATTTGCGCACTTGTCGTTCCTGGACGGGCCGAGCCGGGACCGATAAGTGCGCAAAACGCGAGGGGGAGGGGCGGGGGCGATGGGGGCGCCGAGCCGGGTCCGGACGATTCGGCGGCACTGACTACGATTGGGGGGTGACCAGTGCGCCAGAGACTCCCCAGAACCCCGCAGACGCCCTCCCCAAGAGCTGGGATCCCAGTGCGGTAGAGGCCGACTTGTATCAGGGCTGGGTAGACGCCGGTTACTTCACGGCCGACCCGTCGAGCGACAATCCCGGCTACTCGATCGTGCTGCCGCCGCCGAACGTCACCGGCAGCCTCCACATGGGCCATGCGCTCGACCACACCCTGATGGACGCGCTGTGCCGCCGCAAGCGCATGCAGGGCTTCGAGGTGCTGTGGCTGCCCGGCATGGATCACGCCGGCATCGCGACGCAGACGATCGTCGAGAAGCAGTTGGCCGCGGACGGCAAGAAGAAGGAAGACTTCGGCCGCGAGCAGTTCATCGAGAAGGTCTGGGACTGGAAGCGCGAGTCCGGCGGCACCATCCAGGGCCAGATGCGTCGCATCGGCGACGGCGTCGACTGGTCCCGCGACCGCTTCACGATGGACGAGGGCCTCTCGCGCGCCGTCCAGACCATCTTCAAGCGCCTGTACGACGACGGCCTCATCTACCGCGCCGAGCGCCTCGTCAACTGGTCGCCGGTGCTGCAGACCGCGATCTCGGACATCGAGGTGAAGTTCGAGGAGGTCGAGGGCGAGCTCGTCTCGCTGCGCTACGGCTCGCTGAACGACGACGAGCCGCACGTCATCGTCGCGACCACCCGTGTCGAGACGATGCTCGGTGACACCGCGGTCGCCGTCCACCCCGAGGACGAGCGCTACAAGCACCTCGTCGGCACCACGCTCGAGCACCCCTTCACCGGCCGGCAGATCCCGATCATCGCCGACGACTACGTCGACCCCGCGTTCGGCACCGGCGCCGTGAAGATCACGCCCGCGCACGACCCCAACGACTTCGAGATGGGCGTCCGGCACAGCCTGCCGATGCCCACCATCATGGACAAGACCGGCAAGATCGCCGACACCGGAACGCAGTTCGACGGCATGGACCGCTTCGAGGCCCGCGTGAAGGTCCGCGAGGCGCTCGCCGAGCAGGGCCGCGTCGTCGCCGAGAAGCGCCCGTACGTGCACAGCGTCGGCCACTCCGAGCGTTCGGGCGAGACCATCGAGCCGCGGCTGTCGATGCAGTGGTGGGTCAAGGTCGATGCGCTCGCCAAGGCCGCCGGTGACGCGGTTCGCAACGGCGACACCGTCATTCACCCTGCCAGCCAGGAGCCGCGCTGGTTCGCATGGGTCGACAACATGCACGACTGGTGCATCTCGCGCCAGCTGTGGTGGGGCCACCGCATCCCGATCTGGTACGGACCGAACGGCGAGGTGCAGTGCTTCGGCCCGGACGAGACCGCACCCGAGGGCTGGGAGCAGGACCCCGACGTCCTCGACACGTGGTTCTCGTCGGGCCTGTGGCCGTTCTCCACGATGGGCTGGCCCGACAAGACCCCCGAGATCGAGAAGTTCTACCCCACCAGCGTTCTCGTCACCGGCTACGACATCCTGTTCTTCTGGGTGGCCCGGATGATGATGTTCGGCACGTACGTGGCCGGCGACGACGCGGTGGGCGGCGGCAAGGTGCCGTTCCAGGACCTGTTCCTGCACGGCCTGGTCCGCGACCAGTTCGGCAAGAAGATGTCGAAGTCGCGCGGCAACGGCATCGACCCGCTCGACTGGGTCGACCGCTTCGGCGCCGACGCGCTGCGCTTCACGCTCGCCCGCGGCGCCAACCCGGGCAGCGACCTCGCCGTCGGTGAGGACCATGCGCAGTCGTCGCGGAACTTCGCGAACAAGCTGTTCAACGCCACCAAGTTCGCGCTGATGAACGGTGCCGTCGTCGCGGACCTGCCGGCGCGCGATCAGCTCACCGACGCCGACCGCTGGATCCTGGACCGGCTCGAGCAGGTCCGTACCGAGGTCGACGAGGCATTCGAGAAGTTCGAGTTCTCCAAGGCGTGCGAGGCGCTCTACCACTTCGCGTGGGACGAAGTGTGCGACTGGTACCTCGAGCTCGCCAAGGTGCAGCTGGCGGAGGGCTCCGACCACGCCGAGGGCACCAAGGCGGTCCTCGGAAACGTCCTCGACACGCTGCTGCGGATGCTGCACCCGGTGATCCCGTTCGTCACCGAGACGCTGTGGAAGGTGCTCACCGGTGGCGAGTCCGTCGTGATCGCCGACTGGCCGACCGCCACCGGCGTTGCCGCGGATCCCGTTGCCGCGCAGCGGATCGAGGACATGCAGCGCCTCGTCACCGAGGTGCGTCGTTTCCGCAGCGACCAGGGCCTCAAGCCGTCGCAGAAGGTGGCCGCGCGCCTGTCCGGTGCGGCCGACGCCGACGTCGAGGGCCAGCTCGCCTCGGTGGCGGCACTCGCCAAGCTCACCGAGCCCGCCGACGGCTTCTCCGCGACCGCCTCGGTCGAGGTGCGCCTGAGCAAGGCCACCGTGACCGTGGAACTCGACACGTCGGGCACCGTCGACCTGGGCGCCGAGAAGAAGCGTCTGGAGAAGGACCTCGCGGCCGCCGAGAAGGAGCTTGCGGGCACCACCGCGAAGCTGTCCAACGAGGCGTTCCTCGCGAAGGCCCCCGACGCGGTCGTCGACAAGATCCGCGCCCGTCAGCAGGTGGCGCAGGAGGAGATCGCCCGCATGTCCGCACGTCTGAAGGAGCTGGGCGGAGCGTGAGCACCGAACGCCCGGGAGATCCCACCCCGGTCGACCTCGCCGAACTCGCGCTCGTCGAGGCGGAACTGGACAAGCGCTGGCCCGAGACCAAGATCGAGCCGTCGCTGACCCGGATCTCCGCGTTGATGGATCTGCTCGGCTCGCCGCAGCTCAGCTACCCGGCCATCCATGTCGCCGGCACCAACGGCAAGACGTCGGTGACGCGGATGATCGACGCCCTGCTCACCCACCTGCATCGGCGGACCGGCCGGACCACCAGTCCGCACCTGCAGCTGGCGACCGAGCGGATCAGCATCGACGGCGCGCCGATCCCGGTGCGCACCTACATCGACACGTACCGCGAGCTCGAGCCGTACATCGCGATGATCGACCGGCAGTCCGAGGCTGCCGGTGGTCCCGCGATGAGCAAGTTCGAGGTCACCACGGCGATGGCCTACGCCGCCTTCGCGGAGGCGCCGGTCGACGTCGCGGTCGTCGAGACCGGTCTGGGCGGCAAGTGGGATGCCACCAACGTCATCGACGCCCAGGTCGCGGTGATCACGCCGATCGGGCTCGACCACGTCGAGTACCTGGGCCCCGACCTCGAGTCGATCGCGGGGGAGAAGGCCGGGATCATCAAGAAGGGTCGCGAGAGCGGAGTCGAGGGCGTCGCCCCGATCGACACCGTCGCGATCATCGCCGAGCAGAGCCCCGAGGTGATGGACGTGCTGCTGCGCCGGGCCGTCGAGGCGGACGCAGCGGTGGCGCGTGAGGGCTCGGAGTTCCGGGTGCTGCGTCGGCAGATCGCGATCGGCGGCCAGCAGCTCGAGCTGCAGGGCCTCGGCGGCGTGTACGAGGACATCTTCCTGCCGCTGCACGGCGAGCACCAGGCGCGCAACGCGTCGCTCGCGCTCGCCGCGGTCGAGGCGTTCTTCGGCGCCGGACCCGACCGGCAGCTCGACGCGGATGCGATCCGTGCGGGCTTCGCGTCCGTCGTCAACCCGGGCCGTCTCGAACGGGTCCGCAGCGCGCCGACCGTGTTCCTCGATGCCGCGCACAACCCGCACGGGGCGCAGGCCCTGGCGGCCGCGCTGGTTGCCGAGTTCGACTTCCGCAAGCTCGTCGGTGTCGTCAGCGTCATGGGGGACAAGGACGTCGACGGCATCCTCGACGCACTCGAGCCTGTATTCGACGAGCTCGTCGTCACGCACAACGGATCGCCTCGGGCGATGGATGTCGAGGACCTCGCGAACCGTGCCGTGGCACGGTTCGGCGACGAGCGGGTCGTCGTCGCGCCCACCCTGGCCGACGCGCTCGAGACCGCGATCGGGCTGGCCGAGGAGGTCGCCGAGCCCGGTGAGGCAGTCTCGGGGGCGGGCGTCGTCGTCACCGGTTCGGTCGTCACCGCGGGCGTTGCCCGCTCCCTGTTCGGAAAGGACCCCGCGTGAGCGACACCCCAGAACCCCAGTTCCAGCCGCCGGCGAAGGATCCGTGGAAGGGCTTCCGCGGTGTGATGGCGGGAACCCTCATCCTCGAGGCGATCGTGGTGCTGTTGGCGCTGCCCGTCGTTGCCGTCGTCAACTCGAAGGGCCTGACGTGGGCGTCGGGCCTGTACATCTGTGTGCTGGCGCTGCTGATGATCCTGGGCGCCGGAGTGCAGGGACGACCGTGGGCGATGAAGTTCAACCTCGCGCTGCAGGTTCTCACGATCCTCGGCTTCTTCATCGACACCGCGCTCGGCGTGATCGGTCTTCTGTTCGGTGCGGTGTGGCTGTACATCGTGTACCTGCGCAAGGACATCGCGCGCCGGATCGAGCGGGGTCTGCTGCCGGGGCAACGAGACTGACCGTCTAGGCTGTTCGCCGTGACTGAGCGCACCCTGGTACTGATCAAGCCCGACGGCGTGGCCCGTGGCTATGTCGGCGAGATCCTCTCCCGCATCGAACGCAAGGGTCTGACCATTGCGGCGATGGAACTGCGGACGGCGCCCGGCGATGTCGCCGCGACGCATTACGCCGAACACGAAGGCAAGCCGTTCTACCCGGGGCTGCTCGACTTCATCACCTCCGGGCCGCTCGTGGCCGCTGTGCTCGAAGGCCCGCGCGCGATCGCCGCGTTCCGTCAGATCGCCGGCGGTACCGACCCGGTCGAGAAGGCGGTCCCCGGCACCATCCGTGCCGACCTGGCCCTCGACGGCGGACAGAATCTGGTCCACGGATCCGACTCCGTCGAGTCGGCCGAGCGTGAGATCGCGCTCTGGTTTCCCCAGCTCGCTCGGGCCTGAGGCCCACAACTCGGGACGCTCCCGGGCCGTCGTGCCCGCGGAGCGTCCCTTTGTTTTGCCACCTACCGGTGCGCCGATGAGAGGACACCCGGCCCAGGTGTGGGATACTGAAATCGGTCGGACCGCAATTTTGCTCCACGCGGATCCGATCGGATGACACCACGGTGCGAAGCCCGTCATCGCTGCCCTACCGGCGCAGGTAATCCCTGTTCCGTGCGGCACGCTGGATGATCAGGCGCTCACGTCGTGAACGGTCAGGCGCTCGCGCCGTGGATCGCCGCCATCCAGCCAGGCACCGCGCGATTCCGCAGTGATTAACGGACACTGTGAACCACGTGGAGCGAGACCATACAATCTCGTACCCCCGGTGCGAGTACACAACCATCGCCCCCGCGCGGCCGCGTCACATCCGATGAAAGACGGGTGGACGCGCCCGGGGGCTCGAGGAGAATACGTGGCCGATCAAGCGCCGCCCGAAACTGTTCAGGAACCGATCGCGGAAGCGTCGGTCGACCCGAGTACCACCCCGGTGCTCCCCGAGAAGATCCGCGTGCACGCGCTCGCCAAGCTGCTCGGTGTCACGAGCAAGCAGGTGCTCGCGGAGGCCGCAGCGCTGGGCACCGAGTTGCGCAGCGCGCAGTCCAGCCTCCAGCGCGATATCGCCGAGCGCATCCACGCCACCGTGTCCGGTGCCGCGCAGACCGCTCCGGCGGAGCCTGCCGCCGAGCCTGTCGTGGAGACCGCCTCCGCCGAGGCTGCCCCGGTCGAGCCCGAGCCCGCCGCGGAGCCCGCGCCCGCCGAGAAGCCCGCGCCCCGCAAGCGGGCGCGCAAGAAGGCCGCCCCGAAGGTCGAGGTCGCCGCAGAGCCGGTGATCGAGGCCGCCACCGAGACCGAAGCCCCCGCCGAGGCCACGCCCGTCGAGTCGGCCCGCTCCGGCGACGACTTCACCGGGCTCTTCACCAACGTCGAACTCGGCACCGAGCACGAGTCGGCCGCCGCACCCGCGGTGGTGCAGGCCCCGCTGTTCCTCCAGCCCGAAGCGGCCGCCGCCGAGACCGCACCGCGTCGTCGTCGCAGCCGTCGCGCGGCCGCCGCCCCCGAGGTGACCGACGAGTCGCAGACCGCGGCCGACGAAGCCGCGCCGGCCGCCGTCGCCGAGGACGCGGAGGCGACCTCCGGTGCCCGGGAAGACACGGAGAGCACCGAAGACACCGAAACCGCCGCGGGCGCCGAGAGCGCCGACGGCGGCGAGAGCGAGGGCGGCGAGCAGCAGCGCCGCCGTCGTCGTGGACGCCGTGGCCGCGGTCGAGGCCGTGGAGAGCAGCAGGCCGACGGCGCCGAGTCGGACGACACAGACGAGGCCGACAAGGCCGACAACGCCGAGAAGGCTCACGAGGCCGACAAGGCGACGGCTTCCGAGGACGACGCCGTGGAAGCGGCCGAGGCTCCCGAGTCCGCCGAGGACGAGCACGCCGAGTCGGACGAGTCCGGCGACAGCAGCCGTCGTCGTCGCCGCCGCCGTCGGCGCAAGGGCGGCAGCGACGGGGAGGTCTCGTCCGAGGACGATCCGCCGAACACCGTCGTCCACGAGCGTGAACCGCGCAACAAGGCCCGCGCCGTCAAGGACGAGGTCCAGGGCATCAGCGGCTCGACGCGGCTCGAGGCCAAGCGTCAGCGCCGTCGTGACGGCCGCGACGCCGGCCGTCGCCGTCCCCCGATCCTGAGCGAGTCCGAGTTCCTGGCACGCCGCGAGGCGGTCGACCGGGTCATGGTTGTCCGCGAGAAGGTCGGCGGCACCAACCCGGCGGCATCCACGCAGGTCGCGGTCCTCGAGGACGGCGTTCTGGTGGAGCACTTCGTCACGGGGTCGTCCTCGTCGTCGATGGTCGGCAACGTCTACCTCGGTCGCGTCCAGAACGTGCTGCCCAGCATGGAGGCCGCGTTCATCGACATCGGGCGTGGCCGCAACGGCGTGCTTTACGCCGGTGAGGTCAACTGGGAGGCGGCCGGTCTCGGCGGCAATTCCCGCAAGATCGAACAGGCCCTGCGGCCCGGCGACCAGGTGCTGGTCCAGGTCAGCAAGGATCCGGTCGGTCACAAGGGCGCGCGCCTGACGACGCAGATCAGCCTGGCCGGACGATTCCTGGTGTACGTGCCGGGTGGCACGTCGACCGGTATCAGCCGCAAGCTGCCCGACACCGAGCGCAAGCGCCTCAAGGAGATCCTCCGCGAGATCGTCCCGGCCGACGCCGGTGTGATCATTCGCACGGCGTCGGAGGGCGTCAGCGAGGAAGAGTTGTCGCGCGACGTCACCCGACTGCAGACGCAGTGGGCGACCATCGAGGAACAGGCCGCGAAGGCGAAGGAGGGCAAGTCGGGCACGCCGCAGGCGCTGTACGAGGAGCCCGATCTGCTTGTGAAGGTCGTCCGCGACCTGTTCAACGAGGATTTCTCGAAGCTCGTGATCGAGGGCGAGAAGGCCTGGAGCACGGTCGAGACCTACATCAAGACCGTCGCACCGGATCTGCTGCCGCGGGTGGAGCGGCACGTCGTGGAGTCCGGCACCCCGGACGTCTTCGAGACGCATCGCATCGACGAGCAGCTCGCCAAGGCGCTCGACCGCAAGGTGTGGCTGCCCTCGGGTGGCACGCTGGTGATCGACCGCACCGAGGCGATGACCGTCGTGGACGTCAACACCGGCAAGTTCACCGGTGCCGGCGGCAATCTCGAGGAGACGGTCACCCGTAACAACCTCGAAGCGGCCGAGGAGATCGTGCGGCAGATGCGCCTGCGCGACATCGGCGGCATGATCGTCGTCGACTTCATCGACATGGTGCTCGAGTCCAACCGCGATCTCGTCCTGCGTCGACTCACCGAGGCGCTCGGTCGGGACCGCACGCGGCACCAGGTATCCGAGGTCACGTCGCTCGGCCTGGTCCAGATGACCCGCAAGAAGCTGGGCACCGGACTGGTCGAGGCATTCTCGACGACGTGTGAGCACTGCCACGGTCGCGGGATCATCGTGCACAGCGAACCCGTCGAGGTGAAGTCGACCGACGACGGTGGCCGGGGCCAGTCCAAGGAGTCGGGTGGCCGCAAGAAGCGCGGTCGTGACCGCGCCGCCGCGGCTGCGCCGGAACCCGTGGCAGACGGGCAGCAGGCGCATCCGCACCCGAGTCCGGAAGAGTCGGCTGCGGACGCGACCGTGAAGCGGGCGCATCCGGTGGCGCTCGCGATGGCCTCGCATCACGGCGAGCACGAGTCGCATCCGGACGAGCACGCGTCGCACGAGGCCGGGGTCGAACTCGAACCCCAGGCGAAGTCCGAGCCGAAGCCCGAACCCGAGACGAAGCCCGAACCCGAGACGCCCGCGGCGTCCGACGCCGACACGGAGAAGGAGGCGGCCCCCCGGGGACGCCGCCGCAGCCGGCGGGTGTCCCGTGCGGCAGCCGCCCCGGTCGGTGAGACCTCCGACACGGGAACGGTGTTCGTGATTCCGGTCACGGAGCCCGAGTCCGCTCCGGAGCCCGAGTCGGTGCCGTCCGCTGCCCCCGAGGCGCCCAAAGAGGCGGCTCCTGCGGTCGCAGAGGCGTCAGTGGAGGCAGCAGGGCCCTCGGAGTCGTCGGACGGTGAGGTGCCCCCGGCACGTCGTCCGCGCCGCCGTCGTGCCGCTGCACGTCCCGCGGGCCCGCCGGTGGATGCCGAGGCCTGACGAATACCGTGGTAGGCCGCCGCTCCGTATGTGACACGGGGCGGCGGAGTGCCACATCGGGACCGGTCGACCGGCCAGTTTGACCCTGACGGTCGCCGTCCCGTAATCTTGACCGGTCGCTACCCGGCGATACCGCTCTGCTGCGCCCGATTTGGGCATACCACGGGCGCGCAAGGGGTAGCCGCCACACCAGACCAGTCGCGCAGCACTGAAAGCCTTTAGGGCAGCGGCGCGAGCACGTTCGAAGTAGCAAGGGGTAGCCGTCCGATGGCAACGTACGCGATCGTCAAGACCGGCGGAAAGCAGTACAAGGTCGCTGTTGGTGACCTCGTCAAGGTCGAGAAGATCGAGGGTGAGCCCGGCACCGCTGTCTCGCTTGCCCCGGTCCTCGTGGTCGATGGGTCCGAGCTGACCACCGACGCCGACAAGCTGGCGAAGATCTCCGTGACCGGTGAGGTCGTCGAGCACACCAAGGGCCCGAAGATCCGGATCCACAAGTTCAAGAACAAGACCGGCTACCACAAGCGCCAGGGTCACCGTCAGAAGCTGACGGTCCTCAAGGTCACCGGCATCAAGTAGCTCGAGCTTTTCACCGATTCCTGGAGGGATTCGACATGGCACATAAGAAGGGCGCATCCAGCTCCCGTAACGGTCGCGATTCAAACGCACAGCGACTCGGCGTCAAGCGCTTCGGCGGCCAGTCCGTCAGCGCCGGTGAGATCCTCGTGCGCCAGCGTGGCACCCACTTCCACCCCGGCGTCAACGTCGGTCGTGGCGGTGACGACACCCTGTTCGCTCTCGCTGCGGGCGCCGTCGAGTTCGGCACCAAGCGCGGGCGCAAGACCGTGAACATCGTTCCGGTCGCGGCAGAGGCCTAGGTCTGCTGCCACTTACGGTTCGGACTCGGTGACGAGTCCGATTCCGTTCCGATCTCCCAGTAGGGGCGGGCCAGGGTCTCAAACCCTGCCCGCCCCTACTGTCGTTTTCACCGCAGTGCGTCGTCTCCGTCACACTGCATCAACCGCAAGATCTTTGACTGAGGAAGGATCCGGCAGTCATGTCCCGATTCATTGACCGCGTGGTGCTGCACGTCAGCGCCGGAAAAGGCGGCAATGGTTGCGCCTCCGTCCACCGCGAGAAGTTCAAGCCGCTCGGCGGCCCCGATGGTGGAAACGGTGGTCGCGGCGGGGATGTCGTGCTCGAGGTGGACGGCAACGTCCACACCCTTCTCGACTTCCACTTCCATCCCCGCGCGAAGGCGACCAACGGCACCCAGGGGATGGGTGGCAACCGTGAGGGTGCCAACGGCTCCGATCTGACCCTCAGGGTGCCCGACGGCACCGTCGTCCTCGACAAGGCGGGCAACATCCTGGCCGACCTCGTCGGGGTCGGTACCCGATTCGTCGCAGCTCGTGGCGGTCGCGGTGGCCTCGGCAACGCCTCGCTGGCGTCCAAGGCGCGCAAGGCCCCGGGCTTCGCGCTGCTCGGCGAGGACGGCGAGGAAGGGGACCTGGTCCTCGAGCTCAAGTCCGTCGCCGACGTCGGGCTGGTGGGCTTCCCGTCCGCCGGCAAGTCGTCGCTGGTGTCCGTCCTCTCCGCTGCCAAGCCGAAGATCGGCGACTACCCGTTCACGACGCTCCAGCCGAACCTCGGTGTGGTGTCGAGTGGTGACACGACGTTCACGGTGGCCGACGTGCCGGGGCTGATCCCGGGGGCCAGCCAGGGTCGTGGCCTCGGCCTGGACTTCCTGCGGCATCTCGAGCGGTGCGCGGTGCTCGCGCACGTCGTGGACTGCGCGACCCTCGAGCCGGGTCGGGACCCCATCTCCGACGTCGACGCGCTCGAGGCCGAGTTGGCGGCGTACCAGCCCGCGCTCCAGGGCGACGCCGGCCTCGGTGACCTCGCCGACCGGCCGCGCATCGTGATCCTCAACAAGGCCGACGTGCCCGAGGCCGCCGAGCTCGCCGAGATGGTGACCCCGGACTTCGAGGCCCGCGGCTGGCCGGTGTTCACGATCTCCGCGGTGAGCCGAGACGGATTGCGGCCCATGACCTTCGCGCTCGCGAAGATGGTTGACGACTACCGCGAGGCGCATCCCAAGGCGGAGCCGAAGCGGCAGGTGATCCGTCCGATCGCCGCGAAGGAGACCGGATTCAGCGTCATTGCCGACCCGGAGAACCCGGGCGGCTTCATCGTCCGCGGCACCCAGCCCGAGCGGTGGGTGCGACAGACGGCGTTCGACAACGACGAGGCCGTGGGCTACCTGGCGGACCGCCTGGCCCGCCTCGGCGTCGAGGACGAGTTGGTCAAGCAGGGCGCCGAGCCCGGCGCGTTCGTGACCATCGGCGACGTCGGCTTCGAATGGGAGCCGCAGACGGCGGCGGGCGTGGACATCGTCCGCACCGGCCGCGGCACCGACGCGCGACTGGACCAGGTCGACCGCATCGGAGCCGCCGAACGTAAGCATGCGCAGCGGGCGCGGCGCGGACTGCCGAGTGAGGATCCCAAAGACAAGTGAGTGAGACCAGAGCCTCCATCGCGTCGGCGCGCAGCATCGTCGTCAAGATCGGGTCGTCGGCGATCACCAGCCTGATCGGCGGACTGGATGTGGGCCGGCTCAACCTGCTCGCGGACGCGCTCGAGGCGCGGATGCGGGCCGGGTCCGACGTGGTCGTCGTCTCGTCCGGCGCGGTCGGCGCGGGCCTGGCGCCGCTCGGGTTGACCCACCGCCCAAGGGATCTCGCGACCAAGCAGGCTGCGGCGAGCGTGGGTCAGCTGGCGCTGGCCCACGCGTGGGGTACGTCGTTCGCGCGGTACGGCCGCACCGTCGGTCAGGTGCTGCTCACCGCCGACGACATCGCCCGTCGCACACAGCACCGCAACGCGCAGCGCACTCTCGACCGGTTGCGGGCGCTACATGCGGTCGCGATCGTCAACGAGAACGACACCGTCGCGACCACCGAACTGCGGTTCGGTGACAACGACCGGCTCGCTGCGCTGGTCGCGCACCTGGTGGGTGCGGACGCGCTGGTGCTGCTCTCCGATGTCGACGGACTGTACGACGGTGATCCCCGAAAGGGCGGGGCCACACTGATTCCCGAGGTCAACAGCCCCGAGGATCTCGACGGTGTGGTGGCCGGCTCCGGGGGCGCGCTCGGCACCGGCGGGATGGCGTCCAAGCTCTCCGCCGCGCGTCTGGCCGCCGATTCGGGTGTCCCGGTGCTGCTGACCGCGGCCTCCGACGCGGCGACCGCCCTCACCACCGCCGATGTCGGCACGGTCTTCGCGGCTCGGCCGCATCGCATGTCGGCGCGCAAGTTCTGGGTGCGTCATGCGGCCGACACCCAGGGCGCGCTGCACCTGGACGCCGGCGCGGTACGGGCAGTCGTGGAGCGTCGGCGATCGCTGCTGCCGGCCGGCATCACCGCGGTCGGCGGCCGCTTCTACGGCGGCGACGTGGTCTCGCTGATCGGCCCGGAGGAACGTCCGGTGGCACGCGGCGTGGTGGCGTACGACTCGACCGAGATCGAGGAGATGCTGGGGCGCTCGACCACGGATCTGCCGGCGGACATGCACCGCCCGGTGGTCCACGCCGACGATCTGGTGCCGCTGTAGCGAGCCCGATCAGCCTGGCAGGGCGGCGACGAGGGACTGCAGGACCTCGGAGCTGCCCTGCTCGAGTTTGAGGGCGGCGAACTCGTCGCCGCGGGTGGTACCGCGGTTGACGATGACGACCGGGATGCCGTCGCGGGCGGCGCGGCGCACGAATCGCAGCCCGGACATGACGGTGAGCGACGAGCCGACGACCAGCAGGGCGTCGGCGTCGGTGACCATCTGGAACGACGCCGCGACCCGCGGTTTCGGGACACTCTCGCCGAAGTACACGATGTCCGGTTTGAGCATGCCTCCGCACGCGGCGCAGTCGACCATCCGGAAGTGCTCGGTGCTCTCGACGACAGCGTCGGCATCGGGGGCGATCTCCACACCGCTTGCGGCGGCGACGGTCTCGGCGAAGCCGGGGTTGGCGGCGTCGAGGCGCTCGGCGAGCGTCATCCGCGACATCCGGTTGCCGCAGTCGAGGCAACGGACCTGCGCATAGCTGCCGTGCAGATCGATGACGTGCCGGCTGCCGGCCTTGGTGTGCAGCAGGTCGACGTTCTGGGTGATCACGCCGTGCACGACGCCGGCGTTCTCGAGTGCCGCGAGCGCGCGGTGGCCCGCGTTGGGCCGGGCCGCATCCATGTGCCGCCACCCGAGGTGATTGCGGGCCCAGTAGTGCCGCCGGAACGACGGGTCGCCGACGAACTGCTGGTAGGTCATCGGGTTGCGCGGGGGAGAGTCGGGTCCGCGGTAGTCCGGGATCCCGGAATCGGTGGAGATGCCCGCGCCGGTCAGTACGCACACGCGACGGCCGCGGAGCAGGTCGAGCATTCGGTCGATCACCCGATCCAGGGTAGGCGCGTGTCCGATCCGTTCAATCCACGACCGCCGTCGGCGTTCGAGAATTGTCGCCATGACCACAGTGAAACCGATCCCCGACGGATACCGAACCCTGACGCCGTACCTGGCCGTCCCCGACGGGGACGCCGCCCTGAACTTCTACGTCCGCGGTCTGGGCGCGGTGATCGTCGACCGGATGGACGCCCCGGACGGCACCGTGATGCACGCCGAGATCCGGATCGGCGACTCGATGCTCCAACTCTCCCAGGAGATGCCGGACTTCGGGCTGAAGGCGCCCGAGCAGGGTTGGGTGCATTCGTCGCTCGTCGTGTACGTCGAGGACACCGACGCGTTCGTCGACGCCGCCGTGCGTGCGGGCGCGCACCTGATCACGGCCGTGGCGGACACCTTCTCGGGTGACCGGCACGGGGTGTTCCTCGACCCGTTCGGCCACCGCTGGGCCGTCTGCACCCGGGTCGAGGACGTCCCACCGGAGGAGGTGGCCCGCCGGGCGCGGGAGCTGTTCTTCCCCGACCCCGTGAGCTGATCGGCCGATCGGGGTGGGCAATTTCGTGAAAGCGCCCACCCCGAGGTCCGGCACTCTCTATCGTGTCCGATTTGGACGTATGTCCAGCGTCGTCGGCGGCCACACGTTCGTCCGGCGCGCCTCGGACCACGAGAGAGAGCCCTTCATGGTGCCAACCCAGAGCAGTGCCGCAGGCCCGTCGGCTCGCCGCGCTCACGTGATTCGCACGATCCTCGCGATCGTCGTGATCGCGCCGCTGTCCTTCGCGGCGTTCTACATGTGGGCCCTGTGGGATCCGGGCGACACCGTGAACCGGATGCCCGTCGCGATCGTGAACTCCGATGCGGGCGCCGACGTCGACGGCACTCGCATCGTCGCCGGAGACGAGGTAGTGGCCGCCCTCGTCGAGAGTGGCGACGTCTCGTGGAAGGTGGTCTCGCCGCAGGAAGCACAGACCGGTGTCGACGATGGCACCTACTACTTCTCCGTCGTCATCCCGGAGACGTTCAGCGCCGACGTCGCGAGTGCCGCGACGGGGAACGGGCGCAAGGCCCAGCTCGACGTCGTCTACAACGACTACAACAGCCTCGTCGCGACTCCTGTCGGCGAGAGCGTGATGGCACAGGTGCGGTCCGCGGTCTCCGAGTCGATCGGTGAGCAGTCCGTCGACCAGGTCCTCGTCGGACTCGGCGACGTGGGCAAGGGGATGGGTGAGGCGGCCGCCGGCGCGCAGCAGCTCTCCGACGGCACCGGAGAGGCCCTGGCCGGCACCAACCAGCTGTACGCGGGCAGTCAGGAGCTCGCGACCGGACTCGGGCAGGCGAACGCGGGAGGCAGGGAACTCGCCACCGGCGCGGGCCAGCTCGCGACGGGCGCCGACGAAGCGGCCGCCGGATCTGGTGAACTCAGCGCCGGGTTGAACCAGCTCGTCGGTGGCACCGACGAGCTCGGTGCCGGCGCCAAGCAGATCAGCGAGATCGTCGACATGGTGACCGGCCCCGTGCTGGCCATCGTCGGTGAGTCGGGCGAGATCGGCGGTCAGCTCGCGGAACTGCGGGACGGGGCACGCGAACTCGCGCGTCAGCTCACCGACCCGACGGCCGACTACCGCGGCGGCCTGATGGCGGCCACGGCGGGCGCGGGCGAGCTGAACTCGGGGCTCGGCCAGCTCTCGCAGGGCGCGCACCAGCTCGCGACCGGTGCGAACGAACTGTCGGCCGGGCTCGGGCAGCTCGCCCCCGGCAGTGTCCAGCTGCGTGACGGCCTCGGCGAACTCTCGAAGGGCGTCGGCCAGCTCGACGAAGGCAGCACCCAGCTCGCGACCGGACTGTCCGACGGCGCCAAGCAGGTGCCGCAGTTCAGCGAGCAGGAGCGCGCCACCACCGCGAACCTGCTGTCCTCGCCGGTCGCGGTTGCCGAACGCAACCCCAACCCGGCCGCCGGGTTCGGTCCGGGCGCCGTGCCCGCGGTGATGTCCGTGCTGCTGTTCCTCTGCGGCATCCTGATGTGGTTCGTGGTCCGACCGCGGCCGGGCCGCCCGCAGCGCGTCCACGCGGGCGTCGTCCGGGAGGGCCTGCGCCGCTACCGGATCCCGGCGCTGGTGACCCTCGTCGCGGCCCTGACGCTGTCGGTGGTGGCGTTCGTGGTGGCCGATGTGGACCCGCCGAGCGTGGTCGCGATGATCGCGGTGATGATCCTGGTCGGCGCGGCGGCGGTCGCGTCCGGTCGGCTGTTCACCGTCGTCTTCGGTGCGGTCAACGGCACCTTCATCGCGCTCGGCGCGTTGATGATCCAGATCTTCGCGTTCGGCGCGGTCTATCCGATCGAGCAGATGCCGACGCCGGTGCAGTGGCTGCACGCGCTGATGCCGCTGACGTGGGCCCGCAACGCAATCCGCATGGTGCTCGTCGGCTACTACGGGCCGCGCTTCTGGATCGCGGTCGCCGCACTCGCCGCGCTCGTCGTCGTGGCGGTGGCCTTCACCATCTGGTGGCGCCGCCGGCAGGAACCGGCGGCGGACGAGATTCCCCCGATGGAGGATCCGACCATCGAGATGCAGCGGATCGGCTGATCCCTGCGGCCGGCGGGCCGGAACTGACGACGGTGGTGGCCGGGTCGACGAATCGACCCGGCCACCACGTGTCTTCGCGCGCTGTCGGCGGAACCTACGACGCCGCGGCCTCGGTCTCGTCGAGGGAGACGAGCGGGTAGACGCCGTTCTCGTCGTGCACCTCGCGACCGGTCACCGGGGGGTTGAACACGCACAGCATGCGCATCTGGGTGACGGGCTCCACGCGGTGCCGTTCGTGGCCGTTCAACAGGTACATCGACCCGGGCCGCAACTGGTACACCTCGCCGCTGTCGAGGTCGGTGAGGATGCCGTCGCCCTCGACCAGCCAGACCGCCTCGATGTGGTTGGCGTAGTGGAATTCGTTGACCGATCCGGCGCGAATCGTGGTCTCGTGGAACGAGAATCCCACGCCGTCGCCGGCGAGGACGATGCGCTTGCTGCGCCAGTTGCCGTCGTCGCTCGTGATGTCGCGGTCGGTGTCGGTGATGTCGTCGGTCGTGCGAACGATCATGAGAGTTCCTCTCGTCGCTGAAGTGTGGGCGTGGGCGCGGTCAGGCGAAGACCTTGGCGGTGGCCTCGGCCAGGATGCTCAGCCCGTGATCGAGTTCGGCGTCGGTGATGGTGAGCGGCGGCAGCAGCTTGACCACCTCGTCCGACGGGCCGGACGTCTCGGCCAGCAGTCCCTCGTCGAATGCGATGCCGCACACCTTCACGGCCATCCCGGGATCGTCGAACACGAGACCCTGGACCATGCCGCGGCCGCGCGTGCTCACGCCGTCGAAGGTGACAGCCAGGTTCGAGAAGATCTGGTTGATCCGCGCGCCCTTGGCGAGCGTGGCCCGATGCAGTGCGTCGTCCGACCAGTAGTGGTCCAGGGCGGCCGTCGCGGTCACGAACGCGGGGTTGTTGCCGCGGAACGTGCCGTTGTGCTCGCCCGGCGCCCACAGGTCCAGCTCCGGCTTGAAGAGGGTCAGCGCCATCGGCAGGCCGTAACCGCCGATCGACTTCGACAGCGTGACGATGTCCGGAGTGATGCCCGCGACCTCGAACGAGAAGAACGGGCCGGTGCGCCCGCACCCCATCTGCACGTCGTCGACGATCAGCAGGATGTCGCGGCGGGTGCACAGCTCGGAGAGGGCGCGCAGCCATTCCGGCCGGGCAACGTTGACGCCGCCCTCGCCCTGCACGGTCTCGACGATCACCGCGGCCGGGCGGTTGAGTCCACTACCCGAGTCGTCCAGGACGCGCTCGAACCAGTGGAAGTCCTCCATGACTCCACCGAAGTAGTTGTCGAACGGCATCGGCGTCGCGTGCACCAACGGCACACCTGCGCCGGCACGTTTCATGGAGTTGCCGGTGACCGACAGTGCACCCAACGTCATACCGTGAAAAGCGTTGGTGAAGTTGATGACCGACTCGCGGCCGGTGGCCTTGCGGGCCAGTTTCAGCGCGGCCTCCACCGAGTTCGTTCCGGTGGGACCGGGGAACTGGACCTTGTAGTCGAGCCCGCGGGGCTCGAGGATGTTGCGCTGGAAGCTCTTCAGGAAGTCGCGTTTGGCCACGGTCGACATGTCCAGGCCGTGGGTGATGCCGTCGCTCGCGATGTAGTCGATCAGGGCCTGTTTCATGACGGGGTTGTTGTGCCCGTAGTTGAGGGCGCCCGCCCCGGCGAAGAAGTCCAGGTAGTCGCGGCCGGTCTCGTCGCGGATCCAGGCTCCGGACGCTGACTCGAAGACGGTCGGCCAGTTCCGGCTGTAGCTCCGCACCTCGGACTCGAGGGATTCGAAAATGCTGGTCTCGACAGTGGTCATGAGTGAGTGTTCCTTCCTCAGGAAGCGTGCTGCGGCGAGATCGTGTAGAGGTCCTCGGCTGCATGCGCGTCGGGAAAGTCGTTCGGGGAAAACAGCTTCCGGTCGGTGATCGTCGAACCTCTGCGATGGGCGACGGACGTGAACAGCGCGATCGACGCGACATTGTCCGGGCTGATCGTGGTCTCCAGATTCCAGACGCCTTGCAGCGCAACGCGGTCGAGGAGATCGTTCAGCATGCGTCCGGCCAGTCCCCGGCCTCGCTGGGCGGCATCGACGGCCACCTGCCACACGAACAGGGTGTCCGGGGCCTCGGGGCGAATGTATCCGGTGACGAATCCGGTCACCCGGCCGTCGACGGTGGAGACGATCGACGTGTCTTGAAAGTCTCTACACCACAACAGGTATGAGTAGCTCGAGTTGACGTCGAGCGTCTGTGAATCCTTGGCGATCTCCCAGAGCCGGACTCCGTCTGAGATCTGTGGCTTACGGAACTCCACCGCGTCCGGCACGGTGGTCGGGGTAACTCGCGTTTGTATTGGCGTCATTGATGAATCGAACGTAACAACCCTGCGTCACGATTTCACGGATCCCCGGAAATCGGGCAGATGAGACCCCGCAGTCGTGCAGGTGGGGCACTCAATGTGAGCCTGGTCACGTTCGGTATCACTTGGGGGTGGCGAGCGCGAAAGGAAGGACGGAGGGAGCTCCTGCCCGGCGGAGGATCCGCGCCGCCATTGTCAGCGTCCAACCCGTGTCGGTGACGGCGTCGAGCAGCAGCACCGGGCGGTCGATTCCGGTGAGATCGGGCACCTCCCACGCGCCGTCGAGACCCGCGACACGGTAGGCCGAGTTGGCCGCCGAGACGGGCGGATGGTCCGGCCGCTCGTGCAGCACTCCCAGGTCGGTGAGGCGACCCACCTCGGCGAGCCGGGCGGTCAGGGACCGCATGAGCACCGGGTGGGTGGTGGACTCGAGGCACATGACGGCGGCGGGCCGCTCCGCCCAATCCCAGGCCGCCAGGACCTTGATGCACGCATCGACGACGGCGTCGGGCACGGGCACGTCGGGGCCGTCGAGCAGCGTCCGCAGGCGCTGTCCCCAGCCGAGGTCGGACAGTCGGCCCAGGACGCGGCCGGTGTCGGGGCCGTCGGTGATCTTGCCGGACAGGCTGATTCCGAGCTTCGCCATGCCGGTGGGCCACTGCTTGCGGGGGAGCAGGTCGATGCCGGGCCGTTCGAGCCGCTGTCTGGTGTCGGCGACCGCCGCCTCGCTGACCGTGGCGCTGTACTTGGGGCCCGCGCAGTTGTCGCAGCGGCCGCAGCGCCCGTCCCCGTCGCCCAGCCCGGGGTCGTCGAGCTGGCGGCGCAGGAACGTCATGCGGCACTCGTCGGTGCGCTCGTACTCGAGCATGGCTTCCTGCTCGGCCTGGCGTGCCACCTCGAGGCGGCCGTAGCGTTCCGCGTCGTACGTCCAGGGCTGCCCCGTGGCGACCCAGCCGCCACGGACCCGACGCACCGCGCCGTCGACGTCGAGGACCTTGAGGACCAGTTCGAGTCGCGTCCGGTTGAGTTCGACGAGCGGTTCGAGGGCCTGCGTGGACTGCGGACGTTCGGTGTCGAGGACGTCGATCACCTTCCGGACGATGTGTTCGCGGGGGAACGACACCGACGCGAAGTAGCTCCAGATCTGCTGGTCCTCGCTGCCGGGCAGCAGCACCACCTCGGCGCTGTCGGTCGATCGGCCGGCGCGGCCCACCTGCTGGTAGTACGAGATCGGGGACGAGGGTGCGCCGAGGTGCACCACGAAACCCAGATCCGGCTTGTCGAAGCCCATCCCCAGCGCCGACGTGGCGACCAGCGCCTTGACGTCGTTGTTCAGCAGGTCGGTCTCGAGTGCCTCCCGCTCGGCGGCGTCGGTCTGCCCGGTGTACGCGGCGACGCGGTGGCCGCGGTCGGCCAGCAGGCTCGCCAGGTCCCGCGCCGCGGACACGGTCAGGGTGTAGATGATCCCGGATCCGGGCAGTTCGTCGAGGTGCTCGGCGAGCCACGCGGCGCGCTGGGTGGCGTTCGCGATCCGGACCACCGACATGTGCAGCGACTCGCGCTCGAGGCCGCCGCGCAACACGAGGGTCTCGGCGCCGCCGACACCCAGCTGCGCCGAGACGTCCGCGACGACGCGGTCGTTGGCGGTCGCGGTCGTCGCGAGGACGGGAATCCCCTCGCCCAGTTCCTCCACGAGGGTGCGGATCCGGCGGTAGTCGGGCCGGAAGTCGTGACCCCAGTCCGAGACGCAGTGCGCCTCGTCGACCACGACCAGACCGGCGTCGGCGGCGAGCGACGGCAGCACCTGGTCCCGGAAGTCGGGATTGTTGAGACGCTCGGGGCTGACCAGCAGCACGTCCAGTTCCCGGGCCGCGACGCGCTGGTGGATCTCGTCCCACTCCGTCATATTGCCGGAGTTGATCGTCGCCGCGCGCACGCCGGCGCGTTCGGCCGAGGCCACCTGGTTGCGCATCAGGGCGAGCAGCGGCGAGACGATGACGGTCGGCCCGTGCCCGTGCGCCCGCAGGAGCTTCGCAGCGATGAAGTACACCGCCGACTTGCCCCAGCCGGTGCGCTGCACCACCAGCGCGCGCCGTCGTCCGACGACCAGCGCCTCGATCGCGGTCCACTGGTCCTCGCGGAGCGTGGCCTGCGGGCCGGCCAGCTCCCGGAGCAACCGTTCGGCCTCGTCACGGAGATCTGCAGTGGTCGCGGTCGTCATGGGTCCATCGTGCCCGAGGGGGCCGACAGGCCGGCGACGACGGTCGGATCAGCGGCGGGAACCCCCGTCGCTGGGGTGTGTCGCGCGTGCCATGTGCAGGATCGGGAACGGGCGCCCGTCGGCATCGGTGGCCGAGCGACCCGTCGTGACGAAGCCGTGGTGCCGGTAGAAGTCGACCGCGCGGGGATTCTGTTCGTTCACATCCAGGTGCAGATCGGGATGCTCGGCTACCGCTCGGCGCAGGAGTGCGGATCCGACGCCGCGACCGAGGCGTGCGCCGTCGACGAAGAGCATCTCGAGGGAGCTTCCGGCCAGCCCCGAGAATCCGGCCGGTAGCCCGTCGACCGTCGCGACCGTCACCTCGACGGCGGGGAGGTAGTCGCCGAGCATCCGTGACTCGTAGAAGTCGACGTCGTCCGGTGTCAGGAAGTCGTGGGTGGCCTCGACGGCGCTGCGCCAGATGCGCACGAGGGCGGGCCACTCCCGAGGCCCGAGGCACGGGCGCAGCGCGGGTGCGATCGGTGTGTTCACAGGGGGACCGTACGGATGGAAGCCGAGCGTGCCAAGTGAATTCGGTATCAGGTGTTCTCGGACAGGAGCGCCTCGATCTCCGCGCGCGTCGGCGACGCAGCGCTCGCGCCCGGGCGGGTGGTGGCCAGCGCGCCCGCCGCGCAGGCGAAGGTCAGGGCGTCGCACGGGCCGCGGTCCCACGCGAACGCGAGTGCGCCGGTGAAGGCGTCGCCGGCTCCCGTGGTGTCGACGGCATCGACGTCGGGGGAGCCGACCTGCACCCGGTCGCCCTGCGGGCCGCGGTAGCGCGCGCCGTCTGCGCCGAGGGTCGTCACGACGTGCGCCACCCGCGCGAGGGTGTCCCCGCCGAGCTGCTGCTCCTCGGTCTCGTTGACGACGAGGACATCGACCGAAGCGATCAATTCGTCCGGAAGGGGCCGTGCCGGAGAGGGATTGAGCATCACGACGGTGTCGTGCGCGGAGCCGTGCCGGGCCGCCGCGGTCACCGTCTCGACCGGAATCTCCAACTGGCACAACAGGACGTCGGCGTCGGCGACCGGCCTCAGCTCCTCGTCGGTGAGGTCGAGGACGCGCGAGTTGGCGCCGGGGAGCACGACGATCGAGTTCTGCCCGTCGTCGTCGACAGTGATCACGGCGACCCCGCTGGGGCCCGACACCTCCCGCAGTCGCTCGGCGTCGACCTCGGCGTCGACGAGAGCCTGGCGGAGGTCGAGCGCGAAGGTGTCGTCGCCCACCGCGCCGACGAAGGCGACGTCCGCGCCCGCCCTGGCGGCCGCGATCGCCTGGTTGGCACCCTTGCCGCCCGGGGTGGTTGCGAAGGTTGTGCCCAGGATCGTCTCGCCCGGCGCGGGCATCCGAGGTGTCCGGGCCACCAGGTCCATGTTGATGCTGCCGACTACGACCACTCTGTTCGCGGACATCCCCCGACCCTAGGCGCGGCGAGGTCGGCGCGCCTGGGTCGTGCGGTCTCGCGACGGGTCGGCGTTCGTCCGACGGTCGGGGTTGCGGTGGCGGCCACTCAGGGCCAGGCGCGCAGGGCAAGCTCGGCGACGCCCTCGAGTTGGACCCGGCCGGCCCCCTGGCGGGCGGCGTGGGCCAAGCCGTTCAGCACCGTCAATGTGTAGCGGCTCAGTGTGACGGCGTCCGTGTCGGCCGGCAGAACGTGCGCGTGGATATCGGTCCGGATCTTTGCGGCGAACGCCGTGACGTTGCTCGTGCGGAGTTCGGTCAGCAACGCTGCGACCTCGGCGTTGGATGTGCCCGCGTCGCCATCGACGACGAGGCAGCCGGCCGGAAGGTCTGGGCGGGTGTAGCGCAGCGGGCCGTCGCGGAAGACCCGGGCTGCTGCCGCCTTCGCGGTCGGCTCCTCGGCCAGCGCGCGGTCGATGAAGCCGCCGTAGCGCTCGACGTACACCTGAAGCGCCTCGGCGAAGAGTTGCTGCTTGTCGCCGAACGCGTTGTACAGGCTCGGGGCCCCGATACCGAGTTCTTCGGTGAGATCGCGCACCGAGGTGGCCTCGTAGCCCTGGCGCCAGAACAGTCGGATCGCCTTGTCCAACGCCGCATCTCGATCGAACGAGCGAGGGCGCCCGCGAAGCGTTGTCACCATGGGTCACATTTTAGAGCAAGCGCTACACAAGGTGCTAGGGTCTGCTTTCTGTAACGGTCACTAAAGAAATGGAGTGGGGTACATGGATCGGCGGGCTACGGCTGAGGGACAGTGGATCGGCGTCGGCGGCGGGGTGATGCTCTGATGCCGACGACAGTTTTCGTCCTCGGTTTCGCGATCTTCGCCCAGGGCACCAGCGAACTGATGCTGGCCGGGCTGGTTCCCGATATTGCTGTCGACCTGGGCGTTTCGGTCCCGCAGGCGGGCCTGTTGATCTCGGGTTTCGGGCTCGGGATGGTCATCGGAGCCCCAGTTCTCACGATCGCGACCTTGCGGTGGCCCCGTCGGCGCGCTCTGCTGCTGTTCATCGGGGTGTTCGTCCTCGCGCACGTGGTGGGGGCCACCAGTTCGAGCTTCGAGGCGCTGTTCGCAAGCCGGTTCATCGGTGCGTTCGTGTACGCGGGGTTCTGGGCCGTCGCCGCGAGCACCGCGATGGAACTGGTTCCCGGTCACCGGCGCGGCCGCGCGATGAGCATCGTCGCCGGTGGACTCACCGTGGCGACGGTGATCGGGCTGCCCGCCGGTACCTGGATCGGGCAGAATTTCGGTTGGCGTGCCGCATTCTGGGCGGTGGTCGTCCTGTCGGTGCCGGCGATGGCCGGTGTCGCGGCGCGCGTGCCCGCCCTGACGCCGAGTGAGTCGCCGCGGGTTCGTGATGAGCTTCGAGCGATGGCGCGGCCCCGTCTGTGGCTGTCCTATGCAATGACCGCGGCTTCGACGGCGGCGCTGCTCGTCACGTTCTCCTACCTGGGTGTCTTGCTGATCGACACCACCGGGCTTGCGCCGGCGTGGGTTCCCGCGGTGCTGTCGGTCTATGGCGTCGGGGCGCTGCTGGGCATCGCGGTCGGGGGTCGGGCTTTCGACAGGTGGCCCGTTCGGGTCCTCGGGGTCGGGTTCGCCGGATTGCTCGTCTGCTCGGCCTTGATCGCGCTGACCGCCGAATCGGTTCTTCCGATGGTGATCCTGGTGTTCCTCCTCGGAGCGACAGGGTTCGGTGCCAACCCCGCGCTCAACGCGCGGGTCTTCGGAATCGCTCCGGCGGCACCGGCGCTCGTCGCGGCAGGCAGTACCGCCTCGTTCAACGTCGGCATCAGCGTCGGCCCCTGGCTCGGTGGACTCGCACTCACTGCCGGATTCGGGTACCCCAGTGTCGGCTGGATCGGCGCAGCCCTCGCCCTGGTCGCGCTCGTCCTCCTAGAGGCCGAGACGCTCGCCCTCGGACGAGAACGACGAGCGCCGACGTCCGGGACGAAGGCCTTGCCGATCGTGGTCGTGAGGTAGGCGTAGGCGCAGAACTAGTCGATGGCATTTCCGAGCACCGTGGCCCCGACGGCACGCTCGACGGCGGCGTCGTCGGTGACCGTGCCCTCAGTAGCGAGAGGAAGCGCGCCCGAGGAGGGCGTAGTAGCCGCCGACGACCAACGCGCCGAACACGGCGCCGACGGCGAGCGCGATCCGGCCGGTCTCGGTGAAGAAGAGCAGCACGACGACGAACGCCAGGAATGTGAGTGCGATCCAGTTCGTGTAGGGTGCGCCGGGCAGTCGGTAGTCGGACGCCGGCAGCGCGCCGCTGTTGACGAATCGGCGGTAGCGGAGGTGGCACATGAGGATCACGCCCCACACGAAGATGATCCCGATCGTCGACACCGACGTGATGTAGACGAAGGCGCGATCGGGAGACAGGACGTTCACGATGACGCCGATGACCATTGCGCCGGCCGACATGGTGAGACCCGCGTACGGAACCTGCCGGCTGCTGAGCCGGCTCAACGCCGCGGGCGCCTGGCGGCGCAGCGAGAGGCTCCGCAGCATCCGCCCCGTCGAGTAGATGCCGGAGTTGCACGACGACAGTGCCGCGGTGAGGAGCACGAAGTTCATGATGCCGGCGGCTGCCGGGATGCCGATCTGCTCGAACACCTCCACGAACGGGCTCTTGCCGGCCTCGAAGTCCCGCCAGCTCGCGACCGACAGGATGACGATGAGAGAACCGACATAGAACAGCCCGATGCGGAACGGCAGGGTGTTGATCGCCTTGCGCAACGTCTGTTTGGGATTCTCGGCCTCGCCCGCCGTCACACCGACCAGTTCCACGCCGACGTACGCGAACATCACCACTTGCAGGCTCATCAGTGCGCTGCCGAATCCGTTCGGGAACACACCGCCGTCGGCCCACAGGTTCGTCACGGTCGGGTTGGTCGCGTGACCGAAGCCGATCGTGAGCACCCCGATGCCGATGAGGATCATGCCCAGGATCGCGGTGATCTTGATGGCCGAGAACCAGAACTCGGCCTCACCGAAGAGCTTCACCGAGATGAGATTGGCGCCGAACAACACGAGCAGCACCACCAGTGCAGTCAGCCACGTGGGCACACTCGGCCACCAGTACTCGACGTACTTGCCGGCGACGGTGATCTCGGCCATACAGGTCGCGGCCCACACCGCCCAGTACGCCCAGCCGGTCGCGAACCCGAAGAACCGGCCCAGGAACTCCTCGGCGTACTCGGCGAAGCTGCCCGAGATCGGCCGGTAGGTGAGGAGTTCGCCGAGCGCCCGCATGATGACGAAGATCACGAGACCGGCCGCGAGGTAGACCAGGATCAGTGACGGTCCGGCCTCCTCGATCGCACCGCCGGCGCCGTAGAACAACCCGGTGCCGATCGCGCCGCCGAGGGCGATCATCTGGATGGTGCGCGAGTTCAGTCCGCGGCTGTACCCCTCCGAGGGCGCTTCGGGGATCGTCTCGTGTCGTGACAATGACATTTCCTTACGCAGACGGCGCGTGGGCAGATAGATTATGCGCCCGGCGCGGTCGCTAATCTGTAGAGATGACTGCCGCGACGCATACTTCACCCGCAGCCGGCGAAGCCGGGGACACTCGGGAGGCGGTGCACGGCGCCGCTCGCCGCGCGCGTGTCGCGTCCCGTGTGCTGGCGCTGCTGACCACCGCGCAGAAGGACGCCGCCCTGCATGCGGCCGCGGATGCCGTTCTCGCCGCGACCGACGCCGTCCTGGCCGCCAATGCCGAGGACATCGAGGCCGCGCGTGCGGCCGGTACCGAGGAATCGCTGCTCGACCGGCTGCGGCTGACCGCCGATCGGGTCGAGGGCATCGCGTCCGGCCTGCGTCAGGTCGCGGGCCTGCAGGATCCGGTCGGCGAGATCGTCCGCGGTTCCACGCTGCCCAACGGGCTCGAGATCCGCCAGGTCCGCGTCCCGCTCGGTGTGGTCGGCATGGTCTACGAGGCCCGCCCCAACGTCACGGTCGATGCGTTCGGCCTCGCGCTCAAGTCCGGTAACGCGGCGCTGCTGCGCGGATCGTCGTCGGCGGCCGAGTCCAACGCCGCGCTCGTGAAGGTGCTGCGCGCCGCCCTCGCGACGGAGGGACTGCCCGAGGACGCCGTGCAGCTGCTGCCCAGCGCGGACCGCTCGAGTGTCACCCACCTGATCCAGGCCCGCGGTCTGGTCGACGTCGTCATCCCGCGCGGTGGCGCCGGGCTGATCAACGCGGTGGTGCGCGACGCCACCGTGCCCACCATCGAGACCGGTGTCGGCAACTGCCACGTCTACATCCACTCCGCGGCCGACCTGGACATGGCAGAGAAGATCGTCCTCAACGCCAAGACCCGGCGTCCCAGCGTGTGCAACACCGCGGAGACGCTGCTGGTCGACGCCGCGATCGCCGACACCGCGGTGCCGCAGCTGCTGCAGGCCCTGCAGATGCAGAGCGTCACCGTGCACGGCGACCTGCCCGGACTGGTCCCGGCCACCGAGGAGGACTGGTCCGAGGAGTACCTGACTCTCGACATCGCGCTCAAGGTCGTCGACGGTCTCGACGCGGCCGTCGAGCACATCGACCGGTACGGCACCGGCCACACCGAGGCCATCGTGACGTCCGATTTGTCCGCCGCGCGCGAGTTCACCGCCCGCGTCGACGCCGCCGCGGTTATGGTCAACGCCTCGACCGCATTCACCGACGGTGAACAGTTCGGGTTCGGCGCAGAGATCGGGATCTCCACGCAGAAGCTCCACGCCCGCGGCCCCATGGGCCTGGGCGAGCTCACCTCGACCAAGTGGACTGTCTGGGGAGACGGTCATACCCGACCGGCCTGACGGCCCGAAAGGAGCGAGTGTGGACCGGGCCCTGCCGACTGCACCGCCGCTGTTCGCGAGCGTCGACGACGTCATCGCGCGACTCGCCGAGACCGGCTACCTCTCCGACAAGGCGACCGCCACCGCGGTGTTCCTCGCTGACCGATTGGGCAAGCCGCTCCTGATCGAGGGCCCCGCCGGCGTCGGCAAGACCGAACTGGCCCGCGCCGTCGCGCAGACGTCGGGCGCGGAACTGGTGCGCCTGCAGTGCTACGAGGGCGTCGACGAGTCTCGCGCGTTGTACGAGTGGAACCACGCGAAGCAGATCCTCAGGATCCAGGCCGGCAGCGATCACAGCTGGGACGCCACCAAGCAGGACGTGTTCTCCGAGGAGTTCCTGCTGTCGCGCCCGCTGCTGACCGCGATCCGCCGCGAGGACCCGACCGTGCTGCTGATCGACGAGGTCGACAAGGCGGACGTCGAGATCGAGGGCCTGCTGCTCGAGGTCCTCAGCGACTTCGCGGTCACCATTCCCGAGCTCGGCACGATCACCGCGACGCGCAAGCCCTTCGCGGTGCTCACCTCCAACGCGACACGGGAGCTGTCGGAGGCGCTCAAGCGTCGCTGCCTGTTCCTGCACCTCGAGTTCCCCGACGCCGAGCTCGAGCGCCGGATCCTCGCGAGCCGCGTCCCGGAACTGCCGGAGGCCATCGCCGAGCAACTCGTGCGCACCGTCAACGTGCTGCGCGGCATGCAGCTCAAGAAGGTGCCGTCGGTGTCGGAGACCATCGACTGGGGTCGCACGCTGCTCGCGCTCGGTCTCGACACTCTCGACGACGACGCGGTCCGCGCCACGATGGGTGTCGTGCTCAAGCATCGGGCCGATCAGCAGCGCGCCGCCGCCGAGCTGCGCCTCAACTGAGGGGATCGAGCCGATGGCCACGTCGCCAGCACACCGCCGTGGAGGTCCGCCGGCGCCGCACGGAATTCCGGGTCATCTCGTCGACTTCGTCGAGGCGCTGCGGCGCCGCGGGATCTCGGTCGGCCCGTCCGAGACCGTCGACGCCGGCCAGGTGATGTCGGTTCTCGATCTCCTGGACCGCGAGGCGCTGCGCGAGGGGCTCGCCTGCTCGCTGCTGCGCCGCCCGACGCACCGCGCGACCTTCGACGCGCTGTTCGACCTGTGGTTCCCCGTCGGAGTCGGTGCGCGCGATGACAGTGGCATCGACCGGTCGCTGCCACGGTCGCCCGACGGCGAGGTCGACCTCGACGCGCTGCGGGAGCTGTTGGCCGAACTCCTCTCCGACGACTCGCCCGAGGCCCTCGAACAGCTCGAGGTGCTGGTCGCGCAGATGGTCGACGAACTCGGCCGGTACGAATCGTCCAACGGGCCGTCGTTCTCGGCGTACCAGGCGCTGCGCAACGTCGCCCCCGACAGGCTGATCGAGAAGATCCTCTCCGGGTTGCTCGGCAATCAGCAGGACGGCGAACGACCTGCGGGGGACTACGCCTCCGAGGTGGCCAAGCGCGCCGCGGTGCAGCGGATCACGGACTTCCGCAAGATGGTCGAGTCGGAGACCCGGCGGAGGTCCGCGGAACAGATCGGCAAGGAGAGGGTCGCGAGCTACGGCGTGCCCAAGCTCGCCGAGGAGGTCGACTTCCTGCGTGCGTCGGACGCGGAGCTGACGGCCCTGCGGCGCAGCGTCACCCCACTGGCGCGGCTGCTGGCGAGCCGGCTGGCGGTGCGTCGCAGTCGGGCGCGGGCGGGCGCGATCGACCTGCGTCGAACGCTGCGCAAGTCCATGTCCACCGGCGGCGTCCCGATCGATCTGGTGCAGCGTAAGCCGCGCCCGGCCCGGCCCGAGTTGGTGCTGCTGTGTGACGTCTCCGGCTCGGTGGCCGGGTTCTCCCATTTCACGTTGCTGTTGGTGCATGCTCTGCGTGAGCAGTTCTCGCGGGTGCGGGTGTTCGCGTTCATCGACACCACCGACGAGGTCACCCGGTTCTTCGACACGGGCTCCGACCTGGGCGTCGCGATGTCGCGGATGGTCCGGGAAGCCGACCTGATCACGTACGACGGACACTCGGACTACGGTCACGCGCTCGGGGTGTTCGCGGAGCGGTACGCGCAATCCATCACCAGCCGCAGCTCGCTGCTGGTCCTGGGTGACGGGCGCAACAACTACCGCGATCCCGGTCTTCCCGCGCTCGAACACCTGGTGTCGGTCGCCAAGCACGCGCACTGGCTCAACCCGGAACCGCGTGGTCAGTGGGGTACGGGTGACTCGGCGGCGCTGGTCTACAACGAGGTGATCGACATGCACGAGTGCCGATCCGCGCAGCAACTGGCCGCGGTGGTTGCCGGTTTGCTGCCTGTGTGAATTCGTGAGCTGCGTCAACCCGTAAGCTGGATCATCGTGCAGCAGCCGACAGCGATCACCCGACGGCGCCGCCTGGGCGTGATGGGTGGCACCTTCGATCCGATCCACCACGGGCACCTCGTGGCGGCCAGTGAGGTCGCGGATCGATTCGACCTCGACGAGGTGATCTTCGTCCCCACCGGTCAGCCGTGGCAGAAGGACGATCGCGAGGTCAGCCCCGCCGAGGACCGCTACCTGATGACGGTGATCGCCACGGCGTCGAATCCGCGGTTCTCGGTGAGCCGCGTCGACGTGGACCGAGCCAAGGTCACCTACACGGTGGACACGCTGCGGGACCTGCGAACGCAGCATCCCGACGCCGAACTGTTCTTCATCACGGGCGCCGACGCGCTCGAGAGCATCCTGTCGTGGCAGGACTGGGAGGAACTGTTCGCGCTCGCCAAGTTCGTCGGCGTCTCGCGGCCCGGCTACGAGCTGCACACCGAGCACCTCTCGTCGCACCTCGAGCGGCTGCCGCGCGACGCGGTGACCCTGATCGAGATTCCGGCCCTGGCGATCTCGTCGACGGAGTGCCGACTGCGGGCCAGCGAACACCGGCCCGTCTGGTACCTCGTGCCGGACGGCGTGGTCCAGTACATCAGCAAGCGCAACCTGTACCAGCCGAGCGGTGTGGCACGCCTGGACGGTGCGGTCACGATGTCCGAGCCGGTTCCGGCGCGACAGTCGCCCGGCGAAGCACCCGCAGACCCTTCACAATCTTCAGTACAAGCAGAACCGGGAGAACACTGAGTGAGCGCATCGAACGACGCCATGGAGATGGCACGCATCGCGGCACTGGCGGCCGACGAGAAGTTGGCCTCGGACGTGGTGGTGCTCGACGTCTCGGAGCAGTTGGTGATCACGGACTGTTTCGTCATCGCCTCCGCCCCCAACGAGCGTCAGGTCAACGCGATCGTCGAGAACGTCGAGGACAAGCTGCGCGAGGCCGGGCACAAGCCCGTGCGACGCGAGGGCACCCGTGAGGGTCGCTGGGCGCTGCTCGACTACGTCGACATCGTCGTCCACGTCCAGCACACCGACGAGCGCAACTTCTATGCGCTGGATCGGCTGTGGAAGGACTGCCCGGAGATCCCGGTCGAGGGTGTCGAGCCGCGGCAGCTGTCGATCGAGCCCGATCCGGCGGACGACGCCGGGGAGCCGGAGCAGTGACCTCGGCCGCGGCGGTGCCCGCGGTCAAACGTCTGATCCTGCTGCGGCACGGTCAGACGGAATACAACGCGTCGGACCGGATGCAGGGACAGCTCGACACCGACCTGTCCGATCTGGGCCGCGCGCAGGCGAAGACGGCGGCGCAGGCGCTCGCCGACAAGCGTCCGTTCGCGATCGTGTCGTCGGATCTGCGCCGCGCGCACGACACCGCGCTCGCGCTCGGCGACCACATCGGGTTGCCGGTGGAGACCGATGCCCGGCTCCGGGAGACCCACCTGGGGGACTGGCAGGGCCTCACCCACACCGACGTCGACGTCATCTCGCCCGGTGCGCGCGCACGGTGGCGCACCGACGCCGAATGGGCGCCGCCCGCCGGTGAGAGCCGGATCGACGTCGCGGCCCGCAGCCTGCCCGTCGTGCTCGATCAGCTCGAACGGTACGAATCCTGGGGTTCGGATCCGTTGGTGTTGGTCGCACACGGCGGCCTCATCGCCGCGCTCACGGCGCGACTGCTCGACCTGCCGGTGGATCGGTGGCCGGTGCTCGGTGGACTAGGAAACACCAGCTGGGTGCAGCTCAGCGGACACGGGGAGGGGACAGATCCGGTATGGCGATTGGATGTGTGGAACGCGTCAGCGAGCGTGGCCAGTGACGTCCTCTGACGGCCCCGCCGTCGGTGGCAGCTCGGGGCAGCCGGTGCTGCTGGTCGTCGCCGACTCGTTGGCCTACTACGGGCCGAAGGGCGGGCTGCCGGCCGACCATCCGCGGATCTGGCCGACCCTGGTCGCGAAGGAACTGGGCTGGCGGGTGGAACTCGTCGCGCGCATCGGCTGGACCAGCCGTGACGCGTGGTGGGCGATCACACAGGACCCGCGGGTGTGGGCCGCGGTGCCGCAGGCCGGTGCCGTCGTCTTCGCGGTCGGCGGCATGGATTCGCTGCCGTCACCGCTGCCGACGGCGCTGCGTGAACAGCTGCGCTACATCCGGCCGCCGGCGTTGCGGCGCGTCGTCCGGTCCGGTTACCAATGGCTGCAGCCACGGCTGTCGAAGCTGGGACGTCCGGTGGCGTTGCCGCCCAAGCTGTCGGTGGAGTACCTGGAGAGCTGCCGCGACGCGTTGGCAGCGATCCGCCCGGACCTGCCGGTGATCGGCACCTATCCGTCCGTGCATCGCTGCGATGCCTACGGTCGTGTGCACACCGGGCGTGCCCCCGCGGTCCGTGCCCTCGAGGCATGGTCGTCGGACAAGGGTGTGCCGATGGTGGATCTCGCGGCCGCGGTGCGGGAGAACGTCTTCTCGGATCGTGCGAATCCGGACGGAATCCATTGGGGCTGGGACGCGCACGAGGAGGTGGCGGCCGCGATGATCGACGCGATCAAGAACGTCCGTCGCTCGAACACCTCCGACGAGATCGAAATAGGGTAGTGGCGTGCCTGTCGTCGTAGTCACCGACTCCTCCGCCTGTCTGTCGCCCGAACTGGTGGACCGGTACGGCATTCGGGTCGTCCCGCTGCATCTGCTCAGCGGTGGCACGGATCTGCGTGACGGCATCGACGACGTCCCGGACGATCTGTCGGGCGTGACCACCTCGGGCGCGTCTCCGGGAGAACTCGGCGACGCGTATGCGGCGGCGTTGGCCGACAGCTGCGGCGACGGGGTGGTGGCCGTCCACATCTCGCGGCAGCTGTCGGGCACGTGGGAGGCGGGCCGGCAGGCGGCGCACAAGCTGGGGGAGATGGTCCGCATCGTCGACTCGGAGTCGACGGGGATGGGTCTGGGTTACCCGGCGCTGGCCGCGGCGCGGGTCGCGCGCGCGGGAGGCAGCCTCAAGTCGGTGTATCAGAGAGCCGTCGAGGTCGCGGCGCGCGGACGGACGTCGATCGTCGTCGACCGCCTGGACCATCTGCGACGCGGTGGCCGGATCGGAACCGCTGCGGCGCTGCTCGGCACCGCGTTGGCGATGAAGCCGGTCCTGCACCTGGTCGACGGCAAGCTGGTGCTGCGCGAGAAGACACGGACCTCGACGAAGGCGCTCGCGAAACTGGTCGATGCGGCCGTGGAGCAGGCGGGCGCGGAGCGCGCGGCGATCGCGGTGCATCATTCGCAGGCGCCCGAGCGTGCCGAGGAGATCGCCGCGCAGCTGAAGGAACGGATCCCGGATGTCAGCGAACTGATCGTCACCGAGATCGGGTCCGTGCTCGGCGCGCACGTCGGACCGGGTGCGATCGGCATCGTCGTCTGTCCCGGGGGCGCCGACGCGGCGCTGCCGGAACACGATTCCGGGCCGTCATCCACAGCCGATCTCTGATCCACAGGATTTCTTTCCGGCGGGCTCTCCGGGGTTCCGCCGTCGCGGCGGGACCCTACCGTCGGCGTCATGGGTACCGATCAGGATCGTGCGCGGGTGCGGCGACGGCTCGCCTCGGCTGCCGTGCTGCCGCCGTCGGCTCGTGTCGGGTCGAGCGGCCGCGACCACGACGACGACTCCGATAACGCTGTGGGGGAGGCGCACCCACGCGCCTGGGCTCCCGAGTGGCTGGCCGAGGCAACCGAGGCGGACGATTTCTCCGCCGAACCGGGCCCCGAACGTCCGTCTCCGCGCTGGCCCGGCGCCCGGCTGAGTCCCGGTCGTCGTGGTGCCGCGGCGCTCGTCGTCGTCGCGCTGGTGGCGGCGGGAATCGCGGCGGTGACGGTGTGGCGGGACAGGCCCACCGCACAGGTGGTTCCGCCGCTGCCTGCCGTGGAGGTCCGGGACGTCGGGGCCGGAGACACCGAAGTTGCCGAGAGCGTCTCCCCACAGGCGGCGCTGCCCGCACCCCCGGAACCGGCTGCCCAGGTGGTGGTGAGTGTCGTGGGCTTGGTCAATCAGGCGGGTCTGGTGCTGCTGCCACCGGGGTCGAGGATCGCCGACGCGCTCGCCGCGGCCGGCGGCCCGCGACCCGGCGCGGATGTGTTGGGGCTCAACATGGCCGAGCGTGTCGACGATGGCGACCAGATACTGGTGGGGGTCGCCCCGGCCGAGGGCGCGCCGGTCACGGTCGGCAGCGCCCGCGTGAGCTCGGGGGCGAGCGCGGCGGCGGCCACACCCGGCGCGACTGCGAAGGCCGTCGCCAAGGTCAACCTGAACACCGCCGGGGAGGCGGAGCTGGACGCGCTGCCGGGGGTGGGCCCGGTCACCGCCGCCGCGATCGTGGCGTGGCGCCAGACCAACGGCAAGTTCACCGACATCGCGCAACTGGGGGAGGTGGACGGTATCGGTCCGGCGCGGCTGGCGAAGCTGCGCGAACTGGTGGTGCTGTGACGGAGCGGGAGCACCAGCTCGATCTCAGACTGGTTCCGGCCGCGCTCGTGAGTTGGGGTGTCATGCTCCTGGGACTGCACGCCGGGTGGCGCTGCGCGGTGGTGGCGGCGGTGGTCCTCGCGTGCGTCGGGACGGTGCTGGCCGTTCCGATTCTCGTGCGCCGTCGGACCGGCGCCGACGCGCGCGGATCGCGGTGGGCGATGATCGCGGCGGGTCTCTTGGCGGCCACGCTGATCGGATCCGGGTTTGCGGTGGCGATCGCGGTGCGCACCCACGCCGTGGAAGCCCATCCCCTCGCCGAGCGCGCCGAGGCCGGTGGTTCGGCAACCCTGTCCGTGGTGCTCGACGACGATCCGAAGCCGCTGCGGAGCGCAGGGTTCGGGGGCGGGCGTCAGCTGATGATCCGGGCGTCGTTGCGCGCGGTCACCGACCGCGGAACGGAGATCCGCGCGGGCGGCGCGGTTCTGGTGTTCGCGGAGGGGCCCGAATGGGCTGCCCTGCTTCCCGGACAGCGGCTCACACTGCGGGGTCGTCTCGACACACCGCAGCGCAGTGACCTCACCGTCGCCGTGGTGCGGGCCACCGGTCCGCCGTCCGGCGTCGGCCCACCGCCCGTGATCCAGCGCTGGGCGGGGGCGATCCGTGATCGGCTGGCGACGGCGACCGCCGAGGCACTCCCCGCGGATCAGGCCGGGTTGTTGCCCGGACTCGTCGTCGGCGATGTCTCCGCGCTGCCGCAGGAAGTGAAGGACGAGTTCACCGCGGCCGGGCTCTCGCACCTGACAGCCGTGTCCGGCGCGAACATTTCGATCGTCCTCGGTGCAGTCCTGTTGGTGGTGCGGGGGATCGGGGTTGGCCCGCGCGCCGGGGCGCTGTTGGCGGGCGTGGCGCTGGCTGCCTTCGTCGTGGTCGCCCGGCCCTCCCCGAGTGTGCTGCGCGCCGCGGCGATGGGCTGTATCGCACTGTTGGCGTTGACGACCGGACGGCGGAAGCAGGCGATCCCCGCACTCGCCGGCTCGGTGATCGTGCTGCTCGCGCTGTTTCCGGCGCTCGCTGTCGATTTCGGGTTCGCGCTGTCGGTGGCCGCGACCGCCGGACTGGTGCTGGTGTCTCCGGTGTTGGTGGAACGGCTCCGGGCGCGGGGCTGGCCGCGTTGGCTCGCCGAGACGTGGGCGGTCGCGGTGGCGGCGTTCGTCGTGACCGCACCGCTCGTGGCCGCGATGTCGGGCACGGTGAGCGTGGTGTCGATCGTCGCGAACGTCCTCGTCGCGCCGGTGGTCGCACCGATCACGATCGTCGGGGCGGTGACGGCGATCCTGGCGTCCGTGTGGCTCCCGGCGGCCGCCCTCGTCGTCCGGATCGCGGGCCCGCCGCTGTGGTGGCTCCTCGAGGTGGCGGACCGGGCCGCGGCGGTGCCGGGAGGGACGGTGGTCGTCGCCGGTGGGCTGACCGGAGCGGTGATCGTGTCGGTCGGCGTCGTGCTGGCGGGGTTGGCGATGCGGTACCGATCTTCGCGCCGCATGCTGCTGGCGCTCGGCATCGGTGTCGCGACGATATGGGTACCGACGCGGCTGTACTCGCCGGGATGGCCCGCGGCCGGTTGGCGGTTCATCGCGTGCGACGTCGGTCAGGGCGACGGTCTGGTCCTGGCGGCGGGCGACGGTCGGGCCGTCGTCGTCGATGCGGGACCCGAGCCGCGGGCAATGGACCAGTGCCTGCGCCGTCTCGGTGTGGACGAGATCGCGCTCGTGATCATCACCCACCTACACGCCGACCATTACGGCGGACTCGACGGCGTCCTCGGCGACCGGGCAGTCGGCGCGGTGGCGATCGGTCCGGCCGACCTTCCCCGGGGCGGCTTCCGCTTCGTGTCGGCCGCCGCCTCACGGGCCGGAGCCGGGCTGCTGCGGCTCGAACCGGGGCGCGAACTGACGGTGGCCGACCTGCGGATGACGGTGCTGGGTCCTCTGGTCCCGACGCCGCGTGACCCCGCGGCCGCCGACGACGCCGCCAACGACGGCTCGCTGGTGATCATGGCCGAGACTCCCGCCGGCCGCATCCTGCTGACCGGCGACGTGGAGGAGTCCGGCCAGCGGGCGTTGCTGCGCTCGGGGGTGTCGCTGCGCGCGGACGTCCTGAAGTTGCCGCACCACGGATCCCGCACCACCGCACCGGAATTCCTCGCCGCGGTCCGGCCCCGGGTCGCGGTCGTGAGCGTGGGCGCCGACAACCTGTTCGGGCATCCCAATCCCGGCATCGTCGCGAAGGTCGGCGCACTCGGCGCGGTGACGATGCGAACCGACCGCGACGGCGACGTCGCGGTGGTTCGGTCCGGGTCCGGGGCACTTGCGGTGGTGGGGCGCTCTCATGGCACCATCGTCCGGTGAGCACCTCTACGCGGCCCGAATCGCTCCACCTCGTTCTCGGTGACGAGGAGTTGTTGGTCGAGCGGGCGGTCGCCTCGGTCATCGCCGCCGTCCGCGCCGCGGCCGGTTCGGCGGCGGAGGACGTTCCGGTCTCGCGGTTGCGCGCGGGGGACACCAGTGCTCCGGAGTTGGCGGAACTGCTCAGCCCCTCCCTGTTCGCGGAGGATCGGGTGCTCGTGCTCGAGGCCGCGGCCGAGGCCGGCAAGGACGCGGTGGCCCTCGTGCAGGACGCGGCCGCGGACCTCCCCGAGGGCGTGGTGCTGGTCGTGCTCCACTCCGGCGCCGGCCGGGCGAAGGCGATGGCAGGTGTGCTCCAGAAGTCGGGTGCCACCGTGCACCAGTGCGCCAAGCTCAAGCCCGGTGAGCGGGTGGAATTCGTCCGGGGAGAGTTCCGTGCCGCGGGTGTGCGAGTCTCGCCCGAGGTAATCGAGTTGGTCGTCGAATCCGTGGGATCGGACCTGCGTGAACTGGCCGCTGCGTGTTCGCAGCTGGTGGCCGATACCGGTGGCAAGATCGACGCCGTCGCGGTCCAGCGGTACTACTCCGGCAAGGCCGAGGTGTCGGGCTTCGATGTCGCCGACAAGGCGGTGGCCGGCGATCGGCGTGGCGCCATGGAGGCCCTACGGTGGGCCATGCATCGCGGTGTCCCGCACGTCCTCCTCGCCGATGCCCTCGCCGACGCGGTCCACACCATCGCGCGGGTCGGCTCGGCCGGCCGGGGCGACCCGTTCCGGATGGCGTCGGAGCTGGGAATGCCGCCGTGGAAGATCAAGAAAGCGCAGGGACAGGCGCGCGGGTGGGACCCGGCATCGATCGGTGAGGCGCTGCAGGTGGTCGCCAAGCTCAATGCCGACGTGAAGGGCCAGGCCGCCGACGCGGACTTCGCCGTCGAGTGGGCGGTCCAGCGGGTCGTGGCGCTCCACGGCGGCCGCTGACGGGCGCCGACCGGCCGGATTCGGGCGGGGTCGGGGTCGTGTCCCGGCCGGATCCGCCTCCCGCCAGTCCGAGTTCCACACCGCCTCGTCCGCGCACGGAAAAGAGCCCCCGATCGATGATCGGGGGCTCTTTTCTACAGAGCTTGCGACGGCGGAACCGTCAGAAACTTGTCAGAGAGAGTTGGCGACCTGCGCAAGCGCCGACTTCTTGTTGGCAGCCTGGTTGGCGTGAATGACGCCCTTGCTGGCTGCCTTGTCGAGCTTGCGGCTGGTGGCGACGAGGAGCTCGTTGGCCTTGTCCTTGTCACCGGCTGCCGCGGCCTCGCGGAAGGAACGGATCGCCGTACGCAGCGAGGACTTGACCGACTGGTTGCGGAGTCGGTTGCGCTCGTTGGTGCGGATCCGCTTCACCTGGGACTTGATATTGGCCACGCGTAAAATCCTGTCGTCTTTGCTGGTTACTGTCGAAAAGCTCTGAGCGCATGGGTGCGCCGACCGACGACACTACCAGCATCGGCACGGCGATCTCAAACCGACGGTCGTCCGGTTCGCGTTTTCGTGGCGGAACCGGCGCTCCCGCATACCGATTCGGACTCGGGCCTATCCGAAATCCCGGGAAACCGACCTTCTTGTACGTAAAGTCCCGATCGACAACGCAGGCAACGCGGTTCGAGAGGTGGGTGTATGTCGACAGCCAAGGATATTGCGGACGAGGGGTCGAATTCCGGCCTGAAGAAGTACCGGGCTGAGGGCACGGCACAGGAGATTGCGGAGAAGGAGCCGATCTCCGATCTGAAGAAGTACCTGGCCGAGGGCGTAGGGACCTTCGTGCTCGTCTTCTCCGCAATCGGTACTGCAGTTTTCGCGGGGGCCAAGGTCGGTCAGCTCGGTATCGCGCTTGCGTTCGGTCTGACGCTGATGTTCCTCGTCTACTCGATCGGCCCGATCTCGGGATGCCACGTGAACCCCGCGGTGACGTTGGGCCACTTCATCCTCGGCCGCATCTCCGCAGCCAAGGCCGGCCTGTACGCGCTCGCGCAGGTGATCGGTGGTCTTTTCGCCGGGTTGGCGGTGTATGCGATCGCGCAGAGCCTGCCGACCTACGACCGAAAGACCGACGGACTCGCCGCGAACGGCTGGGGCATCCACAGTCCGTCGGCGGAGAGCGGACCGCTGGGCAAGCTCATCGAGCCCGGCTACGGCATCGGTGCGGCGATGACGATCGAGATCCTGCTGACGGCACTGCTCGTGTTCGTCGTCCTCGCCTCGACCGATCAGCTTTCGGATGTGCCCCTCGCGGGTGTTTCCATCGGCTTCACCCTCGCGGTGATCCACCTCATCTCGATCCCGATCGACAACACGTCCGTCAACCCGGCCCGCAGCTTCGCGGTTGCTCCGTTCCAGGACGGTGCAATGGGTCAGGTGTGGTTGTTCATCGTCTTCCCGCTGATCGGCGGCGCGCTCGGTGCAGTCATCTATCGCGCGCTGTTCGGTCGATTCGATCGTCTCAACGACTGACCGCAATAAGTGACGGAAGGGTTCGCCGCACGGGATGCGGCGGACCCTTCCTTTCGTTTGTTCGAGAACTCAGCTCCAGCTGTAGTCCGACCGCAGGCGCGCGGCGATCGCCTCGAAGCGGGGGCGATCGAGAATGGCGCCCTCGCGACGGATGCCCGCCTCCGGGACGTCCAGGACGCGATCGAGGCGAACCCAGCTGGGGCGGTGCTCCGAATCCCACGTGCCGGTGCCCAGGGCCAACCAGTTGCGGTCGTCGTCCCGCTCGCGGTTCGACGACAGCATCAACCCCAGCAATGTGTGGCCGTCCCGCCCGACGACGAGGACCGGACGGTCCTTGCCCTGACGCGGGTCCTCTTCGTAAGCGACCCACGTCCAGACGACCTCGCCCGGATCGGCCTGCCCGTCGAGGCTGGGGGAGTATTCGATCCGGCGGGCGCGGTGCGCGGTGGGCGCCGAGGAGTGTGCGACGGGGCGGCCGGGCTTGACCCCCGGGTGTCCGGATCCACTGATCGCCTCGGTCGCGCGTTTGACGGTCCCGGAGTTCTGTAATTGCTTCAGCAGCTTCGGGCCCTGCGCGACGGCGAAGTCTCCCAGCTTTCTGCCGATGCTGCCCCACGTGCTCGCCATGGTGCCCGAGCTTAGTTGTGTCCGGTGCCGCCGACCGTGCACCGAGAAATCGGCGTTGCGTGTGATTGGACCATCCTTGCGCCGTGACAGTGGCCCGCCAACGGGCCGGTACCAGTCCAGGTAAGGGGCCCGGAAATCAGCAGCTTCGCCGACAAGACGTTCACGGATCCCGCGAAGATCCGGAACTCCTGCATCATCGCGCACATCGTGCACGGCGAGTCCCACCACCTGGGATGATCGCATTACTGCAGGTCACGCTGTTTTATAGGTTCGGTTGAGTCGGCTGAATCTGCCCGCTTTCGACGCTGGTGCGGGACCAGTGAAGATGGGCCGGTTCTTCGGATTCCAGGCGGCCTCAGCCCTCACTCAGTACGTCCACACCGATGAGCGCGTCGTCGAGCTCGCCCAGGGCGTCTATGGCGGCAAGCAGGGCATGCTCGTCCTGACCACGCAGCGCCTGTTCTTCTTCGACAAGTCGCTCTTCGGCGCGCAGGTTGAAGAGTTCGAGTTCTCAGCCATCGGGTCACTGGGTCACGCGAAGAAGATGGGCGGCGAGGTCATCAGCATCTCGATTTCGGGCCGTTCGGCAGAGATCAAGCAGGTTGCGCACGGCCGCGCTGAGACGTTCATCCAGGCGTTCAGGAAGGTGAAGGCCGATGCGTCGGCTCCGTCAGCTCCCGCCCCGATCGTGATGCAGGCCGCCGCGGCGCCGGATATTGCCGACCAGATCAAGAAGCTCGCGGACCTGCCGGATATGGGCGTGCTCGGTGAGGACGAGTTCGCGACGAAGAAGGCGGAGCTGCTGGCTCGGATGTGATTGTCGGACCCGGCGCGTAGGTTGCGCGATGTGGACGGAGGGAAGCCGGCGGCAGCCGTCCCGCGCGCCTCACCCCCCTTTGAGTGGGGCGGCCAGCCATACCTTCGGGAGGCTGTCAATTTGCCGATTTCACCTATACCCTCCCCACACCACAACGTGACACAGCCAGCACAAGCGGCTAGTTTTTCGGCATCCGGCAGAATTTGCCGTACAGCCACTATCACTTGAAGGAGTTAGCTATGGGTTCGTTCTCCGAGTTCACGCTGGTCGAAAACATTGCCGGCATTGTCAGCTGGGCTTTCGGAGGTCTCGTTATCCTCGGCATCGCCGGTGCACTGAGCGCCGCTAGCTGACCGGCACGCGAAACCGTTCCTGTGAACGCAGAAGTGGCCCCCACTCCTCGGGTGAGGGTGGGGGCCATTGTCATGCCAGTGGTTCGAGTGCATCGACGGCTTCCTGTTCCGCCATCCGGCGTTCGGTGAAGGCGACGTGTTCGAGCGCCATTTTCTGTGCGAACCGTTGCAGGTGCACAGCCTGGTCGGCGCAAGTGTCGGGATCGTGTCCACCGAGGCTGTAGCAGGCGACTCGGTATGCGCGGGGCATGTGTTCGTCGGGTAGTTCGAAGGTGATTTGCATGGTGCTCCTATGGCTGGGTTGCGATGACGATGTCGGTGCCGCCGATCTTCACGACCAGTTCGCGTGGGTCGACTTCGCGCCAGATCCAATGGCCGTGCCATTCTGGTCGCCAGACGTTGCGGCATTCCGCCCAAGAGCCACGCCGAACCCGCAACTGGCGGTGGTGCTGAAGCCGAAAGCGGTGTCGTAGGTTCCGGTCGCTTTTGCCGTATATCCGACAGCAGTGGCATTGTCTGCCGCCTGAGCAGAGCAGCCGACTGCTGCCGCGGTGGCTCCCGCAGATGAGTTGAGTCGAATCGCGACAGAGCCGTTCCCTATGACGGGAACAGTTACCGTTGCCCCGGAGCCAATCACCACATGGCCCGTTCCTGACGGGGACGTCATTGCCGCGTTGCGTCCGATCGCGATCGAACCATCACTTCCCATCAGGCCCAGGATCTGCCTTCTCCGTCAACGCGTCATCGTGCGCCGGGACTGCGGTCTGCCTGACGGGAAGAGCTTCCACGACCTCCGGCACCTCTTCGCGTCGACGCTGATTTTCGCGGGTGCGTCGGTCCCGATGGTGGCTCAGTATTTAGGACATAAGTCGCCAGCTGTCACACTGGACGTCTATGCGCACCTGTGGCCGGGAGATGATGAACGGGCACGGGACGCGGTGGATATGGTTCTGGTGCGGGACCAGTGCGGGACAGGCAACCGGACCGGGTCGATGTAGGTGCGCGAGTGAGACGAGGGAATAGGGCTTGACCAGCAACTTCGCAGAGAAAACATTCACGGATCCCGCGAAGATCCGGAACTTCTGCATCATCGCGCACATCGACCACGGCAAGTCGACGCTGGCGGACCGGATGCTGCAGCTGACCGGGGTCGTCGAGGAGCGCGCGATGCGCGCCCAGTACCTGGACCGCATGGATATCGAGCGTGAGCGCGGCATCACGATCAAGGCGCAGAACGTGCGGCTGCCATGGACGGTCGAGAACGAGGACGGCACGACCGAAGAGATCGTCCTGCACCTCATCGACACGCCGGGCCACGTCGACTTCACCTACGAGGTCTCTCGCGCGCTCGAGGCGTGTGAGGGTGCGGTGCTGCTCGTCGATGCCGCCCAGGGCATCGAGGCGCAGACTCTGGCCAATCTGTACCTGGCGATGGAGAAGGACCTCACCATCATCCCGGTGCTCAACAAGATCGACCTGCCGGCCGCCGATCCCGACCGGTACGCCGCGGAGATCGCGCACATCGTCGGCTGTGAACCCGAGGACGTGCTGCGGGTCTCCGGCAAGACCGGTGTCGGTGTGAAGGAACTGCTCGACGAGGTCGTCAAGCAGGTGCCCGCCCCGGTCGGCGACGCGGACGGTCCGGCGCGCGCGATGATCTTCGACTCCGTGTACGACGCGTACCGCGGCGTCGTCACCTACGTGCGTGTGGTGGACGGCAAGATCCGTCCCCGCGAGAAGATCACGATGATGTCGACCGGCACCACGCACGAGCTGCTCGAGGTGGGAATCATCTCGCCCGAGCCCAAGGCCACCGTCGGCCTGGGCGTCGGGGAGGTCGGCTATCTGATCACCGGTGTGAAGGACGTGCGGCAGTCGAGGGTCGGCGACACGGTCACCACCTTCCGCAACGGCGCGTCCGAGCCGTTGACCGGTTACCGCGACCCCAAGCCGATGGTCTACTCGGGCCTGTACCCGATGGACGGTTCCGACTACCCGGTGCTGCGTGACGCGCTCGACAAGCTGCGGCTCAACGACGCGGCGCTCGCCTACGAGCCGGAAACCTCGGTGGCCCTCGGTTTCGGCTTCCGTTGTGGGTTCCTCGGCCTGCTGCACATGGAGATCACCCGGGACCGACTCGAGCGCGAGTTCGGCCTCGACCTCATCTCCACCGCGCCGAACGTGGTCTACCGAGTCGTGATGGAGGACGGCGCCGAGCACGAGGTGACCAACCCGTCGTACTGGCCGGAGGGCAAGGTGCGCGAGGTGTACGAGCCGATGGCCAAGTGCACCGTGATCGCGCCGAGCGAGTACACCGGCGCGATCATGGAGCTGTGTCAGTCCCGACGCGGTGAGCTCGGTGGCATGGACTACCTCTCGGAGACCCGCGTCGAGCTGCGCTACACGCTGCCGATGGGCGAGATCATGTTCGACTTCTTCGACGCCCTCAAGTCGCGGACCAAGGGCTACGCGAGCCTCGACTACGAGGAGTCGGGTGAGCAGCAGGCGGCGCTGGTGAAGGTGGACATCCTGCTGCAGGGCGAGACCGTCGACGCGTTCAGCGCGATCGTGCACAAGGACGCCGCGTTCGCCTACGGCAACAAGATGACCACCAAGCTGCGCGAGCTGATCCCGCGTCAGCAGTTCGAGGTGCCGATCCAGGCCGCGATCGGCTCGAAGATCATTGCGCGCGAGAACATTCGCGCGATCCGCAAGGACGTGCTCGCGAAGTGCTACGGCGGCGACATCAGCCGTAAGCGCAAGCTGCTCGAGAAGCAGAAGGAGGGCAAGAAGCGGATGAAGACCATCGGTCGCGTCGAGGTCCCGCAGGAAGCCTTCGTCGCGGCGCTGTCGAACGAGTCGGTGGCGGACAAGCCCAAGGGCAAGTAGGAGGGGACGCGATGATCGGCACCTGGTTGACCCGTGAGCTCGGGCTGGAGGTGCCGATCTTCGGTGCCCCGATGGGCGGACGGGCCGGCGGCGAACTGGCCGGTCAGGTCACTCGGGCGGGCGGGCTGGGGCTGCTCGGTGCGGCGCGCTATTCGACGCCGGAGTGGATCGCGGCGGAGTCGGCGGTCGCCCGCGAGATCGGCGGCGGGCCACTCGGCATCGGCCTCATGACGTGGTCGCTCGACGCCGACGACTCGCTGCTCGAGGCGGCGCTCGCCGAGAAGCCGCGTGTCGTGTCGCTGTCGTTCGGTGATCCGGCACCCTACGTCGACCGGGTGCACGCAGCCGGCGCATTGGCGGTCTCGCAGGTCAACACCGTCGAGGATCTCCGTGTGGTGGAGCGGGCGGGCGTCGACCTCGTGATCGCGCAGGGCGGCGAGGCCGGCGGGCACACCGGACGGATCGGCACGCTGCCGCTGCTGCAGGAGGTGCTCGACGCCACGAGCCTGCCCGTGCTCGCGGCCGGCGGCATCGGCACCGGCCGCGGCCTGGCGGCGGTGATCGCCGCAGGTGCGGTGGGCGCGATGATCGGCACCGCTCTGCTCGCGAGCCCCGAGACGATCGGCCCGGAGTATGCGCGGCGGAAGCTGATCGAGGCCGGCAGCGCCGACACCGTCTACACGTCGATCTTCGACCAGGCCCGCGATCAGCCGTGGCCGGCCCGCTGGGGTGGTCGCGCGCTGTCCAACGACTACACCGCGAAGTGGCACGCGAAGGGTGCGGACAACGAAACCCTCGCCGCCGCTTACGATCCGGCGGACAGCAATCAGGGTGTTGTGTACGCGGGGGAGGCGGCCGGGCTCGTGACGTCGGAACGACCGGCGGGCGATGTGGTGCGCGCGATCGCGGCCGACGCGGAGAGTCTGCTCCGCCGGACGTTCTGAGTCGGCGCAGCTACTCCGGGCGGTGGCAGACCGCCTCGACGTTGTTGCCGTCGGGGTCGCGCACGAATGCGCCGTAGTAGTCCGGGTGGTACTCCGGCCAGATACGCGGCTTGTGCAGCACCTCCGCCCCTGACTCGACCGCCGCGGCGAAGAACGCGTCGACCGCGGCGCGAGACTCGGCCACGAACGCGATGTGCGACTCGCGGAACCCGGCGTCGGCGGGTACCCGCGGGCTGATCCAGAAGTCTGGATGCGGCGGGACGCCGTACCCGATGACGGGTCCGTACTCCTTGATTCGAACACCGCCGAGCGGAGCGAGCACCGCGTCGTAGAAGGCTGCACCGGCTGCGGGGTCGGCACATTGGATTCCGAGGTGATCCAGCATGCGTCGATCGTCACACAGGCCACCGACATTCGCGGCCGTTCCGCAACGATCACGAAGGGCCGTGCGCGGGCTGGAACGTCCCGGTGTGGCCGGTTTCCTCGGCGCGGATGACGTGGACGACGGCATTGATGAGGGCCAGGTGGGTGAACGCCTGCGGGAAGTTGCCCAGGTGTCGGCCACTCTTGGGGTCGATCTCCTCGCCGTAGAGCTTGAGCGGGCTCGCGAACGAAAGCAGCCGTTCACACAGGTCCCTGGCCCGCTGCACCTCCCCGATCTCGACGAGCGCGGACACGAGCAGGAACGAGCAGATCGTGAACGTGCCCTCCTTGCCGGACAGGCCGTCGTCGGTGGACTCGACGCGGTAGCGGAGCACGAGTCCGTCCTCGGTGAGTTCGTCCGCGATCGCCAGGACCGTCGCCCGGATCCGGGGATCGTCGGCGGGCAGGAACCGCAGCAGTGGTGCCAGCAGCAGTGAGGCGTCGAGGGACGGGTGCCCGTAGCGCTGCGTGAATACCCCGCGTTCGTCGACGCCGTGCTCGAGGATGTCGGCCTTGACTTCGTCGGCGATCTCGGACCACCGCGCCGCGTAGGCCTTCTCGCCGTGCAGGTTGGCGAGCTTGACGCCGCGGTCGAGCGCCACCCAGCACATGATCTTCGACGATGTGAAGTGCTGCGGCTCGCCGCGCACCTCCCAGATCCCGCGGTCCGGCTCACGCCAGTGTTCGATGACCTCCTGGACCTGCCGCTCGAGCAGCGGCCACAACGTCTCGGGGACCTGGTCGCGGGACCGGACGTGCAGGTACACCGAGTCGAGCAGGGTTCCCCAGATGTCGTGCTGGTTCTGGTTGTAGGCGTCGTTGCCGATCCGCACGGGCAGGGCCCCGTCGTACCCCTTCAGGTGACTGAGCTCCTCTTCGACGAGGGTGTGCTCGCCGCCGACCCCGTACATCACCTGCAGTGGGGCCGGATCGCCGTCGTCCGACTGCGCAGCGTCGAAGATGAACGAGAAGAAGTCGTTGGCTTCACGATCGAGCCCGAGGGTGTAGAGGCCCCAGAGCGCGAACGTCGAATCCCGCACCCATGCGTACCGGTAGTCCCAGTTACGTTCGCCACCGGGGGTTTCCGGCAGTGACGTGGTGGGTGCGGCGAGCAGGGCGCCGGTCGGTGCGTAGGTCAGGCCCTTGAGAGTCAGTGCGCTGCTCTGCAGGTGGCTCCGCCACGGATGGTCGGGGAAACGCCCGATCGTCACCCATTGTCTCCAGCACTCGGTGGTCTGCCACATCTTGTCGGCGGCTTCCTCGAAGGTCTGCGGGGCCGTCGGCTCCGACCACGACAAGGCCACGAACGCGTTGTCGCCCTCCACCATGCGGGTGCGCGCGCGGGCCTCGCGCCCCTCGAGTCCGAGCCGCAGATTCGACGTCAGCCGCAGCGTCGGCTGCTCGCCCGGGGCGGCGGTGCGGCACGTGGCGGTGGCCTCCTCGTACACGTTTCCGGTGTACTCCCAGTGCGCCGGGGCGCGGTGGTAGTCGAACGCCGGCTCACAACTCATCTCCAACTCGACGGTGCCGCTCACGCACTTGACGGTCCGCAACAGGATGTGTTCGGCGTCCCAGTCCGACGGTGTCCGACGGCGCGTGGGGGAGCGCTGTTCGTTGGCGTGCCACGGGCCCATCACGAGTGCGTCACGCACGATCAGCCAGCCGGTCTGGGTCTGCCACGTGGTCTCGAGGATCAGCCCACCCGGCAGGTAGCGCCGCGCAGACGGCACGTTCTGGCCGTACGGTCCGATCTGGAAGTGTCCGGCGCTACGGTCGAGGATCGCGCCGAACACACTGGGGGAGTCGGGGCGCGGGACGCACATCCACTCGACCGCGCCGTTGCGTGCGACCAGGCAGTTCGTCTCGCAGTCGGAGAGGAAGGCGTAGTCGTCGATCGGCGGGAAGACGCTGCGACGCCTCGGTGCGACCTCGTCGGAATCTCTGATCGGCGTGGTCACGGACTGCTCGGCCTGCGACGTCATCCCCTCATCATCGACCCGTGCGTCGGTCAGCGTCCACAGTTCGGCGGAGGTCTCCGGCAGGGTTGTTCGGGTTCTTCGGCATCGTTCCGACTGTTCGATTACGGACGGACGTCTGCTATCGTCGGCGACGTGTCTGCTGCCGCCGCTCACCGCATCCGCCATGAACTGGCGTTGATTGCCGTCGGCGGGCTTGCAGTTGCGGATATTCACTGTTGCTGATGCGGGTCTCGGCGTTCGCTTGCGCGTAGATCCGGTCTCGACCGCACCTCTGTCGTAACCCCAGTTCCCCGCCGGCCGCGGGGAACTTCCCGTGCGCGGCTCGTGCCGAACGCCGTCAACTCCAGGACATCTGTCCGAGTTCCGACTTCAGTGTTCCGTTTTCCGTTCCGCTCTTCTCGACCCGGCATGTGCCGGGTCGGTTCTCGTACGGCATCCACAGCACCTGTGAGCCTGGTAGGAAGGCAATCCATGAGGCACCGTTCCCGTTCGTTCCTGACCGCACTCGCCGCGATCGGCGCAGTCGCGCTGACCGCGTGCGGCGGCGGCTCGAGTGACGTCGTCGGTGGCGCCGATACCGGCGCCGACGGCAGCGGCGGCACGATCAATTTGTTCGCATACGCGGTTCCCAAGCCGGGATTCGACAAGGTCACCGCCGCATTTGCCGAGACCGAGGAGGGCAAGGGGGTGCGATTCAACCCGTCCTACGGGGCCTCGGGTGACCAGTCGCGGAAGGTCAAGGACGGCGCGCAGGCCGACTTCGTGAACTTCTCGGTCGAACCCGACATCACTCGCCTCGTCGATGCCGGCCTCGTCGACGAGGACTGGAACAACGACGCCTACAAGGGGATTCCGTTCGGGTCGGTCGTGACGATCGTCGTCCGTGAGGGCAACCCGAAGAACATCCAGGACTGGGACGACCTGCTCCGGCCCGGTATCGAGGTCGTGACCCCGAACCCGTTCAGCTCCGGCTCGGCGAAGTGGAATCTGTTGGCCCCCTATGCCGCGAAGAGCGACGGTGGCAAGAACCCGCAGGCCGGTCTCGACTACCTCGGCAAGCTGGTCGGCGAGCACGTCAAGGTGCAGCCGAAGTCCGGCCGCGAGGCCACCGAGACGTTCCTGCAGGGGACCGGTGACGTGCTGCTCAGCTACGAGAACGAGGCGCTCTTCACCGAACGGAACGGTGATCCGGTCGAGCACGTGACCCCGCCGACCACCTTCAAGATCGAGAACCCGGTGGCGGTGATCTCGAACAGTCCGAACATTGCCCAGGCGACCGCATTCCGTGACTACCTGTACACGTCGGAGGCACAGAAGCTGTGGGCGGAGGCCGGTTTCCGGCCTGTCGATCCGGCTGTCGCGAAGGAGTTCGCGGCCGACTTCCCGCAGCCGCAGCAGTTGTGGACCATCGCGGACCTCGGCGGCTGGTCCGCCGTCGACGCGGAACTCTTCAAGCAGGGGACGGGCAGTATCGCCGTCATCTACGAGAACGCGACGAAGTAGGGACCGCGCGGGTTCCCGTGCCGCCGGTGACCGAACATGGCGACTGATGCGCCGTGTTCGGTCACCGTTTCGTCAGCGGCTAGGGTGGTCGGGTGGATCAACTCGCGAACTGGTGGGACGGCGCCGAACTGTGGGTCGCCGGCCTGCCGTTCATCCCCCAGGTCGTCCTGGTGATCGCGGTGATGATTCCTGCCTGCTTCGGGATCGCCTGGGCGCTCGACCGCGTGCTGTCCGCGCTGTTTGCGGCGGTCGGTCGCCCCGATCCGGCCGATTCCGACGTCCGGGTGGACGCACACACGAAGGTGGAGGGTTCCTGATGCCGCGCTCACGCGTGACCTTGGCGCTGATCGCGCTGATCGTCCTGGTCGTCATCGCCTGGTACTTCACCCGCTGACCGTCCGTGCCGGCGGATCGCGCCATTCGGACGTCGGTTCCGTGCTCTGCTAAAGTCTGCCGCGTGTCTGTAGTCGTCGCGCACCAGGTCCGCCATGAACTGGCGTTGATCGCTGTCGGCCGACTCGCAGTCGCCGACATCGACTGTTGTTGATTCCTGTCTCGGTGTTCGCTCTGTCGTGACACGCGCGTTCGATCCGAACGCGCTCTCTCCTCCCGTTCCGCTCAAGCGGTGACGTGCACCGCGAACACCTCCCCGCATCCAGGCCTCATTCGAACCGACCGACCGTCCGGTCGGGGGTCTTCGGCGCGAGCTCTTCTGCATCTGCCGGCACTGTAGGAAGGTAAATCCGTATGAAGCATCGGTCCCGCTCGTTCCTGACTGCGCTCGTCGCGGTCGGAGCAGTCGCTCTTGCCGGGTGTAGCGGCGGCTCGAGCGATGTCATGGGCGGAGTCGACGTCGGTGCGGACGGCAGCGGCGGCACGATCAACATGTTCGCCTACGGAGTCCCGAAGCCCGGCTACGACAAGGTGACCGCCGCGTTCGCCCAGACCGGCGAGGGCGCGGGGGTGCGGTTCAACCCGTCGTACGGGGCGTCCGGCGACCAGTCGCGGAAGGTGAAGGACGGTGCCCAGGCGGACCTCGTCAGCTTCTCCGTCGAGCCGGAGATCACGCGCCTCGTCGAGGAGGGGCTGGTCGACGACAGCTGGAACAAGGACACCTACGGCGGTGTCCCGTTCGGGTCCGTGGTGACGCTCGTCGTCCGCGAGGGCAATCCGAAGAACATCGGCGACTGGGACGACCTGCTCCGGCCGGGCGTCGAGGTCGTGACCCCGAACCCGTTCAGCTCCGGGTCGGCGAAGTGGAACCTGCTGGCTCCCTATGCGGCCGCGAGCGACGGCGGGCGGAATCCGAAGGCCGGTCTCGACTATCTCGGCAAGCTGATCGGTGAGCACGTGAAGGTGCAGCCGAAGTCCGGCCGCGAGGCGACCGAGATGTTCCTGCAGGGGACCGGTGACGTGCTGCTCAGCTACGAGAACGAGGCGCTGTTCACCGAACGCAAGGGTGATCCGGTGGAGCACGTGACCCCGCCGGTGACCTTCAAGGTCGAGAACCCGGTGGCGGTGGTCTCGACCGGTCGGAACGCATCCACCGCGGTCACGTTCCGTGATTTCCTGTATACCCCCGCGGCGCAACGGCAGTGGGCGGAGGCCGGCTTCCGGCCCGTCGACCCGGCCGTCATGGCCGAGTACGCCGCCGACTTCCCGGAACCGCAGCAGCTGTGGACCGTCGCCGACCTCGGTGGCTGGGACACCGTCGACAAGGATCTGTTCGAGCAGGACTCGGGCCGGATCGCCGCTATCTACGAGAACGCGACGAAGTGATGACGACAGTGACGACTCAGGCGCCACAGCCGACCGTGCCGGCCGCACCACCGCGGAAACCGAAGGGACGCTTCCGGCGCCGGTTCGCCGTCACCGGCGCGGTCGGTCCGTTGGGGATCGGGATCGCGGCGTTGTGGCTCAGCATCATCGTGTTGCTGCCCCTGGCGGCGCTGACAGTGACATCGTTCGAGGACGGGTGGTCCGGGTTCTGGGACGCGGTCACCGCGCCCGGCGCCCTGGCGGCGCTCCGTGTGACGATCGTGGTGTCGGTGATCGTTGCCCTGATCAACGTGGTGATGGGCACGATGATCGCGTGGGTGCTGGTGCGGGACGAGTTCCCGGGCAAGCGGATCGTGGGGTCGCTGATCGATCTTCCGTTCGCGTTGCCGACCATCGTCGCCAGCATCGTGCTGCTGTCGCTGTACGGGCCGCAGAGCCCGATCGACGTGCATCTCAATGCGACTCAGCCCGGCCTGATCGTGGCGCTCGCGTTCGTCACCCTGCCGTTCGTGGTCCGGTCGGTGCAGCCGGTGCTGATGGAGGCCGACCGCGAGGTGGAGCAGGCCGCGGCATCGCTCGGCGCGAACAACTGGACGATCTTCCGTCGAGTGGTGCTGCCGACGCTCGCACCCGCGATCATCAGTGGCGCCGGGCTCGCCTTCGCCCGCGCGATCGGCGAGTACGGCTCGGTGGTGCTGATCGGCGGCAACATCCCGCGCGAGACCCAGGTGGCCTCGCAGTACATCCAGCAGCAGATCGAGATCGACCGTCCCGTCAGTGCGGCGGCGGTGTCGGTGACCCTGCTGGCAATCGCCTTCGCGACGTTGTTCGTGCTGCGTATCTTCGCCGCGCGCAACCAGCGCCGAGAGGAGCAGGCGCAGTGAAGATCTCACCCTGGGCGCGGATAAGCCTGCGCACCATCGTCCTCGGCTACCTGTTCGTACTCCTGATCGTGCCGATCGGCGTGATCCTGTACCGCACCTTCGAGCACGGATTCGTCGCCTTCTACCACGCGATCAGCACCCCGGCCGCGATCTCGGCGCTCAACCTGTCGCTGCTGATCGTCGCGATCGTGGTGCCGATCAACGTCATCTTCGGCATCGTCACCGCGCTGGCCCTCGTGCGGGGTCGTTTTCCCGGCCGCGGGCTGCTCCAGTCCGTCGTCGACCTTCCGTTCGCGGTGTCGCCGATCGTTGTCGGCGTCTCGCTGATCCTGCTGTGGGGTGCGAACGGGTGGTTCGGCGGCGTCGAGTCGCTCGGCTTCAAGGTGATCTTCGGGTTGCCCGGCATGGTGATCGCCACGATCTTCGTGACCCTGCCGTTCGTGGTGCGCGAGGTGGAACCCGTGCTGCACGAGATCGGGGACGAGCAGGAGCAGGCCGCGGCCACGCTCGGGGCGTCCAAGTGGCAGACGTTCTCCCGGATCACCCTTCCGGCGATCCGCTGGGGCCTGACGTACGGCATCGTCCTCACCGTCGCCCGCGCTCTCGGCGAGTTCGGTGCCGTCATCATGGTCTCGTCGGGCATTCCCGGCCAGTCGCAGACCCTGACCCTGCTCGTGCACTTCCGTTACATCGATGACCACAACACCTTCGGGGCCTACGCCGCGGCGACACTGCTGATGTCGATCGCTGTGGTGACCCTCCTGCTGATGACTCTGCTCGACCGTAAGAGGAGCACGACATGATTACCGTGACCGGGGCACGCAAGAACTACGGCGATTTCGCCGCGCTCGACGACGTCACCCTCGACATCCCGTCGGGCTCGCTCACGGCGCTGCTCGGGCCCAGCGGTTCGGGCAAGTCGACGCTGCTGCGGTCCATCGCCGGCCTCGAGCAGCCCGACTCGGGCACCATCACGATCGCCGGGAAGGACGTCACCGGGGTACCGCCGCAGAAGCGCGACATCGGCTTCGTGTTCCAGCACTACGCGGCGTTCAAGCACATGACGGTGCGCGACAACGTCGCGTTCGGCCTCAAGATCCGCAAGCGTCCCAAGGCCGAGATCGCCAAGAAGGTCGACGACCTGCTCGCGATCGTCGGACTCGACGGTTTCCAGCACCGCTACCCGGCGCAGCTGTCCGGTGGTCAGCGTCAGCGCATGGCGCTGGCCCGCGCCCTCGCCGTGGACCCGCAGGTGCTGCTGCTCGACGAGCCGTTCGGCGCGCTCGACGCCAAGGTGCGCGACGACCTGCGCACGTGGCTGCGGCGCCTGCACGACGAGGTGCACGTGACCACGGTCCTGGTCACCCACGACCAGGAGGAGGCGCTCGACGTCGCCGACCGGATCGCGGTCCTCAACAAGGGGCGGATCGAGCAGGTCGGTACCCCACAGGAGCTGTACGACACCCCGGCCAACGACTTCGTGATGTCGTTCCTCGGGCCCGTGGCGCGGCTCAACGGGCAGCTGGTGCGCCCGCACGATCTGCGGCTCGAGCGCACCCAGATCCCGCAGTCGTTCGCGGCCACAGTCTCCCGCGTCGTGCACCTCGGGTTCGAGGTGCGGGTGGAGTTGCAGCCCAAGACCGGCGCGCAGGAACTCTCGGCCCAGATCACCCGCAGCGACGCCGAGATGCTCGGCTTGCGGGAGGGCGAGACGGTGTACGTCCGGCCCACAGACATCACCGGGTAGCGCGGGAAGAACGAAGGCCCGGTCCCGCACGGGGCCGGGCCTTCGTGTATCCGGTACCGGTTCAGGAGCCGAGGGAACCGAAGGACAGTGATCCGCTGCTGCTTCCCCCCGACAGCGGGCCGGCGGGAGCCAGTTCACGCATCAGCTCGAGTGCGGCGAGATCGGTCGTCGGGTTCTCCTGGCCGTCGGGAAGCACGTTCTTACCGTTCGCGAGCACGGTCACGCCCCAACCCTCGGAGGGCAGGAGGTAGGTGGCGCTGGTGCTGCCGTTCGAGGCGCCGTCCTTGAACGCGTAGGGATACGCGATGCCCTTCTGTGCCGGGTACAGCTGCCAGGCCATGCCCATCTGCATGGTCGGATCGGATTGCGGTGCAACGCCCGGAACGGGACGGAGCATCGACTGCAGCACCGGAACGAGCGGGCTGTCGCCGAAGCCGAGGGTCGCGGCGGTCCATTTCGCCATGTCGGACACGGTGCTGATCAGTCCACCGCCGCCTGCGAGGGCGCCGGTGTTGTTCCAGAGGTCCGCTTTGGCTCCATTCCTGTACGGCTGGGCCAGGTCCGGTGTTCGTGTCTCGAGGACGGTCGACGTCATGCCGAGGGGCCCGGTCAGCTCACGCTCGACGACGTCGGCGAACCGAGGCTCGGGACGGCCCGGTTCGAAGGCGTCCGCCATGAGGGTGCCGAGCGCGCCGAACCCGAAATCCGAGTAGAGCCACGTCGAGCCTGGGGGATTCGCGAGTGCGCCGGGGGCCTCGAGCCCCTCCCACAGGAGGGTCCGGTTGTACAGGGCCTTCGCGTCCACACATTTGGGGTCGTCGCCCGGGCAGCCCGCATGCAGATTGCCCGGATCGTCGGTGAGTCCGGACCGGTGGGTGACGAGATCCCCGAGCGTGATGGCAGATCCGTCCATCGTCGGGAACGTGACGTTCTGCTCGTAGTCCTGGGCGGGGTCGTCGAGCTCCGCAAGGCCCCGATAGATCCTCTTCGCGAGCAGTGCACCCGTGAACGTCTTGGTCTCCGATGCGATCTCGAACTGCGTCTGCGGGCTGACCTTGCGTTTGTTCTCCTTGTCCGCCAACCCGAAGTAATAGGTCGTGGTGATCGACTCGCCCGGCTGGTGTGGGTCGGGCTTGACGATCGCGATCGACATGCCCGGTGCGCTGTGGTCGACGACCGCGGCCGCGGCGCGCATGACCGTCTGGAGTTCCCAGGGGTCACCGATCGCGGATCCCGGATTCGGGAGCACCGGAGTTGCTGCGGATGCCGGCGCGGTGGCGGTGGTGAGTGCGAGTGATGCTGTGGCGGCGAGGGCGAACGCCGTGGCGCCGACCCGTCGGCGGGCTCGGCGGGCTCGGCGGAGAGTTCGCTGCATGGCCACGAGAATAAAGCTGCGGTAAAGATTTTCGCGCGACTATCGACGAGTCGAACGAGCGAATGATCAGGGGAGTGCCGTCCACGGACTCACGCAGTGGTAGCTCCGGTCCTGGTATACCAGTGGCGCCCCGAGGTGCTCGGGTGCGTAGATGTCCTCCACGGCGGCGGTCAGAACGGTCGCCGGGCCGGCATGCACGCTCGACAGGGGCGTGCAGCGCAGGACGTGCCCGGTTCCGTGGATCATGGGTTCACCGGTCTCGAGCTGCGACCAGGACATCTCGGGGCCGAAGCGTCGGGTCCCGGGTGTGGCGAACAGCCGTGCCAGGGCGACGTTCTCGGCGGTCAGGAGGTGCACCAGGAAGCTGGCGGCGGATCCGACGACGGCGGCCGAGCCCCGATCGGACTGCAGCGAGAACCCGAGGATCGGCGGGTCCACCGCGACGGACGACACCGACGACGACGTCAGTCCGACAGGCCCGTCGTGGCCCTGCGCGGTGATGATCGCGACACCGGCGGGGTGGCCGCGGAACGCCCGGCGGAAGTCGCCGTTGAGCTGAGAAATCGGGGTGGCGGTCGTCAACGCGAGGTCCTTCGTCGGGGCGTCAGGGGGTCGTCCTCGACGCTAGAACCTGAAGTTCACTCGAGGTAAAGCGGTTGTGCCGAACGCCACGGCCGTCGGTCCGGGCACCTACGATCCCTCGTATGACGACGATCCGTCACCTCCGCAAGGCCGCGATGGCGATGCCCGAGGTGTCCGAGCCCGGCAGCGGTGACCTGCCTCCCGCGATCGGTCGGCCCGCAACCAGGGCGCTCGCCGGTGCGGGACTGTCGTCACTCGAGGACGTTGCCCGGCACACCGAATCCGAACTGCTTGCGATGCACGGCGTGGGCCCGAAGGCGATCCGGATCCTCGGTGAGGCGTTGGGTGATCGCGGGATGGCCTTTCGAACGTGATTCAGCGGGACGGGGCGAACAGCTCGCCCGGCTGAGCAGAAGGGAGAATGGTGCGCAATCGCCGGTGTGAACCAGGAGACTTTCGATGGCTGACTACTTCTATCCCGCCCTCACGATGAACATCTTGGTTGTTCTCTCGGCGTGGTGCCTGGCGAAGCCGACTCGGCCCGCCGCCACAGCACTGGTTTCCGTTGCGGTCGTGTGGGTGTTCGCCAACGGCCCGTTGGAGGGCGGTGTCCTGTGGAGCCTGAGCCCGGAACACGGTCTGACGGTCTCCGATCTCCTGTCGGTGGCAGCAGTGGCGATTGCGGTCAGCGCATGGCGACGGACACGCAACGCCCGACCTGTTCCGGAATAAGCCTCATCACCTGAGCCGCAACGAGTACCGAGGAACCGTCAAGCGGACCGTTCGATCCGGGCGTCCACGGCGAGCGCTGCTTCGTATCGATCGAGCGCGACGTCCGCGAGATGGGGGTGTGCACCGATGGTGTCGGCGAACAGCACCTCGGGGGCAGCCGCCAATGCTGCGGCACCGAGGCGGTCGGTGAGGCGGCCGGGGGCGAGGAACCACGGGGCGATCACGATGCGTTCGACCCCTCTCGAGCGCAGCAGGGAGATTGCCTGACCGACGGTGGGCTCCGCGGAGGTCGCGAAACAGGTGACAGCGCCGGCCCACCGCGTACCCTCCGCGAGGACCGCGGCCAGCCTACGGGTGTCGTCGTTCGCGGCGGTGTGTGACGATCCGACCGCCGCGAGCACGACCCCGGTGTCGGCGTCGTCGGCGGTGGCGCCGGCCGTGGTGATCCGGTCGCGCACCGCGTCGATCAGTCGGCGGTCGTGCCCCAGGACGCCCGACTGCAGCACGGTCAGCTGCGGATGCCGGGCCCGGGCAGCGGCGAGGATTCCGGGCAGATCCACCCGTGCATGGAATGCGCTGCCGAGCAGCAACGGGACGGCGACGGCCGTCGAATGTCCCTCTGCAGCAACCGCATCGACCACCTGATCGACCGACGGCGCGTTCAGGTCCAGGAAGCACAGCCGTACGTCGAGTTCCGGCCGCCGGGCGCGGATCGCCGCCACGGCAGCCGAGACCACCCGAGCGGATCGGGGGTCACGGCTGCCGTGGGCGACAGCGATCATTGGCGGCACCGCCGCCGTGATCAGCCGCGTCACGGTCTCAGACCCGCTCACCGAGTTCGACGGCCGCGATCGCATCGCCGACGAGTCCGGCGGCGAGGGTGTTGCCGCCGGCCGGGTCGATCAGCAGGAAGCAGCCGGTGTGGCGGTTGACGGTGTAGTCGTCCGCCACGATCGGCTCCGCGACGCGCACCGTGATCTTGCCGATCTCGTTGAGCTCGAGGGTTTCCGGGCTCAGCTCGGACGTCAGCTCCTGGTCGTCGAGGCGCTCGACGAGGGCCCCGACGATGGCCTGCGTGGTGCGGGTGCCGTGCTTGAGCAGCAGACGCGCACCCGGCCGCAGCGGCTTCTCGGCCAGCCAGCACACGGTGGCGTCGAACGTGTCGATCGGCTCGGGGGCGGAGATCGGCGAGGCGATGGTATCGCCACGCGAGACGTCCACGTCGTCGGCGAGCACCAGCGTCACACTGCGTCCCGCATGCGCGGAGTCGAGTTCGCCGTCGGCGGTATCGATCCGGGCGACCGTCGTCCGGGTTCCGGACGGCAGGATCACCACCTCGTCGCCGGGGGCGACGGACCCCGCCGCGACCTGTCCGGCGTAGCCGCGGTAGTCCGGGAACTCGGCGGTGCGCGGACGGATCACGTACTGCACCGGGAAGCGCAGGCCCACAGCGTGCTTGCCTTCATTGTCGCTGTCCACCGGCACCGACTCCAGATGCTCGATCAGCGTCGGCCCGTCGTAGTACGGCGTCTTCTCCGACCGCACCGCGACATTGTCGCCGTGCAGCGCGGACACCGGGATCTCCAGGACGTCCTCGGCGGCCCAGCCGAGCGAACCGGTCAGGGACCGGAACTCGGCGGAGATGTCGGCGAAGACCTGCGCCGGATCCTCCACGAGGTCGATCTTGTTGACCGCCAACACCAGACGCGGCACACCGAGCAGTGCCAGCACCGCGGCATGCTTGCGGGTCTGCGAGATGACACCCTTGCGCGCGTCGACCAGCAGGATCACCAACTGTGCGGTGGACGCGCCCGAGACGGTGTTACGGGTGTACTGCACGTGCCCGGGGGTGTCGGCGAGCACGAACGACCGGCGCGGGGTCGCGAAGTAGCGGTACGCGACGTCGATCGTGATGCCCTGCTCGCGTTCGGCGCGCAGGCCGTCGACGAGCAGCGACAGGTCGGGAGTGGACAGGCCCTTGTCGACCGACGCGCGGGTGACGGCGTCGATCTGATCGGCCAGAACGGATTTGGTGTCGTACAGCAGCCGGCCCACGAGAGTGGACTTGCCGTCGTCGACACTGCCGGCCGTAGCCAGGCGCAACAGGTCGCTCATGATCAGAAGTAGCCCTCTCGCTTGCGGTCTTCCATGGCCGCTTCGGAAACTCGGTCGTCACCACGGGTGGCGCCGCGCTCGGTGAGACGCGACGCGGCGACCTCGGCGAGGATCGCCTCGTTGTCGGCGGCGTCGGACAGAACCGCGCCGGTGGTCGAGCCGTCGCCGACGGTGCGGTAGCGCACCGAGATCGTCTGCAGCTCTTCGCCGTCGGCCGGTCCGCCCCACACGCCCGGCGTCATCCACATGCCGTCGCGCTGGTAGACCGGACGCTGGTGCGCGTAGTAGATGCTGGCCAGCTCGACGTTGTCGCGCGCGATGTAGCGCCAGATGTCGAGTTCGGTGAAGTTGCTGAGCGGGAACACGCGCACCTGCTCGCCGGGGGAGTGCCGGCCGTTGTACAGGTTCCACAGCTCGGGGCGCTGCTTCTTGGGATCCCACTGGCCGAACGCGTTGCGCAGCGAGAAGATCCGCTCCTTGGCGCGGGCCCGCTCCTCGTCGCGGCGGGCGCCGCCGAACACCGCGTCGAAGCGGTTCTCGGCGATCGCGTCCAGCAGCGGGACCGTCTGCAACGGGTTGCGGATGCCGTCGGGGCGTTCGGTGAGCCGGCCGTCGGCGAGATAGTCCTCGACCTTGGCCACGTGCAGGCGCAGGTTGTACTTCGCGACCACGTGGTCGCGGAAGTCGAGCACCTCCTGCAGGTTGTGCCCGGTGTCCACGTGCAGCAGCGCGAACGGCAGTGGCGCCGGCCAGAAGGCCTTGATCGCGAGGTGCAGCAGCACCGTCGAGTCCTTGCCGCCCGAGAACAGGATCACGGGGCGCTCGAACTCGCCCGCCACCTCACGGAAGATGTGGATGGCCTCGGACTCGAGGGCGTCGAGGGTGTCGAACTTGGTGCCGTCCAGCTGAAGCCGCGGCTCGGGGAGTGAGATGTCGATTGTCATGAGGCGTGCAACCCGCATTCTGTCTTGGCGGAACCGGCCCACCGACCGCTACGCGGATCGGCGCCGGGGAGAGGTTTGGCGGTGCACGGAGCGCACCCGATGGACGGATATCCCTCGTCGACGAGCGGATTCACCAGGATCGAATGCTCGTCGATGTACGCCTGCATGTCGTCGTCCGACCACGCGGCGATGGGATTGATCTTCACCAGTCCGAAGGCCTCGTCGAAGGAGATCAGCGGGGCGTTCGCCCGGGTGGGGGACTCGACCCGGCGGATGCCGGTGACCCACGCCCGGTAGTTCTTCAGCGTCGCCTTCAGCGGCGCGACCTTGCGCAGCGCGCAGCAGCGATTGGGCTCGCGGGCAAACAGGTCCTTGCCCTCGGCCGCATCCTGCTCGGCGACGGAAGCCTCGGCCTGTGCGTTGATGACGTTGACGCCGTACACCTGCTCCACCGCGTCGCGCGTTCCGATGGTCTCCGCGAAGTGGTAGCCGGTCTCGAGAAACAGCACGTCCACGCCGGGATGCACTTGTGCCGCAAGGTGAACCAGCACACCGTCCTGCATGTTCGACGCCACGATGTAGCTGTTGCGGTACCCCGCCGCTTCGCTCGCCCCGGCCCCGAACGTGTCCTCGGTCCACTGCAGCAGTTCCCGAGCGGACGCGCCGTCCAGCTCCGCTGCGCCCTGCGCGGCAAGTGCCCGGAGCTCGTCCTGGGTTGCCGTGGTGATGTCGATCGTCAACGCAAATCCCCCTCGTCTGCTCGAACTGCCCACTGTGCGAAGCGTTCACCCTCGGTGCGGTGCTTCACGAAGTTGCGCACCACCCGGTCGATGTAGTCGCCGAGTTCGGTGCTGGTCACCTTGTGCTGGCGTAGCTTCCGGCCGAAGGCGCTGTCGAGGCCCAGGCTGCCGCCCAGATGGACCTGGAATCCCTCGATCTGGTTGCCCTCGCCGTCGTCGACCAGTTGGCCCTTGAACCCGATATCCGCGATCTGGGACCGGCCGCACGAGTTGGGGCAGCCGTTGATGTTGATCGTGATCGGGACGTCCAACTGGGCATTGATGTCCGCGAGCCGCTCCTCGAGTTCCGGCGCGAGCACCTGCGAGCGCTTGCGAGTCTCCACGAACGACAGCTTGCAGAATTCGATACCGCTGCAAGCCAGCAGGTTCCGACGCCAGTGCGACGGCCGGGCGTGCAGGCCGAGCGGCTGCAGTTCGGCGATCAGCTCCTCGACCTTGTCGTCGGGCACGTCGAGCACGATCAGCTTCTGGTACGGCGTGAAGCGGATGCGGTCGGAGCCGACCCCCTCGGCCGCGGCGGCGACCTTGGTCAGGATGGTGCCCGACACGCGGCCGGCGATGGGGGAGAACCCGATCGCGTTGAGGCCGTTGCGCAGCTTCTGGACGCCGATGTGGTCGATCGGGCGCTCCGGCTTCTCCGGCGCGGGGCCATCGATCAGCTTGCGCTTCAGGTACTCGGTTTCGAGTACCTCCCTGAACTTTTCGATGCCCCAGTCCTTGATCAGGAACTTCAGCCGCGCCTTCGCGCGCAGCCGGCGGTAGCCGTAGTCGCGGAAGACCGAGACCACCGCCTCCCACACGTCCGGGACCTCGTCGAGCGGCACCCACACGCCGACGCGCTGCGCCAGCATCGGATTCGTCGACAGGCCGCCGCCCACCCACAGGTCCAGGCCCGGACCGTGCTCGGGGTGGTTCACGCCCACGAACGCGACGTCGTTGATCTCGTGCACCACGTCCTGCTGCCCGGAGATCGCGGTCTTGAACTTGCGCGGCAGGTTCGAGTACTCGGGATCGCCGATGTAGCGGCGGACGATCTCGTCGATCGCCGGGGTCGGGTCGAGGATCTCGTCGAACGACTCGCCGGCCAGTGGGGATCCGAGCACGACGCGGGGGCAGTCGCCGCACGCTTCGGTGGTCTTGAGGCCGACGGCCTCGAGCCGCTGCCAGATCTCGGGGACGTTCTCGATCTCGATCCAGTGGTACTGGACGTTCTCGCGGTCCGAGAGGTCGGCGGTGTCGCGCCCGAACTCGGTCGAGAGTTCGCCGATCGTGCGCAACTGCGCGGCGGTGAGGGCGCCGGCGTCGCACCGTACCCGCATCATGAAGTACTTCGCCTCGAGCAGGTCGATGTTCTCGTCACCCGTGAAGGTGCCGTCGTAGCCCTCCTCGCGCTGCGTGTACAGGCCCCACCAACGCATGCGGCCGCGCAGGTCGGCCTTGTCGATGCTGTCGAAACCCTGCTTCGAGTAGATGTTCTCGATGCGCGCGCGGACGTTGAGCGGGTTGTCGTCCTTCTTGATCTGCTCGTTCGCGTTGAGCGGCTCGCGGTAGCCGAGGGCCCACTGGCCCTCGGAGGCGCGCTTCTTCGGGCGGGCGGCGCGAGCCGGCGCGGGCGGGCTCGCAGCGGATTCGGCGTCGGTGGTCGACGTCATGGGTGCTCCTGAATTTCGTGAATCTCACGGTGCACCGGTCGAAGACAGGGGAGGAGGGCTGTTTCCTCGCGGGGATCGTCCTCGGCCGGCCGGGATAAGCGGGCAGAAACGGGGAGACGAACACAGGCGAGCGTCGACTGCACTCAGGGCAGGGGGACGCCGGGCTGCTTTACACGCCGCAGGGCAGACAACAACAGCTACAGACACGCTTGAGGTCGACGTGGCGTCTGGCCACCAATCGCACCCCGGTATCTGTCATGGCGGCCATTCTGCCATGGGATTTGCCGTCTGCCGACCACTGGGGACATATTTCCCCCAAATTCTCGGGAAATGTCCCGATCTCGTGGGGGAACGTGGCGCCGATGACGGCGGCTGGGACACTGGAGACGTGAGTGGATCTGCTGCCTCGACCCCTGCCGTCGACTCGATACCCTTCGAGCTTCCCGACTCGGCCCTGGTGGGAGTGGGGACGCGTCCGTTCGGGATCTACGTCCACGTGCCGTTCTGCGCCACGCGGTGCGGCTACTGCGATTTCAACACCTACACCGCGGGGGAGCTGGGCACGTCCGCGTCCCCGCAGTCCTGGCTCGAGGCTCTGAAGCGGGAGTTGGCGCAGGCCGCCGACATCACGGGTGGGCCCGCGGTCGACACCGTCTTCGTGGGTGGGGGCACGCCCTCGCTGCTCGGTGCGGACGGTTTGGCGGAGGTTCTCGGGGCCGTGCGCGGCAGCTTCGGGCTGGCTCCCGGGGCGGAGGTCACCACCGAGTCGAATCCCGAGTCCACGTCACCCGAGTTCTTCGGCGCGCTGCGCGGCGCCGGCTACACGCGGATCTCGCTCGGGATGCAGTCCGCGGCACCGCACGTGCTCAAGGTCCTCGACCGCACCCACACGCCGGGGCGGGCCGTGGCCGCCGCGCGTGAGGCGCGCGCAGCCGGGTTCGACCACGTCAACCTGGATCTCATCTACGGCACGCCCGGAGAGGGCGACGCCGACCTGGACGCCTCGCTCGACGCGGTGCTCGGTGCCGGCGTCGACCACGTGTCCGCGTACGCGCTCATCGTCGAGGACGGCACCGCGCTGGCCCGCAAGGTCCGGCGCGGCGAGCTGCCTGCTCCCGACGACGACGTCCTCGCGTCCCGCTACGAGCGCATCGACGCGCGTCTCGCCGAGGCGGGCCTGCGCTGGTACGAGGTGTCGAACTGGGCGGCCGACGACGACGCCCGCTGCTTCCACAACCTGGGCTACTGGGACGGCGGCGACTGGTGGGGCGCCGGCCCCGGAGCGCACAGTCACATCGGCGGAGTGCGGTGGTGGAACGTCAAGCACCCCGCGCGGTACGCGGACCGCCTGTCCGCCGGGGAGCTGCCGGTCGGCGGCAGCGAGACCCTCAGTGCCGAGGACGTGCACGTGGAGCGGGTGATGCTCACCGTGCGGCTGCGGACCGGGTTGCCGCTGGCGGACCTGTCCGAGGGTGAGCGTGCGGCCGCCGAGCGGGTCGTCGCCGACGGACTCGCGACGATCGCCGACGACCACCTGATCCTCACCGACCGCGGTCGGCTGCTCGCCGACGCCGTGGTCCGGGACGTCCTCGACTGAACCGGAGGGGCGGGGGTATCAGTCGTCGGCGAGGGCGGCGTCGTAGTCGTAGACCCGGGCGTGCAGGACGACGCGATTGCGCAGCGCGGACCGGACCGCGTGGTGGACGCCGTCCTCGAGGTAGATGTTGCCCTCCCACAGCACCGCGTGCGGGAACAGGTCGCCGTAGAACGTGGAGTCCTCCGACAGCAGTCGATCGAGTTCCAGGACTCTCGTGGTGGTGACGATCTCGTCCAACCGCACCTGGCGCGGGGGGATCTGCGCCCAGTCCCGCAGCGTCAACCCGTGCTCCGGATACGGCTTGCCGTCCCTGACACCCTTGAAGATCATCGCTCTAGCCGCCTGAGTTCCTCGTGTGGACCGGATCACCAATGCCGGTCACCCCGACGGTCACCCTACGGCCTGCGACGGCTGTTCGGTTCGTACCGAATGCCCGGCGCGGCCTGCGGCATTCGGAATCGCCCCGGCCATTAGACTGGGTAGCGAGGTGGGCACGAAGCACGGCGGTGCCCGCGTACCGGGGGCCACCACGTCGGGTCCCGTTCTCGTGGCGAAGTGGAGGTGTGCAGCGGTGTCGAGTACGGATGAACGGAGATTCGAGGTTCTCCGGGCGATCGTCGCCGACTATGTCGCCACCCAGGAGCCCATCGGATCGAAGGCGCTGGTGGAACGCCACAACCTGGGCGTTTCCAGCGCGACGATCCGGAACGACATGGCGGTACTCGAGGCCGAGGGCTACATCACGCAGCCGCACACCAGCTCGGGCCGGGTGCCCACCGACAAGGGATACCGGCAGTTCGTCGACCGCATCGCCCAGGTCAAGCCGCTGTCGTCGGCCGAGCGGCGCGCCATCCTCGAGTTCCTCGAGTCCGGTGTGGACCTGGATGACGTCCTGCGTCGCGGTGTGCGATTGCTCGCACAACTCACCCGCCAGGTCGCCGTCGTGCAGTACCCGACGTTGTCGGCGTCGTCGGTGCGTCACCTCGAGGTGGTGGCGCTCACGCCGGCACGCCTGCTGCTGGTGCTGATCACCGACTCGGGGCGCGTCGACCAGCGGATCGTCGAGCTCGGTGACGTGATCGACGAGGAGGACCTGTCGCGGTTGCGGGCCCTGCTCGGCGGAGCGCTCGAAGGCAAGCGACTCGCGGCGGCGTCCATCGCGGTGTCCGAACTCGCGGAGGATGCGCCGGAGAACCTGCGTGACGCCGTGGTCCGGTCGGCGACCGTGCTGGTCGAGACGCTGGTGGAGCATCCCGAGGATCGGCTGGTCCTCGGCGGCACCGCCAACCTCACCCGCAATGCGGCCGACTTCACGATGCAGGCAGGATTGCCGGGGTCGCTGCGTTCGGTGCTCGAGGCGCTCGAAGAGCAGGTGGTGGTGCTCAAGCTGTTGGCCGCCACCCAGGATGCCGGTCGCGTGACCGTGCGGATCGGCGAGGAGACCCAGGTCGCGGAGATGCGCGGCACGTCGGTGGTCTCCACCGGTTACGGGGCCGCCGGCACCGTCCTCGGCGGTGTGGGGGTCCTCGGACCGACTCGGATGGACTATCCGGGAACAATTGCCTCGGTGGCTGCCGTTGCCAGGTACATCGGCGAGGTACTCGCCGAGCGATAGCGTGCGGCCGGGCACCCGCACCGGTCCCGGAACTTCCGGCACCGGAGCTGCTCACCGTGTGATGCGAACGAAGTAGAGAAGGACGAGATACCCAAAGTGGCACGGGATTACTACGGCACGCTCGGCGTCGGGCCGAACGCGACCGACCAGGAGATCAAGCGCGCATACCGGAAGCTCGCCCGCGAGCTGCACCCCGACGTCAACCCGGACGAGTCGGCGCAGGCGCGGTTCCGTGAGGTCTCCACTGCGTACGAGGTGCTCACGGATCCGGAGAAGCGGCGCATCGTCGATCTCGGCGGCGATCCGATGGAGTCCGGCGGTGGCGCGGGTGCCGGTGGCTTCGGTGGAGCCGGTTTCGGTGGTCTCGGTGACGTCTTCGAGGCGTTCTTCGGTGGCGGCGGTGGCGGCGGTCGCGGGCCCAAGGGGCGCGTGCAGCCGGGCGCCGATTCGCTGCTGCGCACCAAGCTGACCCTCGACGAGTGCGCCACCGGTGTCACCAAGCACATCACCGTCGACACCGCGATCCTGTGCGACAGCTGCACCGGCTCGGGCACGCACGGCGATTCGCAGCCGGTCCGCTGCGAGACGTGTGGCGGCGCGGGTGAGGTCCAGTCCGTGCAGCGGTCGTTCCTCGGCCAGGTGATGACGTCGCGTCCGTGTCCGACGTGCCGTGGCGCCGGTGAGACCATCCCGGACCCCTGCCACAAGTGCGGCGGCGACGGCCGCGTCCGCGCCCGCCGCGACATCTCCGTCAAGGTGCCCGCCGGTGTCAGCAACGGCATGCGTATCCGGCTCGCCGCGCAGGGTGAGGTCGGCCCCGGCGGCGGCCACCCCGGCGACCTGTACGTCGAGGTGATCGAGCAGCCGCACGACGTGTTCGTCCGCGACGGCGACGACCTGCACTGCACCATCCGCGTCCCCATGGTCGACGCCGCGCTCGGCACCTCGGTCACGCTCGACACCATCATCGACGGACCCACCGAGATCACCGTCGACCCCGGCACCCAGCCCGGATCGGTGTCGATCCTGCGCGGCCACGGGATGCCGAAGCTGCGCTCGGGTGTCCGCGGCGACGTGCACGCCCACCTCGAGGTGGTGATCCCGTCGCGCCTCGACGGCAAGCAGAGCAAGCTGCTGCAGGAGTTCAAGAACCACCGCGACCGCGACCACGCAGAGGTCGTGTCCACCGGTTCGCAGAACAGCGGGGGCCTGTTCTCCCGCCTGCGTGATGCGTTCAGTGGACGCTGACCGACGCGGGGTCCGCTGATGGCCGCCACCGTCTTCTATCTCGATCCGCTGCCCGACGTCGGGCAGCTTGCCGTGCTCGACGGGCCCGAGGGCCGTCACGCCGCGACGGTGCGGCGCATCAAGCCGGGGGAGCGACTGCTCCTCGCGGACGGTCGCGGTGGGATCGCCGACGCGACGGTCACGGCCGCTGCAAAGGACCGGCTCGACCTCGAGGTGACCGCGCGCCGCGATCAGCGGCCGCCGTCGCCGGCGGTGACGCTGGTGCAGGCGCTGCCCAAGGCGGAACGCTCCGAGTTGGCCGTCGAGCTGGCCACCGAGGCCGGGATCGACGCGGTGGTGCCGTGGCAGTCGTCGCGGTGCGTGGCCCGCTGGGAGGGCGCCAAGACTCAGAAGGGTGTCACGCGCTGGCGGAACGCCGCGGTGGCCGCGGCCAAGCAGGCGCGCCGTGCGTTGGTCCCCGAGGTCGCCGAACTCCATCACACCCCGCAGGTGCTCGAGCGGGTGCGCGACGTGGTCGGACGCGGTGGCGTCGTCGCCGTGCTGCACGAGTCGGCGCAGTTGCCGCTCGCGTCGCTCCCACTGCGGGACGCCCCCGAGGTGATGCTGGTCGTCGGCCCCGAGGGCGGGCTATCCGACGACGAGGTCGCCGCGCTCACCGCGGCCGGCGCGACCGCGGTCCTGCTGGGTCCGACGGTGCTGCGGACGTCGACGGCCGCGGCCGTCGCGTTGGGTGCGATCGGTGTGCTGACGGATCGCTGGACGACGGCACCGCTCCAATAGTCATGAGCAGAACGAAGATCGAGTACGGCCCCGAACCACAGCAGTTCGGGCATCTCTACCTTCCGAACGGCGCGCAGGCGCCGGTGCCGGTGCCGGTGGTGATGCTGATCCACGGTGGCTATTGGAGTGCCGACTTCCACCTGAATCTGGCGACCGCGTTTGCGGTCGAGCTCGCCCGGCGTGGTGTCGCGGCATGGAACGTCGAGTACCGCCGTGTCGGTGCCGGCGGCCGCTGGGCCGAGACGAGCGCGGACATCGCTGCCGCGCTCGCCGCGACCGCGACACTGTTGCCGGAGCACTCGCCGATTCCGCTGGATCTGGGCAACGTCCGGATCGTCGGCCATTCGGCCGGTGCGCAACTCGCGGTCTGGGTTGCCGGGCAACGAGATTCGCTCGTCCGACCCGAGCGGGTGGTGTCCCAGGCCGGGGCCCTGGACCTGGCCTCGCGGTCCGCGACCCGGCGTGGCGGCGTCGTCCTCGAAGATCTGTTCGGGGTGGACCACGCGAGCGATCCGCAGATCTATCTCGACGCCTCCCCACTGCACCGGGTCCCGACCGGGATCCCGACGGTGTGCCTCCACGGTGCCGAGGACCTGCGTATCCCGGCCTCGGGCAGCCGCGTGTACGTGGAGAGGGCCGTCGCGGCGGGGGATCGGGCGGTGCTGTGGGAGGTGCCTGGGGAGGGCCACAACGATTTCCTCGACCGCGGCTCGCGGTCCTGGGAACTGTCGCTGCGCGCGGCCCTGGATCCGGCTCCTTGGTCGGTCGGTGGCGAGGTATAGCGGTCACTGGCTCCCGTTCGAGGACCCGGCGGTGTTCAGTCGTCGAGTGCCTCCTCGATGAGCGGTTCGAGAGTGCGGTTGGCCTCGGGCGGGAGACCGGTGGTCAGGGTGTCGACGGCGTCGATCACCTCGTCGCGTTCCAGGGTGTACAGGAACTGGTGCTTGCGGTTGAGGCCCGAGATGACGTCGAGGAATTCGGTGACCGAGGCTGTCACGGTCTTCACGTAGCCGGTCTCGTCGGTGCGGGACGCGTCGGCGTCGCGCACCTGCCGCAGCGCCGTGACGAATGCGGTGCGGGCCTGCTTCGCTGTTGCTGCCGGGATGCCGTCGCGTCCGTCCCAGTGCCGCAGCGGGTTCTCGAAGTTCTCGGCCAGCCACTCGGGTTTGCGGGGCCTGCGCACGCTCAGCGAGACGTGCGACGCCTTCTTGTACATCGCGCGCACGCGGGTGGCGACGTCGGTGGGGATGCTGTCGAGGTCGAGGCTCGTGAGCGCCGGCAGCTCGCCCGGCCCCGGGAAGTCGCGGGGCTCGTAGCCGAACAGGTCGCACAGCCACAGCGTCTCCAAGGTCGGCAGCGCCGGCAACTCGGACAGTCCGCGGAGCAGACCGGGCGCACCGAACAGGTGCAGCCAGGAAGTGTTCGGGAAGCACTCGGCGACATCGGAGATGTCCAGGTCGTCGATGGCTCCGATCCGCAGTCCCTGCACGCGGTCGAGTCCGCGCACCGGCGGCACCGTCCCGGTGAGTTGCACCGAGATCCAGCGGCCGTCCTGATCGGCGACGACCTGCAGCATCGCGAGCGCCTCGGGTGTCTCGGCGCTCGGGCCGTCGAGCAGACCGTCGCGCGAGTCGAAGCGATTCACCGCACCCGCGCCGTGCAGGAGCAGAAGGTCCAGGCTCGGCGGGAGTACGAGTCGTTCCAGCCCCGTGATGTCCACCGACAGTCGGTCCAGGCTCGTGCGGGAGAGGTCGAGTTCACGCCGGCCGTGCCCGGTGAGGGTCAACTCGTTGACCAGCGGGGACGATTCCAGGAACGGCACGAGGTCATCGCGCCAGGAGTGGAGTGTGACCTGGTACAGCGCGGGCCAGGCCCGCAGCGACTCCATGCAGAAATCGTCGCCGACCCGGTACCCGGCGTCGTCTCTGAAGCTGCGCGCCGCGGCCAAGCGCGCCTCGTACGGGTCACCGTTGCGCGCGTAGACGAGGCCCGGAGTTGTCGCGATCTCCTCGCTGTCCAGGGCCGCCTTGAACGCCGAGGTCGTTTCGGTCGGCGTGACGTCCCACCGATGCTGGCGCGCGATGTCGTGCTCGAAATCCCATGACCCGGAGGACCGCGAGACGGTCTCGCCGGTCACGGGCAGACTCCCGATCCGCCGATACGACTCGGGCACCGGGAGCGCCACCTCCATCACGACCTCCTCGGGGCGCCAGAACATGAAGTCCTTCACCATCCGTGGCACGCCGGCCAACGCGGTGACGTCCGGCACCGCTGCGCCCGTCCACGCGAGCACCGCGACCGTTGCCAGCCGCTCGGTCTCGTCGGCCGCGACGACCTGACACGCCCCGTACCGGTCGATCCGCTCGATGGGAAACATGAGAACATCCCCCACCGTCGGGACGAATGCACGTGATTCAGATTCGGTCATGGCGCGCCTCCGTGCGGTGCCTCGATCACGCCGTCGCCGGTGTCGGGGTGCAACTCGACACGCACCCAGGCGATGTCGGAGGACGCCTCGAGTACACGTAGTCGCGTGGCGATCTCCGCGAGCGGCGAACGACCGTAGCCCCACTGGTTCGGCGCTAAGGAATCCTCCTGGGTGTTTCCGTCGAAGAACTCGGACAGCGTCAGAAGCGGCAGCCGGTCGCCGTCGGTGCGGCGTTCGATCTCTTCGGTCGTGATCATCGTGTGCCACCGTCGTCGTGTGTGTCGACGCCGTAGTGCTGCACGACGAGCCGCGCGAGCCGGTCTGGGTACTCCCAGAACGCCTCGTCGAGCTCCTGCAGCCGGTCGTGGTCGGCGTCGGTGAGCAGACCCGGAAGATCGGCGAGTGAGACGACCTTGTCGGCGTACGGCTCGATCACCGCGTACATCCCGCGGACGAGCTCTGCGGCCCTGCGTGCACCGATCAGGTCGAGCGCGGCGACAGCGGTGAGATGGTTTCGCTCGCCCCAGTTTCCGAAGAACTGCAAGAACCCGCCGTTGTTGACGTCGGCCTCCAGGCGCCACAGGGCGACCAGCTCGTGGTCGCGCTGCGACACGGTATCCACGTCCCAGCCGGCCTGCTGCAAGCGACCGAGCGAGGCCTCGTAGAGCCGGTCCTGGAGGATCTCCCAGACGCTCACCATGCCCTCGTCGTCGGGTTTCCACAGCTCCGGCCAGTTCACACCGTGCCCGTCGTCGGCGAGCACCCAGCGGGCGCGCTCGGCGGGTGTCGCCTTCTCGACGCGGATGTACCGCACGATCGGGGTCGTCAGCACGTCGCCGTTCGTGAGCGTCAGCACGATGTGTGTGTCAGTGAACCCGACCTCGGCGATTCGGCAGTCAGTCATCGGGCGACCTCTCTCGCACGTCCTCGATCAGGCCGATGTAGGGCAGCCCGTTGTAGGTCCGGGAAACCACCCGACGACGCGTCCTCCGTCATGATGCCGCTCCTCTCGCTTCCCGCGGGCCGCAAACTGGCTGGTGCGACCGCGCAAGCAGCATGATCGGCCGACGCCGTACCTTAGTTGTCCATGCCGACACGGTCGACGGCCCGACCGGGCAAGATGCCCGCGACCACCACCGCGCCGACCGCGAGCGCGAGGCCGCCCACGAGACTGGCCTGCGAGATCGCATCGGCGAATGCCGCGGTGGCGGCCTCCATCAGCGGCTGTGCCTGCGCCTGCGCGAGCATGTTCTGCGACATCTCCTCGGCGACGATCGCGGCTCCGCCCACCGACTCGCCGGAGGCCTCGAGTCCCTGCGCCACCAGATCCGCCTGTGGCCCCGTGAGTTTCGGGATCGGGAGCGCAGCGAGGAATCCGGAGATGCCGTCCTTGTAGGCCGAGGCGAGGACCGAGCCGAGGATGGCGATGCCGAGCGATCCGCCGAGTTCGATCGCGGTGTCGTTGAGTCCGCCGGCCGCACCGAGGTCGCTGTCGGGGAAGCTGCCCATGAGCGCATCGGTGGCGGGTGAGACCGACAGCCCGACACCGATTCCGAGCAGCACCAGCGTCGGGACGAAGTCGGCGTACCCGGACGCGGCGTCGACGCGGACGAGCAGCAACACGCCGATCGCGGCCACCGCCATCCCTCCGGCGACGGCGGCGCGGGTGCCGATCCGAGGGACCAGGCGGGCGCTGGCCGCGGCGCCGACCGAGACCGCCACCGCGAGCGGCAGCAACCGGACGCCGGTCGCGAGCGGGCCGAAGCCCAGCACGAACTGGAACTGCTGGGCGACGAAGAACATCGCGCCGAACGCGGCGAGGAACACCAGCAGCACCGCGAGCGCCGCGCCGCCGACCGTGCGTTCGCCGAGTTTGCGCACGTTGAGGAGGGGCTGTTCGTGCCGCAGTTCCCAGAGCACGAACGCGGCGAGTCCGACAGCAGAGACGACGGCCGCGGCAACCGCTCGCGAGGTCCAGCCGAAGTGGAATCCGTCGATGATCGCGAACACGAGCGCGCCGATCGTCACCACCGACAGCAGCCCGCCGATCCAGTCGATCCGGCCCAGGCTGTGCGCCTTCGACGGCGGGACCAGCACGAGTGCGGCGACGATCGCGAACGCGGCGATCGGCACATTGATGAGGAAGGTCGAGTGCCACGAGCGGCTTTCGAGCAGCCAGCCCGCGAGCAGCGGGCCGAGCGCGATCGCCAGCCCCGACGTCGCGGCCCACGCGGCGATCGCCCGGGCGCGTTCCGCGGCGGGGAACGTCGCAACCAGCAGGGACAGGGTCGCCGGCATGATGATCGCGGCACCCACGCCCATGATCATCCGGGCAGCGATCACCGACGTCGTGCTGTCGGCGAGGCTGCCGAACACGGCGCCGCCGCCGAAGACGAGCAGGCCGGCGAACAGGGCGCCGCGGCGGCTGTACTTGTCGCCGATGACCCCGAACAGCAGCATCAGCGCCGCGTAGGGGACGGTGTACCCGTCGATGACCCACTGCAGGTCCGAACTCGTCAGCTGCAGGTCGCGGGTCATGTCCGGCGCTGCGACGATGAGGGCGGTGTTCGCCATCACCACGATCAGCAGGCTCAGACAGAGCACTCCCAGTGCCGCCCATCGTCGCCGATACGGCTCCGTCATGCGGTCCACCGGTGTGGTGGCCAGCCCCGGCAATCGCGTCAACGTGACCGTCATCGTCGTTCCCTCCCTACCCCCGGGCGTCCTCCGCGCCGAGAACATTGCACACTGATGTGCAAGTTAGTTATCTGCACACGAGTGTGCAAGAAGGGTGTGATGGAGGCCACGTGGTCGCGGATCGAACACGCCTGCCGGTATCCGACGTTCGATCGGCGGGCGGGCGGGTGGGGGAGGATGGCTTCGTGAGTTCCGAGTCCTCGACGTCCCCCTCGCCACCGCCGCAACAGCGGCCGCAGGCGCGGGCGAACCGTGCCCGCATTCTCGAGGCGGCGATCACGGCGTTCGCGGCCGATCCGGACTCCAGCATGGACGAGGTGGCCCGTGCGGCGGGGGTGGTGCGCCGGACCGTGTACTCGCATTTCCCGAACCGGGACGCGCTGATCGAAGGGCTGGTCGCCGAGGCGTCCGCCGCGATCGCGGTGAGCCTCGTCACCGGCCCGCCCCTGCCCGAACGACCCGACCTGGCGCTCGCGGTGCTGGCGCTGCGTACGTGGCCGATCGGCGACCGCTTCCGGGTTCTGCTCTCGTTCGCTCGTCGCGAACTGGGGGAGGACCGAATCCACGACCTGCTCGACCCGCTGCGGGCGACCACGGTCGGCAATGTCGAGCGCGGCCAACGGGACGGGGTGTTCTCGTCGTACCTGCCCGCCGACCTTCTGGTCGCGATGGACGAGGGTATGACGTTGACGCTGCTCGAGCGCGCCAATCAGGGTGTGATCAACGACCGCGGCGAGACCTTCGCGACCGCGAGTCTGGTACTGCTGGGTCTGCCGCCCGAGCGTGCGGCCGACATCGTGGCGGAGGCGGCGCGCTGGTTGCGGGATCCGGGCGAACCGGGCGGTAGGTCCGAGGGGTAACTCGGTGGGCGTGATCACTGTCGGGCGCTAGACTTTGGGCACACACGACAGCCCGTCGTGGACGGATCGGACCTGGAAGTAGGCCATAGCCCTCACGTGAGTGAACAAGTCGAGAACGGCAGGTCGCGTTACAGCGACTCCCCGCAGGATCCCACGCAGCCGGCCGAGCGCACCGTGCGCTCGAGCATGGAACTCCCGCCCGAGGTGGTGCCGCCCCTGCTCGGGTCTTCCGATGAGAACCTGACCGCTCTCGAACAGGTCCTCGACGCCGACATCCATGTCCGCGGTAATGCGGTCACCCTCACCGGCACCCCCGCCGACGTCGCGCTCGCCGAGCGGGTGCTCGAGCAGCTCGCCGCGTTGGTCCGCCGCAATCAGCCCATCACGCCGGACACGGTGCGCCGGACGGTCGGCATGCTCACGCAGGGTCTGTCCGAGTCGCCGGCCGACGTGCTGAGCCTGGACATCTTGTCGCGGCGCGGCAAGACGATCCGGCCGAAGACGCTCAACCAGAAGCGCTACGTCGACGCGATCGACGAGAACACCATCGTGTTCGGTGTCGGCCCGGCCGGTACCGGCAAGACGTACCTCGCGATGGCGAAGGCCGTGCAGGCGCTGCAGAGCAAGCAGGTGACGCGGATCATCCTGACCCGTCCAGCCGTCGAGGCCGGCGAGCGCCTGGGCTTCCTGCCGGGCACGCTGCACGAGAAGATCGACCCGTATCTGCGTCCGTTGCACGACGCGCTGCACGACATGATGGATCCCGAGGCGATCCCGAAGCTCATGCAGGCCGGCGTCATCGAGGTCGCGCCGCTCGCGTACATGCGTGGCCGCACCCTCAACGACGCGTTCATCATCCTCGACGAGGCGCAGAACACCACGGCCGAGCAGATGAAGATGTTCCTCACCCGACTCGGGTTCGGCTCCAAGATCGTCGTCACCGGCGACGTCACGCAGGTCGACCTGCCGGGTGGGGCGCGGTCGGGCCTGCGGGCGGCCACCGAGATCCTCGACGACATCGACGGCATTCACTTCGCGATTCTCGACAGCAGCGACGTGGTCCGGCACCGCCTGGTCTCCGACATCGTCGACGCGTACGACCGCTTCGAGTCGACCCGCGCGGCCGACATGCCGCTGGGGAACCGTGCGCACCGACGAGCGGTCCAGTCGCGCTCGCAGCGGCGGTAGGGTTGTTTCCGCCCCAGCACGGCTACCGCGCGCCCGCGGACGACGAAAGAGCGACGTAAATGAGTATCGAGATCTCCAACGAATCGGGGATGGAAGTCTCCGACGAGGACCTGATCAGCGTCGCGCGCTTCGTGATCGCCCGGATGGACGTCCATCCCGCAGCGGAACTGTCGATGGTGCTCGTGGATTCGGCCACGATGGCCGATCTGCACATGCGCTGGATGGACCTGCCCGGCCCCACCGACGTGATGTCGTTCCCGATGGACGAGCTCGAGCCCGGCGGTCGCCCGGACGCGCCGGAGCCGGGTCCGTCGATGCTCGGTGACATCGTGCTGTGCCCGTCCTTCGCCGCCGACCAGGCGCAGAACGCGGGCCATTCGCTCGATCACGAGCTGGCGCTGCTGACCGTCCACGGTGTCCTTCACCTCCTCGGCTACGACCATGCCGAGCCGGAGGAGGAGAAGGAGATGTTCGGGCTGCAGAATCAGCTGCTGGCCGAATGGTACGAGGATCTGCGCCGCGCCGAACGTGAGGCCGAACTCGCCGCCCGGGACCAGCGGTTGCTGGGCAAGGCCGGGTTCTTCGATGGCCCCGAGCAGTGATGTCCGGCGGACGGTGATCGGCCGGTGAGTGACGCCGTCGTCCTGATCGTTCTCGCCGTCGTCCTGGTCCCGCTCGGTGGTCTGTTCGCTGCCGTCGATTCGGCGCTGAACACGCTCTCCCCGGCGCGGGTGGACGAGTTGGCCAAGGACGACCGTCCGGGCGCGGCGCGGCTGGTGCGGATCGTCTCCGACCGTCCCCGCTACGTCAATCTCATGGTCCTGCTACGGATCCTCTGCGAGATCGCGGCCGCCGTCCTGCTCGCGGGCGCGCTGATCGATCTGCTCGGAGCCGTATGGGGCATGGTGGTCACGATCGTGGTGATGGTGCTCGTCGACTACGTGGCCATCGGTGTCGGCCCCCGCACCCTGGGTCGGCAGCGCGCGTATCCGCTCGCCCTGGCGTCGGCGGTTCCGCTGGTCGCGCTGGGCACGTTGCTCAGCCCGGTCAGCAGGCTGCTGATCGTCGTCGGCAACGCGCTCACCCCCGGTAAGGGGTTCCGGGCGGGCCCGTTCGCGTCGGAGATCGAACTGCGCGAGCTGGTGGATCTGGCACAGGAACGCGGCGTGGTGGCCGACGGGGAACGCCGGATGATCCAGTCGGTGTTCGAACTCGGCGACACCTCCGCCCGCGAGGTGATGGTGCCGCGGACCGAGATGGTGTGGATCGAGGCGGACAAGAGTGCCGGCCAGGCCACGTCGCTTGCGGTGCGCTCCGGGCACTCGCGGATCCCCGTGGTCGGCGAAAACGTCGACGACGTGCTGGGCGTGGTGTACCTCAAGGACCTGGTGCAGCAGACGTACTACTCGTCCGACGGTGGCCGCAGCGTCACGGTGGCGCAGGTGATGCGCCCCGCCGTGTTCGTGCCGGATTCGAAGCCGCTGGACAGCCTCCTCGCCGAGATGCAGCGCGACCGCAACCACATGGCGGTGCTGGTCGACGAGTACGGCGGCATCGCGGGCCTGGTCACCATCGAGGATGTGATCGAGGAGATCGTCGGTGAGATCGCCGACGAGTACGACACCGACGAGACCCCGCCCATCGAGGACCTCGGTGACGGCACCTACCGGGTGTCGGCGCGGTTGCCCGTCGAGGACCTGGGCGAGCTGTTCGACATCGAGATCGAGAACGACGAGGTCGAGACGGTCGGCGGACTGCTCGGCTACGAGCTCGGCCGCGTGCCGCTGCCCGGTTCGCAGGTCGAGACCGCGGGCCTGCGACTGCGCGGCGAGGGCGGAGCCGACGTACGCGGGCGCGTGCGGATCAGCACCGTTCACGTCGAGCGCGTGGCGACCGAAGAACATACCGAGAACGACCATGTGGACGAAGACGGAAACGTGAGCCAGGAGTGACCATGACCGATAACGAATTCCGTTCCGGCTTCGTCTGTTTCGTCGGACGGCCCAACACGGGCAAGTCGACGCTGACGAATGCGCTGGTGGGCAGCAAGATCGCGATCACGTCGTCGCGGCCGCAGACCACCCGACACACGATCCGCGGCATCGTGCACCGCGACTTCGCCCAGTTGATCCTGGTCGACACGCCGGGTCTGCACCGTCCGCGCACGCTGCTGGGGCAGCGCCTCAACGACCTGGTGCGCGACACGTACTCCGAGGTCGACGTCATCTGCCTGTGTATCCCGGCGGACGAGAAGATCGGCCCCGGTGACCGGTGGATCCTGGACCAGGTCCGGCAGATGGCGCCGAAGACCAAGCTGATCGGCATCGTCACCAAGATCGACAAGGTCAGCAAGGACCGCGTCGCCGAGCAGTTGCTGGCGCTGTCGAAGGTGCTCGGACCGGACACCGAGGTGATTCCGGTGTCGGCCCAGTCGGGCGAGCAGGTGGAGCTGCTCGTCGAGGTGCTGGCGAAGGCGATGCCGGAGGGGCCGGCCTTCTACCCGGACGGCGAGCTCACCGACGAGCCCGAGGAAACCCTGATGGCGGAGCTGATCCGCGAGGCGGCACTCGAGGGCCTGGGCGACGAACTGCCGCACTCGCTGGCCGTCGTCATCGAAGAGGTCATCCCGCGTGAGGGCCGCACCGAGAAGCAGGGCGAACTGCTGGACGTGCACGCGCTGCTGTACGTCGAGCGTCCCAGTCAGAAGGGCATCGTCATCGGCAAGGGCGGCGCCCGCCTGCGCGAGGTCGGCACCACCGCCCGCAAGCAGATCGAGAAGCTGCTCGGCACCAAGATCTTCCTGGAACTGCATGTGAAGGTCGCCAAGGACTGGCAGCGCGACCCCAAGCAGTTGGGCCGTCTCGGCTTCTAGCGATCCGCCGCTCCGGTTTTCGTCGTGCCGCTCCTCCGGTCGGGGGAGCGGCACGACTGTTTCCGGCGCGGCACCCTGTCGACGTGCGACGATGGAGACCTCGACCGGCTCGAGACGAGGTGAGGGTCCGATGTCGAATGAGGGAACCTATCGTGAGGCGAACCCGGTGCGTCGATATCTGATCAGGCAGGGTGCGTCGGCGACGACGGGCCGGGTGCTCGCTCCGGGGCAGCGGCACATCGATCGGGTGGTCTTCGGGATCACTCGGGGCCGGCACACGCTGACGAGCCTGGTGCTGGGGTGGCCGATCGTGATGCTCACGACCGTCGGCGCGAAAAGTGGAGCGCGCCGGACGCTCCCGCTGGTCGGTATGCGGGACGGGAACCGGATGGTCGTGATCGCCTCGAGCTACGGGCGGCCCGACAACCCGGCGTGGTTCTACAACCTGCGCGCACATCCGCGGGCCTCGATGACGGTCGCTGGCGGCGCCTCGCGGCCGGTGCGGGCGCACGAGGCGGAGGGCGCGGAGCGTGAACGGTTGTGGGCTCGGGCGCTGGAGTTCTATCCCGGATGGGCGGAGTACGAGAAGCGGGTCGCCCGGCGGATCCCGGTGATGGTCCTGACCCCCGAGAGCGCGTGACCCGACGCGGTCAGGGCGCCGGGAGGTACGCCCCGCGGACCAGTTGCAGGATGGCCGTCGAGATGTCCTGCCCCGCATCGCCGGTGGCGAGCCGACGCAGTTGCAGGCCGGCGATGGTCGCCACCAGGGTGGGGGCCAGCGACTCCGGCTGTGGGACGCCGAGCGCGGTCAGGATCGTCGCCGTCAGCTCGTCGTACGCCGCGAAGCACTCGGCCGACGCCTCACGGAGTTCGGGATCCCGGCCGGCCTGGATGTAGATCTCGAACGGGGCGATTCGCTCGGCCGAGAAGTCCAGATCCCGCGCGACCTGCTCGGTGAGCGCCGCGGCGTCCTCGAGGCTCAGCCCCTTGTCGCGGTAGGTTTCGGCGAGGTCGCGAAGTCGAGTGGTCTCCTCGGCCACGAACCCTGTCAGCGCCGCCCGCAGCAGGTCGGACTGCGTGGGGAAGTGGTAGGTGATCGAGCCGAGCGAGACCCCGGCCTCGGCGGCGATCCGCCGGTTCGTGACGGCGGGCACGCCGTCGGTGCCGACGATGCGCAGCGCCGCCGCGAGAATCCGGTCACGCACCTCCGTCGAGCCCACCGGTCACCACCACCGGGTCGGGCGGTGGTCCTGCCAACGCTGGACCGACTCGAGTTGCGCCGCAAGCGAAACCAGCATCGGTTCGGTGTTGTCGTGGCCCATCAACTGGACGCCGATCGGGAGCCCGTCGGCGGTGAGGCCGGCGGGGACGTTGACGCTCGGCCAGCCCAGGATGTTCCACGGCCACGTGTACGGGCACGCCGCGGTGATCACCTTGTCGGTCTCGACGCCGCCGATCGCGTCCAACCCCTCCACCCGCGGCGGGGGAGTGGCGGTGGTGGGGGCGAGGATCACGTCGTAGTCGTCGAAGATCTCCCCGACCCGACGTCGCATCCGGGGTTCGGCGGCTCGGGCCGCGCGCAGCGGCAGGCCGGACAGCAGACGTCCGGTGCGGGCGTTGGCACGGGTGCGTGGGTCGACCAACGACGGATCCGGGAGCTGCCCCAGCCACGCGTCCACACCGGCGAGCGACCGGGGAAGGAAGTTGAGGCCCAACAGGATTCCGTACTCCGGGTCGTCGACGGTCACGTCGTGTCCGAGTCGGCGCAGCGCGTGCGCGGTGCGGCCGACCGCGGCCCGGATCTCGGGGTGCAGTGCGGTGGGCGTGGCGGTGAACGGGATCCGCAGCGACAGGGCGATCTTCAACCGTCCCGGATCGCGGCCGACGGCGTCGCGGACCGTGACCGGTGGTGGCTTGTGCAGATCGCCGTCGTGGTTGCCCGCGACGACGTCGAACAGCAGCGCCGCGTCGGCGACGGTGCGTGCGAGCGGTCCGTTGACGGTGATGCCGTGGAACGCCTCGGGCTCGGGCCATGTCGAGATCCGCCCGCGCTGCGGCTTGATCCCGACGAGGTGGGTCCACGCCGCCGGGATCCGGACGGAGCCGGCGCCGTCGGAGCCGATCGCGGCGGACACCAGCCCCGCCGCCACCGCCGCGGCGCTGCCGCCCGAGGATCCGCCCGGTGTGCGCCCGCGGTCCCATGGATTGCGGGTGTGACCGAACGCGCTGCCCCCGGTGAACGGCCACTGCCCGAGTTCGGGGCTGTTGGTCTTGCCGACGATCACCGCGCCGGCGGCGCGCAGTCGGCGAACCACCTCGGAGTCGGCGGTCTTGGCGGGGAACTCGCCCGGACATCCGAACGCGGTGGGTTCGCCGGTGACGTCGACGTCGTCCTTGACGGCGATCGGGACACCGAGCAGCGGCTGGCGCTCCCCGGCCGCGAGTCGGCGGTCGGCTGCGGCCGCCTCGTCGAGTGCGGCGGCCCGGCGCACGATCCGGAACGCGTTGAGTGTGGTCTGGGTGGCCTCGATCCGATCGAGGGCGGCGGTGACGGCCGCGACGGACGAGGTGCGTCCGGCGGCCAGCGCCACGGCCTGCTCCTCGAGCCCCGGAGCGTGCTGTTCGACGTCGTGTTCTTGCAGTTCAGTGCTCATTCCCGCCCCGTCATGCCGACTGTTCGTTCGAACGAACAGTAACGCGTTCCAGTTTTCGGGGTGGGGTTTTGCCGCCCGCGCCTGTCGAGACTCGTCGGTGCGGCGTGGGAGACTGGCCAGGTGAGGTTGTCGTGAGGTTGTACCGGGACTATGCGGTGGTGTTGCGCCAGCACAAGCTGGGCGAGGCCGATCGCATCGTGACCCTGTTGACCCGGCAGCACGGACTGGTCCGGGCGGTCGCCAAGGGGGTGCGTCGTACCAAGTCCAAGTTCGGAGGCCGGCTCGAGCCGTTCGCGCACATCGACGTGCAGCTGTACCCCGGCCGCAGCCTGGACGTCGTCACCCAGGTCCACACGGTCGACGCGTTCGGTGCGGACATCGTCGACGACTACGGCCGCTACACCACGGCCTGCGCGATCCTCGAGACTGCCGAACGGTTGGCCGGCGAGGAGCGGGCCCCGGCCCCGCGACTGCACAGCCTCACCGTCGGGGCGTTGCGGGCGATCGGGGACCAGGCCCGGCCCGTCGAGCTGATTCTCGACGCCTTTCTGCTGCGTGCCATGGGCTACGCGGGATGGGCGCCGGCATTGAACGAGTGCGCCCGGTGCGCGGCTCCCGGACCGCACCGCGCCTTCCACGTCGCGGCCGGTGGCGCAGTGTGTGTGCACTGCCGTCCGCCCGGTGCGGCCACACCGTCTCCGGGTGTCCTCGACTTCATGGACGCGCTGGTGCACGGCCAGTGGCAGGACACCGAGAGTGCGACGTCGTCGATGCGCAGCCAGGCCAGCGGGCTCATCGCCGCGCACCTGCAGTGGCATCTCGAGCGGCAGTTGCGCACGTTGCCCCTGATCGAACGGTCGCGTCCGCATGCGGCGGTCGGGGACCCGGACACGGTCAGGCAGGATGGGGAGCGTGATTCGACGACGCGAACCGCAAGCTCAGCCTGACCGGGAGATCCGCCCTCCCTCCCCGCACCCCTCGGGCGCCCGTCCGCCGATTCTGCAGCCCGAGCTGATCCCCAATCATGTGGCGCTCGTGATGGACGGCAACGGCCGCTGGGCGCAGGATCGGGGGCTGCCGCGGACTGCGGGCCACGAGCGCGGCGAGGCGGTCCTCATGGACACCCTCGAGGGATGCATCGAGATCGGTGTGAAGTGGCTGTCCGCGTACGCATTCTCCACCGAGAACTGGAAGCGAAGCCCGGACGAGGTCAAGTTCCTGATGGGCTTCAACAGGGACGTCATTCGCCGACGGCGCGACGAGATGCACGAGATGGGTGTGCGCGTGCGCTGGGCCGGTCGTCGACCGCGTCTGTGGCGCAGCGTGATCAAGGAACTCGAGATCGCCGAGGAACTCACCAGGAACAACACCGTCATGACGCTGACGATGTGCGTCAACTATGGTGGCCGCGCCGAGATCGCCGACGCGGCACGGGAGATCGCCCGCCGGGCCGCTGCCGGTGAGATCGACCCGGAGAAGATCACCGAGGCCACATTCGCGAAGTACCTCGACGAGCCGGACATGCCCGACGTCGACCTGTTCCTGCGGCCTTCCGGTGAGCAGCGGACGTCGAACTTCCTGATCTGGCAGGCCGCCTACGCGGAAATGGTGTTCCAGGAGAAGCTGTTTCCCGATTTCGACCGCCGCGACCTGTGGGCCGCGTGCGTCGAGTACGCCTCCCGCGACCGCCGCTTCGGCGGCGTCAAGTACCAGTGAGGCCGTCGATGGATTCCTCGGAGGCTCTGCAGGCCCGGGTGCGCGAGGCGCTCGGCGGCTTCGTCGCCGTCGACTCGGACGACGACGGCTCGTTGCGGTTCGAGTACGGCGGCGCACTGTGCTCGCTGCGTGCGGTCACACTCGCGGACGGGCTCGACGTGCTGTCGTTGACGGGAGTGTTGGCGTGGGACCGGACGGTCAAGCCGGCGCTCCACAAGCGGGTGGCCGAGCGCAACGCGCAGCTCCAGTTCGGGTCGATCAATGTGATCACCCGCGGCAAGTTCGCCGATGTCGTGCTGCGCTACACCTTCCCGGCGACGGGGTTGGCCGACGCGCCGCTCACCACGATGCTGCTGCTGGTGTTGTCCGGGGCCGAGGATGCCCGGAAGGGGCTGCTGGCGTAACAGGCGAGCTGCGTGGCCGCCGGGAACCGTCTGTCGGCATCGGCTCGAATTGGTGCGGTCGAGCCTGCCGGGCTACCGCGCCTGGGCGCAGTCCCGACAGGTTCCGAAGATCTCGACGGTGTGGCTGACGTCGGTGAAGCCGTTGCTGTCGGCGATGGTCTGCGACCACTGCTCGACGGCGGGTCCGTCGACCTCGACGGTGAATCCGCAACCGCGGCAGACGAGATGGTGGTGATGGCCGCTCGAGCACCGGCGGTACACCGATTCGCCGGTGTCGGTGCGGAGCACGTCGACGGTGCCGGCATCGGCGAGCGTCTGCAGCGTCCGGTAGACGGTGGTGAGGCCGATGCCCTCGCCGCGCTTGCGGAGCTCGTCGTGCAGTTCCTGGGCGGAGCGGAACTCGGTGATCTCGTCGAGGAGCGCGGAGATCGCGCTGCGCTGCTTGGTCGAGCGCACGCCGACGGCGGCACGTCGGCGTCGGTCGGTTCCGTCCGTCACGTTTTCGGTCATCCTTCTTCCTCTGCGTGGGCCACGGCGTCGACGACGATGTGGGCGAGGTGGTCGTCCACCAGTCGGTACATCACTTCACGTCCGTTGCGTTCGCCGTGTACTACCCCGGCCGCCTTGAGGACGCGGAGGTGCTGGCTGATCAGTGGCTGGGTGACGCCCAGCGCGCCGACCAGTTCGTGGACGCACCGCTGCGACTCGCGCAGTTGGAGCACGATCGCGATGCGGACCGGCGCGGCGAGAGCGCGCAGGATCTCGCCCGCCGAGATGAGTGTCTCCTTCGACGGCATCGGAGCCGCCGGGGTCTCGGTGCAGGGCCCGTGGTCGTGTGCGTCGGCTCGCAGGTCGCCCGCGTCGGCAACGCTCACGGTGTAGCTCCTCGTCTGGGATCGGACAGGGTCGGACATGCCACCTTATTGCAAATCATATCCATTTTGATATGCACGAATGTGCATGTCAACCGGGTGAGTGGACGTCGGCGCGGGTACCGATAGGCTGGACTGGCGAAAACCGCACGTGAACCACGCATCTATTACCCAGATGGAGAGCACCCAAGTGGCACCCAAGTCCAAGATCGATACCGTCGCCAACCTCGCCAAGCGCCGGGGGCTCGTCTACCCCTGCGGTGAGATCTACGGCGGTACCAAGTCGGCCTGGGACTACGGTCCACTCGGCGTCGAGCTCAAGGAGAACATCAAGAAGCAGTGGTGGCGCAACATGGTCACCAGCCGTGAGGACGTCGTCGGCCTCGACTCGTCGGTGATCCTGCCCCGCCAGGTGTGGGAGGCCTCCGGCCACGTCGACGTGTTCACCGATCCGCTCGTCGAGTGCCTCAACTGCCACAAGCGTCACCGCCAGGACCACCTGCAGGAGGCGTACGCGGAGAAGCACAAGCTCGATGACCCGGACGCCGTGGCGATGACCGAGATCGTGTGCCCGGACTGCGGCACCAAGGGGCAGTGGACCGAGCCCAAGGCCTTCTCCGGCCTGCTCAAGACCTACCTCGGCCCGGTCGACAGCGAGACCGGCCTGCACTACCTGCGTCCGGAGACCGCGCAGGGCATCTTCGTGAACTTCGCGAACGTGCTCACCACGTCGCGCAAGAAGCCGCCGTTCGGCATCGGCCAGATCGGCAAGAGCTTCCGCAACGAGATCACCCCCGGCAACTTCATCTTCCGCACCCGCGAGTTCGAGCAGATGGAGATGGAGTTCTTCGTCAAGCCGGGTGAGGACGAGGAGTGGCACCAGTACTGGATCGACTACCGCATGGACTGGTACACCGGCCTGGGTATCAACAAGGACAACCTGCGCCTGTACGAGCACGCGCAGGAGAAGCTGTCGCACTACTCCAAGCGCACCGTCGACATCGAGTACCGCTTCCACTTCCAGGGCAGCGAGTGGGGTGAGCTCGAGGGCATCGCGAACCGCACCGACTACGACCTGGCGACGCACTCCAAGGCGTCGGGCACGGATCTGAACTACTTCGATCAGACCAGCGGTGAGCGCTACACGCCGTACGTCATCGAGCCGGCCGCGGGCCTGACCCGTTCGCTCATGGCGTTCCTCGTCGACGCGTACACCGAGGATGAGGCGCCCAACGCCAAGGGCGGCGTCGACACCCGCACCGTGCTGCGCCTGGACCGTCGCCTGGCCCCGGTCAAGGCCGCGGTGCTGCCGCTGAGTCGCAACGCCGACCTCACGCCGAAGGCGAAGGACCTCGCGACCACGCTGCGTCAGCACTGGAACGTCGAGTTCGACGATGCCGGCGCCATCGGCCGCCGCTACCGTCGCCAGGACGAGATCGGTACTCCGTTCTGCATCACCGTCGACTTCGACACGCTCGAGGACCACGCGGTCACCGTCCGTGAGCGCGACACCATGGCGCAGGAGCGCGTTGCTCTCGACCAGGTCGAGGGCTACCTCGCGCAGCGCCTGATCGGCGCCTGATTTCCCGGCCGAATGTCACATGCGTTCAGTTGGACTGAGCGCATGTGACATTCGGCCATTCGGGCGGGGTTCAGAAACGGCCTCCGCCGCCGCGCCCGATACGGCCCGAACTGCTCGGGCCTCCGAAGGACCCGGGTCCGGGTCCGCCCCACCCGCCGCTGCCGCGGCCACCCCAGTTCCCGCCGCCCCTGCTGCCGCGGAGCATGCTGTCGATCAGGATGCCGCCGAGGATCGCGCCGGCCGCATTGCCGCCGCCCCCGGACACGCCACCGCTCGGCGGTCGCTGGTTGCGCTGGTCGTCCTGGTAGCGGTTCACGTCCGCCTGCGCCGCCCATAGTGCCCGCGACGCCAGTTCGGTGGCGGACTGTGCGTGCTGCAGTGCCTTCGACGGATCCGAGCTGGTGAGCTGCTGCGCGGCCTGCAGGTGCCGCTGCGCCTCCGACAGGCGGGTGCGGGCCTCGGCCCCGACGGCGCCGCGCCGGGTGGAGATGAAGTCCGATGCCGCGCTCACCTGGGCCTCGGCCGCGGTGAGATCCTGGTCGAGCCGCTGCCGTGCGCGGTCGGCCTGCTGCCGCGCCTCCTGTGCCTCGGCGAGCACGGCGTCGAGCTTCGCGTCCGCGTCGACGACCTTGGTGAAGCTGCCCAGCGGATCGGTGTCCTTCGCGGCCTGCGCATTCCGCAGCGCCTCCTCGGCGGCGGCCTTCGCGTCGGCGAGCTTCTGTCCGCCCTGCGCAGTGAGCGCGGTCGCGGCGGCGATGCCCTCCTGCACGTCGGCCATCGCCGCCGGCAGCGTCGCGATGGCGTGCCGGATGTCGGTGTCGGCCCGCGCGACGGCGTCGAGCAGTTGACGGGCCTGGTTCAGCGCGCCCTCCGCCGCCCGGATCGCGACCACCGCCGGGCCCTGCTTTCCGGCCGGGAGCGTCGTGGCATCGCGTCCGGCCGCGATGTTCTGCTCCGCGAACGTGATCCGCTCGCGCGCCATCTCGGGATTCTTCTCGACTGTCGCCAGGACCGAGGCCGGGAACTCGCCCCGTAGCGACGCGAGCGTCGCCTCCGCGGACGGGACGCGGACGGTCAGTGAGACGACGTCCTGCGTGAGGGCGTCCAGCCGGGAAGGTGCGTCGATCAGGAGGTCGCGCATCGCGTCGAACTCCGCCACCCGGGCGTTGAGTTCGCGGTCCGCGCGTCCGCAGGTCGTGATGAGTTCGGTGAGCATCTCGCGCTGCTGTTGCGGCGTCTCGGGAATGTCGTCGTCGAGTCGCTGGCGGATCGTGAACGCGGACGCCAGCGTCCGGCGGGCCTGCTCGAAGGCGGTCGTGAACGGCGCGGTGGCATCGGCGCCGAACTCGCCGACGGCCAGGTTCAGCTCCTCCTCGCTGGTGCGGATCGCGTTGTCCATCTCGACGAGGGCGTCCTTGGCGAGCGCATCGAGGGCTGGAACGGGCAGCGCGGCAAGAGCTTCGGGATCGGTGGGATCCACTTGCCGGGCCGCGGCGACGGTCGCCTCGAGACGGTCGCCCCGCTTCTTGCGGGAGTAGAGGTAGACGCCGCCGCCGGCCAGCGCCACCACGCCGACACCGACGCCGAGAACCTTCAGCGATGTGCCCGAGGCGGTCATCGCGTCCCCGAGCCCGCCCGCCGCGGCGATCGCGGCCCCGGACCAGTCCCGCTCGCGCAGGGCCGGTTCCACCGAATCGGTGCGGATCGAGGTGACCTCCGCGTCGGTGACCTCCGAGAGCGCCTGTGGGACATCGAAGTAGTACGCGCGGTCGGTCGTGGCGACCGCGAGCAGCGCGTCCTTGTTCCCCAGACCGCTGAGCTTCGCGGTCTGCTCCGTCCACGCCTTCTCGGAGAGTCCGTCGAAGTCGGCGACGTACACCACCCAGAGCGCGACCTTGTGCTCGTCGTAGAGCGTGTCGAGCGCGTCCTGGACGTCGGAGCGCTGACCGGAGTCGAGAACCCCGGACAGGTCGGTGATGTGGTCCGGCAGCCGCAGCGGGGCCTCGGCCGTGGCGGTCGCGGGCGCGAACAGGAGGGCGCCCAGTGTGAGCAGCGCGGCGACGGCGGTCGCGGCCACCGATCGGCGCGGTGTGTACTGGCGAGCGGGTGAACGCGACGGTGCGTGTGCCATAGGACGAATCTATCCGGTGCCGCGCGTCGTCATCGGCGGCCCGGGCGGGTGACTGGCAGAATCGGGGAGTGAGTACCGCCCCCAGTTACGACCCCCCGGAGCTGTCGCCCCGCCCCGTGCCGCGCCGTTCGTTCGGTGCCGCGGTGGCTCGTTGGGCCGGTCGGGCTGTGCTCGGCGCCGCGTTGATCGGCCTCGTTCTGGTCGGGGGCACGGCCTTCCGGGTGTGGCAGGTGGCGCGGATCACCGACACCACACCGGCCGACGCGATCGTTGTACTCGGTGCCGCTCAGTACGCGGGCACCCCGTCGTCGGTGTTCGAGGCCCGCCTGGACCAGGCCCGCAAGCTCTACGAACAGGGTGTCGCGCCGGCCATCGTCACGGTCGGTGGCAAGCAGGAGGGTGACGAGTACACCGAGGCGGCGTCGGGCCGGAACTATCTGATGGACCAGGGAGTGCCCGGGGATCGGATCACCGCCGTCGAGGAAGGCTCCGACACCCTGCTGAGCATCGAGGCGGTCAGCCGCGAGATGGGGCAGCAGGGCATGCAGTCGGCGGTACTGGTGAGCGATCCGTGGCATTCTCTCCGGACCCGCACCATGGCCCGCGACGCGGGTCTCGAGGCGTGGACCGCACCCACCCGGCAGGGTCCCGCGGTGATCACCCGGGAATCGCAGCTGCACGGAATCACGAGGGAGACAGGTGCTTTGCTGTGGTATCAGCTCACTCACTTCTCGGCAGACTTCCCGTACACGGCGGGCCAGTGATCGGCCGCGACACACGGGCGCCGTACACCTCGCACGATCTCGACCGACTCGTGTCCGAGGCGCCCAAGACCGCGGGACTGATCGTGGCCGCGGAGTCGTCGCAGCACCGCTCGGCGTTCTCGCGCGACCGCGCCCGCGTCCAGCACTCGGCCGCACTGCGGCGTCTCGCGGACAAGACCCAGGTGGTCGGTCCGCGTGACGGCGACACCCCGCGGACCCGGCTGACGCATTCGATCGAGGTGGCGCAGATCGGCCGCGGCATCGCCGACGGGCTGGGACTCGACCCCGACCTCGTCGACCTGGCCGGCCTGGCCCACGACATCGGGCATCCGCCGTACGGGCACAACGGGGAGAAGGCGCTCGACGAGGTCGCGGAGAGCTGCGGCGGCTTCGAGGGCAACGCGCAGAACCTGCGGATCCTCACGAGCCTCGAGCCCAAGGTCCTGGACCCGGAGGGGCGCAGTGTCGGGCTCAACCTCACCCGGGCATCGCTCGACGCCGCCATCAAGTACCCGTGGACCCGGCCGCGGCCCGGGGCGAAATTCGGCGCGTACGACGACGACGCGGCGGTGCTGGCGTGGGTGCGCGAGGGCGCGCCCGAGGGGCGGCAGTGCATGGAAGCGCAGGTGATGGACTGGGCCGACGACGTCGCCTACTCGGTGCACGACGTCGAGGACGGTGTGATCGCCGGCCGCATCGACCTGCGCGTGCTGGGCGACGCGATCGAGGTTCGTGCGCTGGCCGAATTGGGGGCCAGGCAGTTCTCGGGCCTCGTCGTCGACGAGCTGGCGGAGGCGGCCGAACGCCTGTCGAGGCTGCCTGTGGTGACCTCCGTCGGCGACTACGATGGGACGCTGACCAGTTCGGTGGCGCTGAAGAACCTCACCAGCGAGCTGGTGGGCCGGTTCGCGTCGGCCGCCGTCGGCGGCACCCGAGAGGCGGTCGGGCCCGGCCCGCTCACGCGGTATCAGGCCGACCTCGTGGTGCCCTCGATCGTGGCGGCCGAGGTGGCCCTGCTCAAGACCGTCGCGTTGCACTATGTGATGTCCGACGCCGGGCACAAGAACCGCCAGGACCGGCAGCGGGACCGGGTGCACCGGGTGGCCGAGTGGCTGCTGCGCACCGCACCGTCCGGTCTGGATCCGTTGTTCCTGCCCGCGTGGCACGCCGCCGCCGACGACGCCGCGCGGGTGCGGGTGATCGTCGACCAGATCGCGTCGTGCACCGAGAGTCGTCTGGAACGGATCGACAAGCAGAGCCTGGGCGCCCAGGCGAGCTGGGGATAGGTGTTCGCCTGCGGTGAGGGCCTAGACTGCCTTCGTGGCCGGCCGAATCCCTGACAGAGACATCGCGGCCGTTCGCGAACGCACTCGGATCGAGGACATCGTCGGCGAGTACGTCTCGCTCAAGCGCGCGGGCGGCGATTCGATGAAGGGGCTGTGCCCCTTCCACGACGAGAAGTCGCCCTCGTTCCATGTCCGGCCCAATCACGGCCACTTCCACTGCTTCGGCTGTGGTGAGGGCGGCGACGTCTACTCGTTCCTGCAGAAGATCGAACACGTCAGTTTCGTGGAGGCGGTCGAGCAGCTCGCCGATCGGATCGGCTACCAGATCTCGTACGAGGGCGGCGGCACGTCCGTGCAGCGCGACCGGGGTACCCGGGCGCGCCTCGTCGCCGCCAACGCGGCGGCGCAGGAGTTCTACGCGGCGCGTCTGAAGGAGCCCGACGCGCAGGCGGCCCGCGACTACCTCACCGAACGCAACTTCGACGCGGCCGCGGCCGCGCAGTTCGGCTGCGGCTACGCCCCGGACGGCTGGGACACCCTGACCAAGCACCTGATGGGCAAGGGCTTCGAGGCGAAGGAACTCGAGGCCGCCGGGCTGTCCAAGGAGGGCCGACGCGGACCGATCGACCGGTTCCATCGGCGGCTGCTGTGGCCCATCCGCAATCTCTCCGGCGACGTCATCGGCTTCGGCGCCCGCAAGCTGTTCGACGACGACACGATGCCCGGCAAGTACGTCAACACCCCCGAGACGATCCTCTACAAGAAGTCGAACGTGCTGTTCGGTCTGGACCTGGCCAAGCGGGACATTGCGAAGGGCCACCAGGCGGTGGTCGTCGAGGGCTACACCGACGTGATGGCGATGCACCTGGCCGGCGTGAAGACCGCCGTTGCGTCCTGCGGCACCGCATTCGGTGACGAACATCTCGCGATGCTGCGCCGACTCCTCATGGACGACAGCTACTTCCGCGGTGAGGTGATCTACACCTTCGACGGCGACGCCGCGGGCCAGGCGGCCGCGCTGAAGGCGTTCGAGGGCGACCAGAAGATGGCGGGGCAGACCTTCGTCGCGATCGCGCCGGACGGAATGGATCCGTGCGAGTTGCGTCAGCAGTCGGGTGACGCGGCCGTCCGCGATCTGGTCGCGCGCCGCACCCCGATGTTCGAGTTCGTTGTCAAATCCCTTCTCGCCGAACATGATCTGGACACCGCCGAGGGGCGGGTGGAGGCGTTGCGTCGCACCGTGCCGGTGGTCGCGCGGATAAAGGAACCGACGCTGCGCAATCAGTACGCCGTGCAGCTGTCGGGCTGGGTCGGCGAGGAAATTCCGGCGGTGCGCCGTCGGGTCGGGGACGAGGCGCGCAAGATCGCGCGTGGCGGAGGTGGGGCACCGACGAAGCGTCGTCCCGTCGACGACTCCCCGGGAGCGTCGGCGGCGGCTCCGGCGGCCGGTGTGTCCCGCCCGCGGCCCAACGACCCGGCGCTGTGGCCGCAGCGCGACGCCCTCAAGGCGGCCCTGCAGTACCCGGCCATTGCGGGCACGGTCTTCGATTCGCTGCCGGGGGAGACGTTCGCCCATCCGGCCTATGCGGCCGTCCGGGAGGCGGTCGCCGCGGCCGGCGGTACATCCGCCGGTCTCGGCGGTGGTGAATGGGTGGACGCGGTCGGGCGCAATGCGGGCGACCTCGTCGTGCAGTCGATCGTGATGGAACTCGCAGTCGAGCCGCTGCCCGCCGACGAGGACATCATTCCTCGCTACATCCGCGGCGTGCTGGCACGACTGCAGGAGGTCTGGGTCGGCGAACAGGTCGCCGAGCTCAAGTCCAAGCTGCAGCGCGTCTCGCCGACCACCGACTCCGACGAGTTCCATTCCCTGCTCGGTGATCTGGTCGCACTCGAGCAGTACCGGCGCAGCCTGCTCGATCAGGCGATCGGCGACACCAGCGGCGAAGGTATCGCCTGACGGTCGGCGCCGCCGGTGCCGAACCGGGGTGCCGCTAGTTCCTCCGCAGCTGGTCGTGGGGGACCAGGATCGTGGTCCGCTCGTCGATCGGCTTCATCGGCTCGAGCTTGGGCTGCGTGCTGAGCGAATCCGACAGCTTCTGCCGACCCGTCTCGATGACCTTCTTGGTGGCGGGGCTGGTTGCCACGGCCTTCGCGGCCTTGCTGATCTGTTCGTACCGGGCTCGTCCCGCTCGGGTGCCCAGCACATAACCCGCCGCAACGCCTACCAACAACCGCAACATTTCCGGATTCCTCCCGTCGAACTGCCTGCGTACATCCTGCCTGATCCGTCTCTGTTCAGGCGATTTGGTACTTGGGTGGGGGTATGGGCTACAGTTTTCCAGGCACCGCGGGAAACGGCAGTGCCGCCCAGGCAATCCCCTGTAGCTCAATTGGCAGAGCATTCGACTGTTAATCGAACGGTTGCTGGTTCGAGTCCAGCCGGGGGAGCCGAACAGAAGGCCCCTCACCCTAGCGGGTGAGGGGCCTTCTGCGTTTCCGAACGATCAGCGGGGCGGGGAATCCGAACGCATATCGGCGGCGCCGGGTTTGTTGCCCATCAGCAGCCATGCGAGTGCGCCGAGGACCGGCAGCGCCAGCACCACGAGGATCCACGCGAACTTGGCGGGCGTGGTGATGTGTCGGGCGCGCAATACCGAGACGCTCGTCGCCACCACCAGCACGAGCCACAGGAGCGCGACCACCAGCGCGGTGATGTCGAAGGCCACGGGCAGGGTGGGATTGTGCTCGTCCAACTCGGCCTCCCCGGTCCGGTGTGTGCTGGTTCACGGCATCATCGCAGACCGGGGAGCGCTCGGGGCGCTGTGGCGTCAGGCCGCGAGCCGGATCGGCCACTGCCCGTCGACGTCCGACGCGTCGCGGCCCTCGCGCTGGAGGTACTCGGCGAAGTCGCGCTGACGCTCGGCATGCCAGCCTGCCTGACTCGTCATCACGTCGTCGAGCGCGGCGAGTTCGGGGAACCGCTGCGGCAGGATCTGCGCCAGTTCGGCGGCAGCGAGGGCGTCGGACTCCGCCTCGTGCGCCGACCCCAACTCGATCCCGTAGTGCTCGCACAGCGCGCCCAGCGTGCGCTTGCCGCGGCGGTAGCGGTCGACCTCCCGATCGATCACGTACGGGTCGACGACGAGCCCGTAGTCGTCCATCGGTGGCAGACCGAGGCGGCGGCCCTCGGCGTCCATCACGGTGAGGTCGTACGAGGCGTTGAACGCGACGACGGCGTAGCCGGCCGCCCACGCGTCGGTGAGGGCCTGCCGGATCTCCCGGTACCCGACTGCGTAATCCGTGCCGTGCTCGCGCGCGTGGGCCGTCGAGATGCCGTGGATGGAGCTGGCGTCCTCGGGGATGTCGACACCCGGATCGACGATCCAGTTGCGTGACCGGGGCCGCCCACCCTCGACGGTGACCACGCATGCGGTGACGATTCGCGCCGAGAGCGGGTCTCGGCCAGTTGTTTCCAGATCGAACGCGCAGATCGGTCGGGTGGTCCAGTTCTTCAATTCGAGGTCCTTCGGGTGTCGCGGGATCGTGCCGTTCGATCGTGTCGCCGCCCAGTCTGCGGGCAGGCACCGACACGCCCTGTCGGGCACGCGACATGCGCCACCCCGCAGACGGGAACTGTCGAGGGCGGGCGGTAACATTCGGCTGTCCGCGGCGTACCGCCGCGGCAGGGGGCGGTAGCTCAGTCGGTTAGAGCCGTGGACTCATAATCCATTGGTCGCGGGTTCGAGCCCCGCCCGCCCCACCAGAGTTATTGCAGGTAAGGCCCACTTTCTGATGAGGGGAAGGTGGGTCTTCGGCATATCTGCCCACATTTTGCCCACACGCTCACGAGCCTGAACGCCGGGACGCAAGGTTCACGACCGTGCCGTGCGGCTGACTGAACGGGTCGATCCGGGCCGCAACATCGTCGAGATCGTCGTCGAACAGGTGCCCGTAGTGGTCGAGGGTCATCGTTGCGGTCGCGTGCCCGAGCATCTTTTGCACGGCCTTCACGTTCGCCCCGCGGCTTATCGCGATCGAGGCAGCCGTGTGCCGGAGATCGTGGGGGGTGAAGTTCACCGATGGGGCAGGAGTCTCTCCCGCCGCGGGTTCCTCGACCGGGGGGAACAGTTTCAGCACGGCCGGGTCGAACCAGTCGCGGCGCGCATTCTTGTTCCGCATCACGCCACCACCACGGGCCGGGAACAGAAGATCCTCCGGTCGGAGGCTTTTGGTGAGAGCGTCGAGTTCGTCCGCCAGGAACGGTGGGACGGCGAGTGAACGCGCCTCGTGCGTCTTGGGGGTGCCCCACGTGAGCTTTCCCTGAATCTCAGTCACCGACTCCTCGAGCCGGAGCCGGCGCCGGTCTGGGTCCCACCGCTTCGCCTTGAGTGCCGCCATCTCGCCCCACCGAGGGCCTACGAGACCCATTACGAGCACCGCACGCCGGCCGTATCCGGCGTACTCGGCGAAGGTCATCAGTTGATCCAGGGTCAACGGGTGCTGGGGCTTCTTACGGAGCCGTGGAAGGCTCACGGTCTCCGCGGGATTGGAGGCGATCCTGTTGTCAGTTACCGCAAGCATGAGGACTGCGGACAGTACGTTGTGCGCCTTGCGGATCGTGGAAGGGGACAGCTCTTTGTCGACCATGGATGCGATCCATCGTTGTATCTCGGCGCGGGTGATGTCCCCAACCGCGACGTCGCCCCAAGCGGGTAAGACTTGGTTGTCGAGGGACTGCCGATTCCGTTCCGTTGAAGTCGGCTTCAGGTTGACCTTGCCTGCCGCCCAGTCTTCGGCGAGGTCCTTGAACACGACTCGTCCTGCGCTGTGGGAGACGTACTGGCCTGTGAGTTTCTTGACTTCCACGGTGGCTGCGAACGCTTCGGCGGCCTTCTTTGTGGCGAACCCACGCTTGTCTGTTTGTCGGCCCTGTGGAGTCCGGTATCGGACTCGGTATCGTCTACCTTTCGCTGTCTCGTAGGCTGTGATGCTGGCCATCTGCCCTCACTTTTGTGGGTTTAATTCCTTGCGTCGAGCTAGATGTCGATGTGGCTGAATAGCTCGTTTTCGGGGTATTCGAGTTTGATCCGAATCAGGCGATATGTTGGTCGCCCAATGACGCCGGAAGCGCGTTGAATTGTCGTCTCTTCAAGGGTTGCGACCACCTTTTTGGAAAGGTATTTCGGCAAATCTGCGATCAGTTCATCGGCGATTGAACCATGTAGGACTGGCATGTCTTCACGCTCGAGGTAGAAGATTCGGCGACGTGTTCGCATCCCATCTAGGATGCCGTGCTCGGTAATGATCCGGGCGTGGCTTCGGGATTCCATCAGGCTGTCCTTCAGTACATCGGCCTGAAGCTTGGAAAGGGTCGAGCTGACACCAGCCCCATCCGCCATCGCAACACTGACTCCGAGACTGCGTGTAGTGGATTCGACGGCGTTGACGAGGTGCTCGATGCCGCGTCGTTGAGTCACCGGTAGGGATAGCACCGCATCGAGCGCATCATCGTCGTCCACCGCTCTCGGAAGCGACTCGACGAGCGACCATGCTGCGGCTTCTGCCAGCGTCTGGACGTGATCGACGAACAGAACGGGATCAGATTCGGTATCGCAGTCCGGGAATGTGAAATGCAGTGAATTTCCGAATGACCCAGCGGAAATTAATCCAACCTTGGATCGGTGCGCGGGGTGAACATTTGTCACCGGCGATTGCGGATCCATCAAACTCCGTCCGAACATAGCGGTCGCATCAATGACTGCCATAGTTATTCGGGCGGAATCGTACGGCGTGACTGGCGCGCCATCAATGTCGACGATCAAGCGCGACTCCGGGCGCGGGAAGAACTTCCGCTCGGCTGCTTCGAGAGATGCGTGAACGAGCGCCGCGCCAAACCCCCCGGTGTTTTCGTGTCGGCGGCGAGCTTCGGAGAACGGGTTCACCAGGTCACCGCCGCGAATCCTTTGCGGACACCTTCGACGATCTGGCCTTGCTTCTTGACGGTCGACCAACTCTCGAAGTAGGCGTGATCATCGTCGGGATCGACGAGGAACGCATCGAGCACGCAACCGAACGGCTGAACACGGTCCAGATGCATCGGGCCCGGATCACCGATGATCACATCGTTGAGCGTGATCAGTCGGTAGAGGCCAGCCTGGTCGTCGTGACTCAGTCGGTCGAGAGCAGTGAGATCACGGGGGATGACTGCAACGTCGATGTCGTTCGGCTCATCGCAATGTTGCATAGCTAGACCTCCATCAATCCAAGCGGTGCCACTAGGGATGAACCGTTTGATCAGTGTCAGGTAGGCACTCAGAGAGCTGAAGAGCAGCTCGCGGTTGCTTCGACCGGATGCGTCCAGCACCATCCGCTCGTAGATATCGGAGAGCGTCGCGACGTGCGCCCCCGGGTCGAGCAGTCCTTCGGTGTTCCAGTCCGGCAGGCTCACTTCGGCATCAGGTCTTCCGCTTCTGTCCTCACTTTTTCCTCCCCGTGCTTGCTGCTTGTAGCGGCCTTGCCGGCCGCGACGAGTCCTGCGGCGAATCCCCCGCTCGCATGTTTCGGCGAGGAGCTCGGTCCAGGCGCAGTCTTCGGTTCGTCGTCGGGAACGACGAGAGGCGCGTTGTACACGCGCACACCGGCTTTGATCCGCCGCACCATCTCTTCGGCGAGCTGCAGGTCGCTGGCCTCGGTAAGGGCGAATTGAACGCCCCCCCGCTTAGCCTCGTCGCCTGTGATCACCCCGAAGGCAATCAGCCCTTCAATGGGGTCCGCTCCGTAGTGCCGCGCAATGTCGACAGCCAGGCTGGCGTCCTTGCCTTCGATCCGTCGACGCACCGTGACGTGGTTGATCTCAAGGACGGAGGCGAGGGCTCGGAGTGATGCTCCATCGCTCACCGCGTCAACCCAGGCTTGCGCGCGAGTGGCTTCCATGTGACCCAGTGTGGTGCATTTCTGCAACACCTGCAAGTGGTTCGACCTGGAGATCTGGCCGCGGAGGCTCACATCGATGTAGTTACGTGTTGCGGATTCTCGCCAAGGTGGTTATGTTTCTAACCACCTTGAAGGGAGGTCCCATGGCGGGTATCGAGCTCAACACCGTGACCCTGGAGCGGCTACAGGCTCTCCATGCGCTGAATGAGTCCACGACGGCGCGAGCAATCGGATGCGACCGGGCCACGTTGCGGCGGATCAAGGACGGAGCGAGTCCGTCGGCGGCTTTCATTGCCGGCGCGATCCTTACGTTCAACGTCCCGTTTGAGTCGCTGTTCGCTGTCAGCGATCAGCTCGCGGCGTGAGGGGGCTGAATGTCGACGATTAAGACCCCGCTGAACGTCTCCGAAGTAGCGACGATCACGCGTAGGCATCCGAACCGAGTCCGGAATGCGGCGAACTCGGGCGCGCTCAAAGGCCTTCCACGGCCGAGCGGAGGGCGGCACCAGTTCACCGAAGCGGCAGTGCAGGAGTGGATCGACGGTGGTTCGCCGGAGATGCCGCCGGTCCGAATCCGGCTCGCGAGCAACAAGAAGGCCGCCAGCTGAGTCACCAGCTGACGGCCGTGTCCAACCAACAGCATTCAGAAAGTAGGAAGAACGTGAACGACGGTAACGCACTCGCTGAGATCCAGGTCCCCGGATCCACGATGCCAATGCAGGTTGACACCGCGAGCAAGCTGACGGCACTACGACCGATGGTCGAGTTCTTTGGCCTCAACTACTCGTCCCAGCTCACCAAGCTCAAGGGCAAGTCGTGGGCAACCGTGGCGAAAATCGCCACGGTTGGCGCGGACGGCAAGACCCGCGAGATGGTCGGCATCGACCGGCGAACCACGGGCATGTGGCTCGCGACACTCGACGAAAACCGTGTCGATACAGACAGGCGGGCTGATCTCCGCGCCTACCAGGCGGAGGCGGCTGATGCGCTCGACCGCTACTTCCATGAAGGTGTGGCAGCCAATCCGCGTGCAGTAGCTCCGGCGAACCAGCTCGATATCCTCCGCGCTGCGATCGACCAGATTGAGGTCGCGCAGCGGGAAGCTTCCGAGGCGAAGGAGATCGCAAATCGCAGCGAGGCCCGCCTCGACGCGATCGAGGGGCGCCACGACTGGTATTCGGCGCTCGGGTATGCCCGCTTGAATCGCATCACCAACACGTCTACGAAGTTCCTGAACAAGGTTGGCCGGCAGGCGTCGTCGATCGCGAAGGCCCGCGGGATCACGCCGGTGAAGGTTCCTCACCAGCTGTTCGGTGAGGTCAACTCGTACCCGGCGTGGATCTGGGAGATCGCGTTCGACGGCTTCGCTGAAGGTGATGCTGCGTGAGCAACGACTACGTGTGGAAGCTCAACGTCGAGTATCCGCTGGACGCGCTGCACCCCGATGACGCGCCGTGGTTCGCTGGACACCTTCGCTCGGATTGGGCGCCGCCAGGATGGGATCCGGACGGCGAGTACATCGACCGATTCAAGACGGAACGCTTCATCTGGCCGTCGGTCCGGAAGTTCTACCTGTCCCGATCGGCTGCCGTGGATCGTGCGCTGCTGCTTGAGCACTACGACGCGAAAGTGCGACTGCTTCGTTCTGTGCCGCTGACGTTCGAGGAACGTCCGTTCAAGCGTCCGTTGCGACTGATCGCGGGTGGTGCGGTGTGACCGCTGTTGAGCAGTTCGAGGTTGAGTTGGCGGAGAAGCGTCCCGCCCTGTCGCTGCTCGAGCGTGTGCAGTTGCGCCAGCAGATCGACGAACTGTCGGGTGTCGTCTACAAGCCGGTGTCGCCAGCGCAGATGCAGCGGGTCGCCCGCATCACCGAGCGCGAACTCACGCGGATCATCCGCAACAACTGAGTCCCTTTGTGGAAGCCCGCCGCAGATGGTTCTGCCGCGGTCGCTTCCCCATCCCAGAAAGAGGTTTGAGCATGACGAACGAGACCACCACCAAGAAGAGCAGTCGCCCCACCGAGGTTGGCGACCTGCCCGACTATCAGCTACTGGGCGACCGAATCGCCGATGTGGCGGTCGCGATGTTCGCGGATGACGCGGACATGTTGGGTGCGTACAGCGATCTGGTCCGGGCCGCGAAGGCTGCCGGCCACGTGGTGTCCTCCGATGGCGAGATTCGACGGGCCGTCACCGATGAGCTTCTGCAGAGGCGGCTGGCGGATGCGCAAGCCTCGTGGGACCGGGCGGAGACGGCATACCTGGAAGCGCTGGGGACAGGTGTGGTCAAGGACGGCTACGCCTGGGCAGTGAAGGAGTGGTGCAAGAAGGAAGGCCGCGAGTATCCGGTGGCTGGGGTTTCCTGACCGCCACGCGATTGCACCTGACCGAAGTGTCGGTGGACGCAGACCATCGTGTCCATCGCCAAATCCAATGGAGTAGCTGATGACTGTTCGAGATCCGTACGCCCGCCTGGGCGCCGCTATGCCGCCGAAGTCACGGCACCTGCACCGCGAAAGCAACGACCGCATCCCGTCGTGGGTGTTCGTGAAGACCGAAGAGGTGACGGCATGAGCGCCGGACGAGTGATCGTCGAACTGCCCGTCGGCGAGCTGCTGCCGAGTGGCACCACGGGCTGGAGGCTCAGCGCAGTGGATGACAAGTTCATAGTCGGCGCATGGCCTGGCGCAGTACTTGGCCCAGCGAACGTCCGAATGACCGCGGGCGAGGCGCGCGCTGTCGCCGCTGCGCTTCTGGCTGCCGCTCGCGTGGCGGAGGCTCAGTCATGACCCACGCCGGCACGTATGACTTCGCCCCGGAGACGGCGCCGCTCGATGACCGCATCCTCGGAACGGTCGAGGAGTTCCGCTGCGACTGCCGCTCCGCCGCCTGGGATCGCACGATCGCGTTCTTCTGGGCCGTATCGGTCGGTGTGACGATCGGGACGGTCGCTTGGTGGGGTGTGGTGAGCGTCGGATGAGCCCGCTGCCATCAACACCACCCGAGTCGTGGAAGCGGTGCTCGCTCAACCAGTTCAGGCGGCACACCGGCAAGCGGGTCGTCTACCTGAGCGTCGCGACCGGGAAACCCACTGAAGTCGGGATCGTCTCCCACGTCGACGAACGCTGGGTGTACGTCCACTACTCCGGCGGCCAAAGCCCACTCGCCACACATCCGGACAACCTGCGTCTGACGGGGGAACGGCGGTGAGCGGCGATGACGTCGAGGACGACATCCGGCCTGAGTCGGCTCCCCACAGCTTCTACTCCCAACTGATCGAACGCGCCCGCACCAACGCGCACGCCATCGCCGCCGGCGACCCAGTCATTGACTTCGAGGAAGTGGATCCATGATCGAGTTTGAACCGGCCACGAAGGCCGCCAGTAAGGCTCGGATTGCCCTGTGTGGGCCGTCCGGGTCAGGGAAGACCTACACCGCTCTTGCTCTCGCGAGTTCGCTGTCGGACCGTGTCGCGGTCATCGACACCGAGCGTGGCTCCGCGTCGAAGTACGTCGGAATCAATGGCTGGCAGTTCGACACTGTCACGCCTGACCGCTACTCGCCTCTGTCGCTCGTGGAGACGCTCGGTGTGGCGGCCGGCGTGGGGTTCGGTGTCGTGGTGATCGATTCGCTCTCGCACTACTGGATGGGCACCGACGGAATGCTCGAGCAGGTCGATCGCCGCAGCGGATCGAACAAGTTCACCTCCGGATGGAAGGAGGTGGGCCCGGAGGAGAAGCGAATGATCGACGCGATCCTCACCTACCCGGGGCACGTGATCGCGACCCTCCGAACGAAGACGGAGTACGTGATTCAGGAGAACGACCGCGGGAAGAAGGAGCCGAAGAAGGTTGGGACGAAGCCGATCCAGCGTGACGGAATTGAGTATGAGTTCGACGTAATCGGCGACCTGGATCTCGACAATCGGCTGTCGATCTCGAAGACCCGTATCCCGTCTCTGGCGCGTGCGGTGATTCCTGAGCCGGGGCACGAGCTGGCGCAAACGATCCGGGAGTGGCTCGACGATGGTGTCGAGCGCCGGTCGGTGGAGGAGTGGCGAGGCATGGCTCTCGCTGAGGATGCGACCGCGGCGAGTCTGATCGAGCTGTATCGGTCGGCGGAGCGGGATCAGATGCTCGGTGCGCCCACGACCACCGATGGCGGGCAGCCGACAGTGCTCGGGGATCTGATCTCTGGGCGTGGCCGGCATCTTCGTGAGGCCGAGGCGGCCGCTACAACGGGCAAGGCTGAAACCAGGGACGTGGCATGAGTCGCGACACCGGGTTCCCCGATGCGGTGCGGGAGATCATCCTGGCTCGCTCCGGCGGCAACTGTGAGGTGATGGCCGGTCCCTCGTGCTTGTACGCGGTCCACCAGATTCATCACCGTCGGCCGCGGGGGATGGGTGGGAGCCGCCGGAAGTCGACGAACACGCCGTCCAACGCGCTCGCGGTCTGCTGGCCCTGCCATGCGCATATCGAAGCGAACCGCGAGAAGGCCCTGGTGAACGGGTGGCTTGTCTCGCAGGGGGATGAGCCGGTCGAGCAGCCGGTGGTGTGGCGGGGCCGGCCGACTCTGCTCGACGACAACGGCGGACGTGCTGAGCAGAAGCCCTTGTGGTGATTCGAGCTGTTCGAGAGGAGGTGACTTCCCGCTATGACTGCAGAACTGGCGTTCGGCGATGGGCCGCAGCCGATCGACCGGTTCGACTGGCAGCGGATCATTCGTCGGGTCGAGATCCCGTCGGGCGTGAAGTTCCTGGCGTTGATGTTGGCGACGTACGCGGATCCGGATGGCAGCCGTGTGCATCCGGGTGTGAAGCGTCTCGCCCGGGTGATGGGTGTGTCGGAGCCGACGGTGAAGCGGTCGATGGCGGTGCTCCGTTCGTACGGGTTGGTCGTGCTCGTGAAGCAGGGCAATCGCTGGGCGAATCAGGCGGACGAGTACCGGTTGACGGTGCCTTCGGATCTGCTGGATTTGCCGATGCTCGATCCGAACGAGTCTGCCGAGTCTGCGGATCGCATGTGATCCCCAGACTTTCGCCAACACCGTGTGGATAACAACAGTCTAGGTATCACACATGATCCCCAGAAATGCAGTGCCCCAAAAAGTCTGGGGATCATTTCAACAAAGTCTAGGGATCATCTGGAACAAGTCTGGGGATCATTTCGCAAAGTCTGGGGATCACGGGTGATCCCCCACCAGAACAACACCACCAGAACAAGACCAGACACAAACCAGATCAATCGTCCCCGACTCCGTACGTACCTCACGACCGCACGGGCGCGGACCGGGACACAAAACCAATCTCTCAGCCGTAGGAGGCAGACATGGCAGGCGAAACCACACTCACGATCATCGGCAACCTCACCGCCGATCCCGAACTCAGGTTCACCCCGGCCGGCGCCGCGGTCGCGAACTTCACCGTCGCATCCACCCCACGCACATTCGACCGCCAGTCCAACGAGTGGAAGGACGGCGACGCACTGTTCATGCGCTGCACGATCTGGCGCGAGGCAGCCGAGAACGTCGCTGAATCCCTCACGAAGGGGATGCGCGTCCTCGTGTCCGGGCGTTTGAAGCAACGGTCGTACGAAACCCGAGAAGGGGAGAAGCGCACCGTCATCGAACTCGAGGTCGACGAGATCGGCCCCTCGCTCCGCTACGCCACCGCAAAGGTCGCTCGGGCATCCAAGTCCGGGAACGGCACGGGAAGCGGCTACGCGGGCAACCAGGACCGCGGAACCGCTCCCGCAGATGACCCGTGGGGCAACGCGCCGCAGTCCGGCAACCACTCCGACGAACCGCCGTTCTGACGGGACACCTCATGAACTACATGATCGTGCTGCCCTGGACGGCACCGCCGTTGTCGATGAACGACCGCGGCGTCTCCGCCGGTGCGGCGTTCGCGAAGGCCAAGAAGATCCGCACCATCCGCGACGAGGTCGTCTGTCTCGCCGCGGCGGCGGATCTGCCCCGGACCGTCGGCCACGCAACAGTCACGCTCCACTACCGGCCCCGCGACGACCGTCGGCGAGACACCGACAACCTCACCGCAACAGCGAAACCGATCTACGACGGCCTCGTCGACTACGGGCTGGTTGCGGACGACGTGCCGCAGCACATGGCGAAGCTCGAGCCGGTGATCCACCGGAAGGGCCAGCCAGCGCTGTGGCTGGAAATCAGCCTCAGCCCCGACCCGAAGGAACTACCTGAATGAGCGAACAGCTTCCCGAACCGTCCCGGTGCCGCTCTTGCCGAGCCGAGATCCGCTGGGGCAAAACCCAGAACGGCAAGAACCTGCCCGTCGACGCCGAACCAGCCCAGGCCGGAACCGTCGTCCTCGACTCCCATGGCGGAGTCGTCTACGCCGGCGTCCTCATCGGAGCCCAACTCGCATCCGTCCGCCGCTCCACCCGACCCCTGTACGAACCGCACTGGATCAACTGCCCCGACGCCAAGACCTGGAGGAAATGATGCCACGCCGCCCAGACAACGAAATCCCGCAGAAGCCGATCACCAGCCTCCGCCCCGCCCGCACCCTCGTCGTCGCCCGAAACCTCGCCGACGGCCAGGCGTTCGTCAGCAAGCGAACCCTCCTCAACCCGCTCGTCGTCACCTACCCCGAGCAGCTGGGAGGAATCCGCTTCCACCGAGCGCTCATCATGTGCACCCCGACCGCCAACCTCAACCCCCGCTACACCGAGATCCGGGCCGCGATCGCAGCGAAGGTCAACCCTCAGCCCGCACACGGCGAAGGAGCAGCCTGATGACGCACCTCGACCTCGACGAGCTCCGGGAGGCGCGAGCAACCATCGAACGCGTGCGGGCGCTGGCTGAGCGATGGCGGACTCAACCCACCGACTACGACGAGGACACCGAGCAGCAGATCGCAGACGGACACGTACTCCGCGCAGCCCTGGACGGTGAGCGATGAAGCTCTTCGTAGATGACGAACGCCCAGCGCCCGACGGATGGGAGCTGGCAAAGACCGCCGAATACGCAATCACACTGCTCAACTTCCAACGCTTCTTCAGCTGCCAGGTCGAGCAGCTGTCACTCGACCACGACCTCGGATACACCGCGGACACTGTCATGCCGGTCCTGTACTGGATGCGGGACAACGAGTTCTGGCCCGATGAGTTGTACGTGCATACCGCGAACGAGGACGCCGAGGAAGTCATGCTCGCGTTCATCCGGGCCAACGCACCTTCCGGCGTACTGCGTGGGTGGGGATGCAACTTCTGGGGCACCGGTCCGGACTCCCGGATTCAGAATTGGCAACCCATTCCCTGCCCCTGCACCGACCTCCAAGCCATGCACGATCGCAGCTTCGGTGACTACATGCGCTGCGCCGACTGCGGCACCTACTACGACACCGACGGGAGCCGACTCTGATGGGCCACACCGTCCACCTCACCCGCATCACCCGCGACACACACGCCGGCCCTGAGGCACCCACCGAGGCGATCCGCCGCCGCGCTGAACGCCTCCGCGACGTCGGCACCCCATTCGAGCGCGACGGGATGACGCTTCGGTTCAACGACAACGGTGCCGACATCACCCTGACTTACGAGGAGAACTCATGATTACCGTCCTGTCCTGCAGAGGAATCGGTGAACCGCTCAACGGCAACATGTGCTCGGCCGTCACCCGCCGCCTCGACCCGACCCGCTTCCGTGTCCGCGAGGTCCCCTGGTCGGCGAGCTACGGCCCCGTCCCTCTGCCGATGGGTCCTGCGTTCGACGAGTCGCTGCGTACTGGCCGCGAACTGCTGCTGCGGATGATTGACGAGGACCCGAATCCCGTGCTGCTACTCGGCTACTCGGGAGGCGCCGCGCTTGCTGGGAACGTGGCCGCCGAGGTAGCTGCCGGGAAGCACCCGCGGCTCGAGGTGGTTGGGTGCGGGCTGATCTCCGACCCATTCATGCCATCGATGCAGCTGGGCAGGACGTGGGGGATCGCCGGATCGAGGCGTATCGGTTGGAGCTTCCCGACCTACTGGGCCGCGGACCCCGCCGACGCCATCTGCTGCTGCCCCGCCAACTCACCGCTCCGCACGATCGCCGACCAGACCCGCGCGCTCAGCCTGTCGAACCTCCTCGGCTGGGGCATCGACCTCGTCGGCCGGCTGAAACGGCAGGAGTGGCAGCAGGTCGCGATCAACTGGCGCGACCGCGATGAGGTGCACCGCATCTACGCGCAGGCCGGCCACGACCTCGACGGTTACCTCCGCCGCGGCGACCACACCAGCTACGCGGTCCGTGAGAAGCCAGGAACCGGCTACGGCTACACGTACACCGATTGGCTCGCGGATGAGATCAACATCCTCGGAAGAAGGTTGAGCTGATGGCGCGCACGTACCCCGCGAAGCGGTCCTACATCGCCAAGGGCTTCGATTTCGCCGGTTGCACAGACCGCGACCCCGATCTCTGCGCGTGCGGCGACGACGGCGCGCCCGTGTGTGACGTCTGCGACGAGGAGATCGAGGACGGGCAGCGGATCGTCGTGCGGCACCAGTGGATCGAACACCACCAGCACGAGGAGCAGTCGGTCATGCACGCGCGCTGCGCTGACGCTGGGGAGGCGCTGCCATGACGCTCACTTCCGTGCAGCGCGAGTTCCTGTTCTGTGCCAGCGCGTTCTGGATCGTGCCGGCCCTCGCTCGGTCGGGTGCCGGTGTCGACCGGCTCCTCCCCGGCGGTGACCGCAGCTGTGGCGGCCCGATCGAGGACTGCTGGGTCGCCGAGAAGAACGGGTGGGGGCCAGTCGGCGACGGACCCGCACGCCGCTATCGCATCTGGGGTGCACAGGGGTCGACGCTCACCATGCAGTCGAGCGCGTTCGGGGACGTCCTCGTCACCGTGACGCGACAGCAGCTCCGCGCCTACGCGCGAAGTCTGCCGTACCCAGTCGTCGCGGATCTGCGGGCGCTCGGCGAGCCGACGTTGCCCCGCGCGGCCGACGTCGACCGGGTGCTCGAGGTGGCGCTCAACCTCACCCCGGCCGCTGAGCCGAGGGAGCTGACCCTGTGGTGATCAGCTACACCACGACCAACCATGCCGACAGTATCGGTGGATACACTTATCGGAGCCCACTGCAACGGATGACCAGGAGGCGGATGACATGAGCACGACCGCTGACGGCACCTGGCCTGAAGACCTCGGTCGCCGCGAGAAGGCCCTCGAAGCGATGCGGCTCCGGAAAGACCAGGGGCTGACGTGGGAAGAGATCGCCGAGGAGGCCGGCTATTCGAGTCGGCAGGCTGCGCAGCGGGCGGTGTCCCGGGTTCTCGCCCGGGTGGAGAGTGAGACCGTCGAGGACTATCGGCAGTTGATGTCGGCCCGCTACGACGACCTGTACCGCCGAACGATCATCGCCCTCGACACCGCTGATGCGGAAGGCCAGTTGATGGGGAAGTCGCAGCTCCTAGCCGCTGGCCGCGGCATCGTCGACTCGATCGTGAAGCTGCATGGTTTGGCGGCCCCGCAGAAGGCGGACGTCACTGTGCACACGAAGGCGGATGTCGACGCTGAGGTGCAGGCCTTGCTGAACAAGCTCGGTGAACACGAGACCGATGAGGGGGATGGTCTATGAAGCCGACGTGGCTCTGGGACGGCTGGCGGTCGCTGACTCGTAAGCAGAAGGTGCAGACCACGCTCGTCTCAGCCTGGTCGGGATGCTCGGCGTACGCCGTATTCAGCCTGATTTCCGACTACCCGCTGTGGCTGTCGATCATCATCGGCATCACCTGGCTCGCGCTCGGTGGCGAGATGAGTGCCGCGGCCGCCCGCGCGATCCGCCGTGGTGAGTTCTGGAAGGCTGCGAGCGCCGAATCACCATGAGCCTGTTCGAGGATGACTCATGGCGGAAGCTTCCACCGCGGGAGAAGGAGCACCTGAGGGACAGGCTGGCTGAGGGGATCGCGTGCTCCGGCCGGCCTGTCCATCAGGTTCTTTCGCCTGGTGTTCTTGCGCTGCAGCATGAGCCGTCGGTGCAGGTGCAGCGGCCGCACCTCGAGGTCATTGACGAAGCCCTCCGTTGGGTCCTCGACACCCCTGGCGCGAAGGTCATGATCTGGACGCCCCCTCAGGTAGGTAAGAGCTTGAGGGTGTCGCGGTGGCTGCCGTTCTGGTGGCTCACCCACCGCCCCCGTGACCGCATTCTCATGGCGTCCTACGCTGCCAGCCTCGCCGAAACCCACGGTGCCGCATGCCGCGACCTCATCGCCGGATACGGGGCCCGCTACGGCCTCCGGTTGAAAGCTGACGAGAACACCCGCTCCGACTGGACCGTCACCGCCGGCGGCGGCCTCCGATCCCGCGGCGTCAAAGGTGGCCTCACCGGTCAGTCCATGAACCTCGGCATCATCGACGACCCCTACTCCGACCGTGCCGCGGCCGACTCGCCCACGATCCGCCGGGCGGTGTGGGAGTGGTACTCATCAGCGTTCGTATCCCGGCGCGCCCCCGGCGCACGGCAGATCATCGTTCACACCCGCTGGCACCAGCAGGACCTGTCCGGGATGCTCCTCGAACGCGAAGGGCGTATCGAGGACGGGGGAGAGTGGAGGGTCGTCCACCTCCCGGCCCTCGCGGTCACGCCCGACGCAGAGCGCGGATTCCGTGATGATCCCCTCGGTCGTCAACCAGGCGAACCGCTCTCGCACCCGCTCATCCTCGACGGGGACCGCGACACCCTCCTCGACCACTGGCGCACCCAAAAAGCTGCATCGACCACCCGCGACTGGGACGCCATGTACCAAGGCTCACCCGTCGCATCCGAGGGCGCACTCCTCACTGACGAGCAGCTCCGCGCCGCAACCGTCCAAGCCCTACCCGACGCACGGAAGGTCGGTGTGGGTGTCGACCCGTCCGGCGGCGGCCGCGACACCGCAGGCATCGTCGGCGGAATCGTCGGCACCGATGGTCACTTCTACTGGACCCACAACCGCACCGAACGCATGTCCAGCGACGAATGGTCCCGAGCCGCATGCCTCCTCGCCTACGAGATCGACGCCGACCGCATCGTGTTCGAAAACAACTATGGCGGCGACATGGCCGGCACTCTGATCCGTCAGGCGTGGGATGCCCTGCAGCGTGAAGGCGTGATCGATGCGCGTCGGATCTGCCCCCGCGTCGTGGGGGTGAATGCTCGCCGGTCGAAGGTGCTGCGTGCAGAGCCGATCGCCCAGGCTGTACTTCTCGGCCGGGCCCTGTTCGGTCCGGACCTGTCTCTCGCGAACCTGAAGTCCGAGTGGTCCTTGTGGGAACCAGACTCGACTTGGTCGCCTGGCGGGCTCGATGCCGCTGTGCATGTGGCAACAGACATGCTGCCGCCGATCGCGTCTGGGGCGACTGTGCAGTCCGTCGCGAAGCGGAAGCGGGACGGGAACGGGCCTGCTCAGGGGGTTGCTGGCCGACGCGTCTCCCGGTAGGCGGGGATACAGTGACAACTGTACCCGCGACACTGTAACGTCTCGGGTATGCCAGCCCCCGACGAAAACCTCAGTCCCGCAGACGCGCCCACCGAATGGGCGACCGCAGACGAGATCCCCGACGGCACCGCATTCGCCAGCCGTGACCACGGCGGCCGCTGGATCCGCGAAGGCGCCGGCTACCGCTACACCGCCACCGACGGCCACCCCGGCTCCCTCTGGACCACCAACGACCTCGATTTCATCGACCTCGCGCCGTTCATCCCGCTGGAGAACTGATGCTCGTCTGCGACTGCGGCACCACCGATAAGCGTCACGACTACGGCTGCGACGGCTGGCGGCAACCCGAGACGCCGGCGGCGCACCACAAGCCGCACGTCTTCCAGCCCCGCACCAACCTCCCCGACCCATGGGGATGGCCCGCACGCGGCATCCCCAACCCCGACAAGGAGACCCAGCGATGAGCGACAGCACCCGCGAGCGACTGATGGACCTGCTCGAAGCCCTCGATGGAGGCGACTACGCGGATATCGCCGACGCGATCCTCGCCGACCTACACCCCGAGACTGCCCTGCCTGACCCGAATGGCGGCTGCGTGTGCACTGCGCACACGCAAGACGCGGGTGGCGGCTATACGGAGCACCTCCTTGAGTACGAGCCCGCATGTCCTGAGCATTCGCAGCACCTCTACGACCCACGACTTGGCGAGTGGATCCACCGCCCCGACACCGAGGAGAACGCCCGATGACCGACACGATCACGCTGAGCCAGAAGTACCGCATCGCCGCGGAGGTGCTGCTGTCGGACGACTTATCGAAGGCATGCGGCGGGTACGCCGTCGAGGCGTTGTGGTGCCAGCAGCAGGCCGCCCGTTTGGAGGCTGAGTCTGCCCGCAATGACCTCGCGGACAAGCTGGAGCGCATCTACCGGAGCGTCGACAGCCCGCTGGTGCGCGATGGCCTGCTGGCAGTTGTGGCTGAGTTGCAGCCGTTCGCTGAGTGGCTGATCGCGGAGGCGGTGCGCCGGGACCGGGCACAGCTTGCGGCTGATGGGCGTCTACTCCCCGAAGGCGGGGCGGTGCTCACGGCTGCTGAGGCTGATGACGTTCGGGCGTTCATGCGCTGGGCTGCCGGCCGCAACAACGGCATGGAGCACCCGGACGAAGCCGCGTACCGGATCCGCGTGAAGTTCGGTCTCTACGACTCATGGGTGCCCGCCCCGCCTGCTGTGTCTGTCCCGGACATCGGGCCGGATGGCACACCGGAGAAGCCCTGGGAGACATGGCAGGACGTACCTGAGGGTGTGCGGTACTGGGGCCGCAACAGGCTGTACCGCTGGGTCAACCGCGATGGTCGACGGATGTTTCTTCCGCTCGGCGGCGGCGAGGTGTCGAGTAGCCGCAATGAGCTGGAGATGCAGCGCCTCGCCCCGTTTGTGCGTGTGGACGGAGACCAGAAGGAGAACAACGCATGACTGACACCACTGAACTCCCAGACTGGCTCACAATCGGGGCTCCAGTAGCCGTCGTAGAGCCTGGCCGGCGGGTCGCTCTCGACACCGTCAAGTCCATCGGGAAGCGCGACATCGTTCTCACGAACGGCGACCGCTTCAACCGGAACCGCTTCCGCGACGGAGGCTTCTGCGTGCACACCGAGAGAGGGTTCCGCGCCAGTGCCAGCTGGCTTCTCCCACGAGACCACCCGATGGTGCGTGACACACGAGCGGAGCTGCACGGGTTCAGTCTTCGTGCACGTGTGGGCGCGGCAGCCGACGCATGGGAGAGGAAGCGCGACGACGTTGAGCGGCTCGACAAGCTGATCGCTGCCGCAACCGAACTGGCCGAATGGATGCGTGTGGACGGAGACCCGGCATGAGCGCCATCAGCTCGGATCAGCTTCGAAGCGTGGCGTCCGAACTGAACGAGATTGCCGAAGCCCTGCCGCATCTCGGTGAACTGGCGCGGGCAGTCGAAAACATCCATGACGCCGTGACCAACGTCGAGCGCTTCATCACCTACCTGGAGGAAGAGTGAGCACCGCGGAACAGATCATCGCCAACGACGACGGATTCATCACTGCGTTGCAAGGCATCTTGCCGACCTATCACGACGATCGGCAGACCGCGACGTATGCGGCCGCCGAGGTCGCCGCGCATGTGGTGGCTGCACTCACCAACGCCGGCAAAACGATCGTGGAGCTGCCCGAGGCGGAGGACTGCCGGATCGGGGAATTGTCCCTGACTGATGAGGGCGGCACGATCCTGGTCCGCACCTCGGCCGAGTTGGTCAAGACCATGACGCTTGGCGAGTGGCAGTCGGCAGTCGGTCGTCGCGTGCTTGCTGACGCTCTGCTGCATGGCGCGGCTGCTGCTCGTGTGGCGGAGGGCGGTGAGCGATGAAGACTGCACGCCGAATCGGCCACCTCGTCGTCGGATCAGCATGGCTCGCCACAGTCATCCTCGTCACGTGGACGATCACCCAAGGCCTGCCACTGTGGTACGCCGGGATCCTCTACCTCATAGTCGCCGGAATCGGCGTCCAGTACGTCTGGGGTGTGCGGCAGATCTTCCGCGACGCGGAGGGAGGTGACCAGCCGTGAGCGAGTGCAAGCACTGCGACCTGCCGATCTACCGCATGAAGCAGCCAGTCGATCAGCACCGCTGGGCGCACACCCGCAACGGCTGGATCGTCTGCGAAGAGAACCCCACCACCACCGCAACCCCGAAGGAGAAGCCGTGAGCCAACGAGACGAACTCGCCAACCTGATCGCTTCACGACGCGGAGTCACCGCCCGCGTCAACGAGACTGACCGATTAATCGCTGACCGCATCCTTGCTGCCGGCTACATCAAGGCCGACAGCGAGGAGTGGACCGTGCGCGGTGACAACCTCGAACAGCTCGACCTAGCTGCTGACCGCGAAGCCGCCGAGGATGATGCAAACGATTGGCGCACGGGCCGATACGGAGAGTGCCATCCCACCGCGCATGTCGTCCGCCGCCTGGTCGGCCCGTGGGAGGTGGCATGAACCAGCAAGACGAACTTGCTCAGGACATCCGAGCAGTGGACGGTAACCACTCGCTCGGGGCCGCAGAGCTGGCAGAGCGACTGATCGAACGAGGCTACTCCCGCCCGCGTGTGGTGGAGACCATCGCGGAGTTGGAGGCGCTGCCGGAGGGATCCGTCATCTACTCGGCCAACGCGTTCCCACTGGAGAAGGTGCCGAACGAGTTCGGAACTCCGTGGGCGTATGGGCCGAAGCTCGTGTCCAACCGCTCCGTCCAGCTCCCCGCGACTGTCCTGTACCTGCCCGAGGAGACGCCGTGAGCGACGCCGACACCATCGCCCGCGTCCAGGAGAACCGTCGTACCAGGCTGGGAAGATCCGCCCACACCGATACGAGGAGAACTCCCATGAGCAGCAACGAGACCCGCGCCCACATCGTCGCAATGTGGGCTGAGCGCATGGGCAACCACGCCGACACTGCACTGGACGCTCTCGTCTACGCCCTGTGCGAGCACCGCGACGGCAAGGACATCGACATCGCGGCCCGCGCGCTCGAGATCGGCTTCGACACCACCGCGGCGCCTGCCGGCTGGCACGAGAAGGCCATCTCGACGTTCGAAGCAATTCTCGCGACGCTGCCCACCCCCGTGCCCGGGGAGGGCTGATGGACACCGCCACCCGGGTCGACACCATCCGCGTGTACCGGGACAGCTTAGGGGAGTGGCGGTGGACCCGCCGCGCACCCGCCGGCCCCACCATCGCCGAATCACCCTCCGGCTGGGCAGACGAGGCAACGTGCCGTGCCGCCGCCCGGATCGCGAACCCCGACACCAACTACCGAATCGAGACAGCCCGTGACTAAACAACTCCCTGACGGTGAGCCGATGGTCTACGGCCGTGACTTCTCGCTCGGTGAGCGCCGCGGCGCCGACGACGCGTGGCCCGCTCCGGTACAGGTCGCGATCCAGTACACGATCCGTCGACTCACCCAGCCGACGGACCTGATCTCTGTCGGCCGAGGCCCGGAACAGTTCCCGTCAGTGCGAGAGTTGCGTGGACCTCTGCAGATGGTTCGCTACCTTGTGTGGCGAGACGCGCTCGGAACAGGCGAGACGTACGACGAGGCAGCAGCTCTCGACGCTATCGGCTGGGTGACCGCCGACGAGCTTTCGACCGTTCTCGAACAGTGCGCGTTTATCCGTGGGCACACCGAGCCGTTCAAGCCGTGGCTGATGCCGCCCAACCCCTTCATGAACGCTGAGCCCGGTGGGAAGTTGCCGTCGTGGCTGGGGCCCGATGAGAAGCCTCGCCATCTTCCGCGACCATCGAAGACCCCACCGATGTGGGCGGAGCAGCCGAACAAGCAGCGCCGCACGAAGTACGGGCCCACCAGGAGAGTGAAATGAAGAGCCGCGAGGTACTCCACGAACAGGTGGAACAGTTCGGTCGTGATCACCCGCCGGTCCACGAATGGGACGAGCCACCGTCGCACGGGAAGCCTGAGTACAGCTGCGACACCGAGTGTGTGAAGCGGACCATCACCGGTGCCCTGGCTGACGACGTGAGGCGGAAGCTCGGTGCGCCGGCCGACGCAGAAGTGATGGTCACCGAACGCAACCATGTGTACGGCTACTCGACCCTCACCCAGGAGAACGACTTCGAGTGCGTCGTCGAATGCGCCGGCGTCTCAAAGGAGCTGTACTCACACTGGGGCCAGTGGAACAGCCTCCCGTCGATCATCGAATGGCTCACCGAGTCAGACACCCCACCGCAGCCACCCAGCCCGCCAGCCGTGATCCCAGCAGCGTTCCAGTTCCCGAGGAGGACGCTGTGACCGCGGACCCGCTCGAGCACCTCGACTTCACACTCACCTGCGACCTCACCGAGGACGGTGTCGGCTGCGAACGCCCCGCAAGATGGATCGCCGACATCCACATGCATACGGACCTCATGCCCCGCGTCGCGATCTGCGACCACCACGCCGACGCCCACCGCCAGATGCAGCAGCGCCTCCAACCGATCCTTCAAGAGTCGCGCTGCCCCGTATGCCAGCAAGTCATGATGCCCAACGACTACATCCGCAACCAGGAACCACTATGAGCGGCGACCGGTTCACCGCCTGGGGGTCATCCCACGACGCCGGCGTTACGACTGCCATCGCATCCGGGAACCGAGAACACCCAATGCGGAGGACTGGGCCGCGCACGAACAGGCGATGCGCGAATGGCGCGACGAGGGCTACGAGACCGTCGAGTGCTGGAGCATGTCGGGCGGCTACTCGACCTACTTCACTCCGCCAGGACCTTCCAAGCCCGTCGACGAATCCGAGTACGAAGTCATCCGAACCTGCCCCTGCGGAAGCGAGTGGGGACAGAGGTAACCGTCTGACGCATGCGCACTGTCGGGGAGCGACGGTACGCTGCACAGTCGTGGGCATTCATGACGACATGCGGGTTGTCAGCACAGGTCGGCAATCGATCGACAAGTCGGGTGATGACGGGTGGCGAGTCGCGGACTGTGCAGACTGTGGCCCAAAGTCTCAGATGGCAGTGTTGGCAATCGCAGAGAATGACGGCTTCCCAATCCAATGGATGCGCTGCGTCAACTGCAAGCGTGGATATGTGGCCAACGGTCACCGTGTTAGCCCGTTCGCGGAACCACTCAGTGTTCCGAATGGACTCCCGGACGACGTCAGGTTGGTGTGGCGTGAAGCGCGGAGATGCTTGGGGGTTGGTGCGAACGCTGCAGCAGTGATGATGTGCCGCAAGCTTCTTTTCCATGTTGCAGTCAGCCACGGTTTGCCTGAGCGGAACAGTAAGGACAGGGCGCCATCGTTCTACGAGGCTCTCGAGCATCTGCAGGCCGAGGGGATCATCACGCAGCCTATGAGGAAGTGGGTTGATCGAATCAAGGATGTTGGGAACCAGCAGAATCACGAGATCGTCACCATCGCGAAAGAGGATGCTCTCGACATCGCACGATTTACTGAGAAGCTCTTGGAGCTTGCGTTCGAAATGGACTACCTCTTCAGCGAGGGAGCGAGTCGCACGGGTGTGAGCTGAGAATCGCACTCGCAGGCTAGGTGCTGCTGCAGCAGCGCACGTTCTCACGCATCGTGAGTAACGAAGGATACAGTTATCTCTGTCCATCGACGGAGGGCTGTAACCGTGACCATCGCGATCTTCCTGCTGGCGCTCGGCGCGACCGCACGCATCACCAGATTCATCAACGCCGACTACCTCGCCCGCCACCTACGCGCCGGGATCATTCGCCGTCTCGGCCCAGACCACGATGTGGCGTACGGAATCACCTGCGCCTGGTGTCTTTCCGTCTGGGTAGCAGGCGGTGTCATGACCCTCGCCTGGTTCTACGGGGAGCACCCCGGGTTCATCATCCCCGCAGCCACACTCACAGCCTCCTACCTCGTCGGATTGGCTGCGAGCATCCTCGACACCGCCGAGGAGATGGACTGATGAAGCTGCGTCGCCGGCCTCGTCCGGACTCCACCGCCCACCAGATCGCCGCATCGATGGCCGCGAGCGAGGCGGCGAAGCAGACCAGCATCGCCCGCCGGCGTATCCGCGACCTCCCCGCGCTCAAGCCGGGCGTGATGGTCGCCAGCTACGAGATCCCGTCCACGTCGAAAGCCCTGCCCCCACAGGCCGTCACCGCGGCCGCGCAGGTCGTGTTCGGCAAGTCCGTAGCGAAGACGAAGAAGCGGCCACCGGTGGCGTCGTGGCAGACCGAAGCGTGGGAACTGCGATCGGAGATCCCGGAGTTCCGTTTCGCTGGTGACCGTGTCGCGCGCGGCGCCTCGCAGTACCGCCTGTTCGCTGCGAAGCGCGGTGAGGACCTCAACGCCGAGCCCGTCGCCGTCACCGAGGGTCTCGCGTTCGAGCTCTGCCAAGACCTTCTCGGCGACATCGCCCGCACCCAGCAGGCCCTCCACCGTGCAGGGCAGCAGCTCACCTTCAACGGCGAGAGCCTCCTCGTCGTGTCCGAAACCGACGACGACGGAAGCCGCTTCAGCTTCGCCGCTCACTCCGTGTCCGAGCTGACGGGACAGGGCAAGGCGTGGAAGCTCAACGACGGCATCGAGGCCCGCAATCTCACAGAGGACGAGGTCGTGATCCGCTGCTACCGGCCGGATCCGCAGCACGGCGGCCTCGCTGACTGTCCTGCACGTGCGGTCCTCCCTGTCGCACGCACGCTCCGCGGACTCGGTAAACGCACCGCCGCCGAGATCGACTCCCGACTCGCCGGCGCCGGACTGCTGCTCGTGTCAGACCAGGTCTCGCTCATGACGCCTCGAACCGTCACTGACTCCGACAGCGACCCCTTCGTTGAAGAGTTGGTTGAGAGCATGCTCACGCCGATTCAGGATCCGGAATCCGCGGCAGCGGTTGTCCCTCTCGTCGCGAAGGTCCCCGACCCCGAAAAGGCTGCGAAGTTCCTCAGCTTCTCCACCCCGCTCGACGCGAAGCTCCCTGAGATGGAGGAGTCCGCGATCCGCCGCGTCGCCCTCGGAATGGACTCCCCACCCGAGACCCTCCTGGGGATGTCCACGGCCAATCACTGGACAGGCTGGCTCATCTCGTCCGAGGAAGTCACCCTCGTCCTGTCACCGACCGTCGCGATCATCTGCCACGCCCTCACCACCGGATTCCTCCATCCCATGCTGCAGGCCGGGGGAGTCGACGACTGGGGCGACTACGTCGTGTGGTTCGACGCCAGCGAACTCGAACTCCGACCCGACAAGTCCGTCGACTCCCGGGATCTGTTCGAGAAGGGCGCACTGTCGGAAGAGGCGATGCTCCGTGAGAACGGATTCAGCACGGATGACGCCCCGACTCCGGAGGAGAAGCGCACGAACCTGCTGACGAAACTTCTCGTCGGAGCTCCGTCGCTGGCGCCGCTCCTGCTGCCGATGCTTGGTATCGAGGTCGACTCCGCGGTACTCAACAAGACCGAGGACATCACCAACGCCACCAGTGGCGACGGAGGAAGCGGCGACACGGTGCCCGACGCGGAAACTGCGCCGGAGACCGGTGACCGCACACCACCAGAACAGCCGACCGCGGCACCAGACGTCACCGTCGAGACCGGGCCGGGCCAGTGACCACCCAGACCAGCAGCCAGGAGCTGTTCGCCTGCGAGGTCGCTGTCCTCCGCGCACTCGAGGTCGCGGGGAAAAAGTCGTTGGGCCGCAGCCACCGCGGCGCGTACACCGACATCCCGGCTCATCTTCTCCACACGCACCGACGAATCGCCGCCACTCACACCGAGTGCGACCGGCTACTGGCCGGCGCCTGGGATCACCTCGCGATTGTCCTCCCGAACCAGCCGAAGCTGTACACCGCAGTCGACTGGTACGTGCGCGAGCTCATCGTGAAGAGCCGCCCACACGCGCGCGCCGACCTCGAAGCTGTTCTGGCGGTAGCCAATGAGGCGTGACACGTGGCTGCCGGCACGGATGCGGGCGCATTCCACCATGACCCGCGGTGAGCACCGGCTGCACGCTGGACTTGTCTCCGCCATGACGGTCTGGCTCGATACGGCCCGCGCTCTCGTCCTTGGGCAGCCCCTACCGGACACCGCTGCCGCGCTCCTCGCCGACGCCGGCGACCCCACCCCGGAACCAGACCTCGATGCCGCCCGCGCATCCTTCGCGGTGTGGGAACGCGCCCTCGAGCAACATGTGTTCCCGGTCCTTGACGAGGCGTTCGGTGAGGCATTCGCCGCGAACCAGCGCGCCGCCGACATCTCCGTCGTCCACTGGCAAGAACTCGCCATGGCCACCGTCCACGACCGCCTGAAGATCTGGCCCGAAGGCGCCTTCGAGGAACTCCGCCCCGAGCTCCTCGAAGCGATGGCGAACAATGAGGACATCGACCAGGTCCAGGACCGTATCGGCCGCATCCTCGGCATCGACGCACCCGCTCGACGGATCCGTGCCGAGATCTCCGCCGTAGACCGGAAGCTGAAAGATCCCACTACACCGCGCGCCGAGATCCCCATCCTGAAGGGGAAGCGCCGGCAGCTGTGGAACCAGCACGATGAACGCAACCTCGAATGGCAGTGGCTCGCACGCCGAATCGCCCGCACCGAGATCCAAGCCGCAATGGAGGCCGGCGCCCTCGTCTCCGCCCAAGCCTCAGAGGAGATCACCGGCGAAAAGATGTACAAGCGGTGGTTGAGTACCCACGATGAGAGAACCCGCCTCTCGCACTCTGTCGCCGACGGGCAGATGGTCCGGCTGACAGAACCGTTCATCGTGGGCGGAACCCCGATCCAGCATCCCGCCGACCCGGCCGGCGTCGCCCACGAAACCATCAACTGCCGCTGCACCCTGGCGATCCTGTCGTGGGACGAGATGCAGGTCGAACTGCAGGGTATGTGGGGTGGCCGCGGAGTCGGCCCCATGAACGCCCGCCTCGGCCCCGACGACGAAGCAGCCGTCGCCACAGCAATCGACCGCCTGAAGCGGGAACGAAACGGCGAAGTGGTCGACGACGAACTAGCTCCCACAACGACGGTCACCGAGGATGCCGCTGAAGAACTCGGCAAGCGGAGAAAGGTCCGAACCCCAGAAGGGGAGAAGAAGTACAGGAAGCCGATCGACTCGTGGATCGACGGCGGCCCTGATGAACCGAACCTTCCAGACCTCGACTCGAAGGTGCGCGCACCTGGCAGTGACGCTCCTGGGGCCCCGACGACGAAGGCGAATCGACCGGCCCAACCCGCAGAGACGCCGGCGACGAAGCCCGAAACGAAGGCCCCCGACCCTGATCGCGCGCCGAACGTAGGTACTACCACCCCAGAACTGCGGCCGCTACCCGCGGAGGCTCCCGAAGGCTCGGATCTGTTCGCCCAGGGGTTCAGCAACATCGAGACAGTGCGCCTGCCTGCGCACAAGGAAGAGCTGTACCCAGGCGTCGAACATGCAACCCCGGAACTGGTCGACAAGTACGACCTCGTATCACCGAAGGACGCACCTCTCGAAAAGGCGCTCCACCCACCGAAGGGAGACCCCGACGAGAATGCAGCGCGCGCCGCAGCAGGACTAATCGCCTGCGGTATCGACGCCAGAACCGTCGCGGAGATCCAGGTCATCGAAGGCTACGACCAGAACTGGAAGACCGGGGATCTGCTCCTGCTGCCGGACACCGGACTAGCAGAGGTGAAGAGAGCAGCCACAGACAAGCCTGACAACGTCGTGGTCAGGGTTCGTGAAGGCCGCAAGCAGAGCCGGAACGTCATCGCCGACGCATCCGGTGGCGGTCTCACCATCGACGGTGCGCGTGAAGCCCTGCAGCGGGCGGTCACAAATCCACGTATCGGGCCCCACCTGGACAATTTGTGGATCGTAACGGCAGCCGGAACGGTATATTGGTCCCGTGCCCAGGAACAGTAGCTTCTACGCGAAGGTCCGCGCCGCGGATGCGGAGATGGAAGCGGATGCATCTCGGATCGAGGAAATGGTTCAGGCCGGCCTCGATTCCAAGATCGCATGGGTAGACGCGGAGCCCTACTCCGATTCACGAGGCGCGTTCGCTGCAGTTGATGTCCAGACGGATGACGATGTCGACATCAAGAAGTTCACTTCTGAGCTTCGATCAAAGGTCGAGTCTGCTGGTTTCAAGACTTACAGCGCGGACGAGTTCTACACATTGGCCTCGTAGAGACCAGCCCAGAAACTAGACACCAAAGCTGATGACGGTCACCTTCTGGCAGGTGGTCAGCGCTTAGGGCCTGGTATCGGTGGATACTGTTTTAGGTGTCCACCGATATAGGGAGCAACTGATGACTGCACCGACATCGCCTGAGGAATCCACGGCGCCCAGCCCTGATAGCGGACTGCCGGCTGGTTGGCGTGGTCCGATCATGCCGGTGAACACTCGCTCGGGAGACGGCCGCGAGATGGTGCTGGCCGAGGGTGCCGAGCCTGCGATCCGGCCGCTACCCCTGGCATTGTCGGCGCAGGAGAAGCTCGCGGACGGACATGACGGATCCCGGGTCGTTGGCCTGATCACGCGGGCGTGGATTGATGGCGACATGTTGTGGGCGGAAGGCTCATTCGACCTCGAAGATGAACACGGCCGCGACTGGGCAGCGAAGGTCGGCCGCGGCACCGCGAGCTGGGTGTCGGCGGACCTGTCGGACATCGCCGTCGAAGAGGTTCCGCTCCGCACGGACGGCACCGAATGGGGGCCGGGCGAGCTCGAAGCAGCGTGGCAGGCGTTCGATGCCGCCGCGGCGGACATGCCGACCGATCTCCCGCAGCCCGTGGAGCAGCCGATGGCGCCCGATGTCACGAACTCCCTGATGCGGGTCACCGAGTGGAAGCTGATGGGCGTCACTCTCGTCTCGTCGCCCGCGTTCGAGCAGGCCCGTATCCAGCCGGTGTACGGGGAGGAGTTCACCCCAGCGCCGGCGCAGGAGACGCTGACCGCGGCGGCCGCGCAGCACACCGGCGCCATGATCGCGCTCATCCCTTCACAGGAGGATGCGGCCCGCCTGGCCGTCGACGGCTACGAGCCCGCCGACGTCCTCCACACCACGCTGGTATTCCTCGGCGATGCCGCTGCCTGGACCCCCGAGCAGCGCGACGCGCTTGAGGCCGCAGTCTCCGAGGTCGGTGTTGCGCCGATGACCGGCCAGATCTGGGGGCATGCGGCTTTCAACCCGGCCAGTGACGAGCCGTGCGCCGTCTACCTCGTGGAGGCCGAGGGGATTACGTCGCTGCGGTCTGCAGTGCTCGGCGCGTTCGAGGAGGCCGGCACGTACGGTCTTGTCCCCGAGCAGCACGAGTGCTACGTCCCGCACATCACCGCGGGCTATGGGCTCGACGCAGCCCAGCTGACCGAGACCGGCGCTATTCGGTTCGATCGCCTGCAGATCTGGTTCGCTGACACCGATATCCGCGATATCCCCCTCGATGCGGTCACCGCATCGCTTGTGGCCGGTGCTGTCGTCTACGACCGGGCCGACTTCGAGATGCCCGAGGCTGACGAGCTGACCGCGCTCACAGTCACCGACGACGGCCGGGTGTTCGGGCACCTCGCACAGTCCGACTCGTGCCACATCGGTTTCGCCGACGTGTGCGTCATCCCGCCCACCTCGAACACTGACTACGCCTACTTCCACCAGGGTGAAGTGTCGACCACTGACGGGCCCCTCGCGGTCGGGAAGCTCACTCTCGGCACGGGGCACGCTGGATTGCGTGCCGGCGCCCGGGCCGCGGCCGAGCACTACGACAACACCGGCTCCGCCGTTGCGATCGTCCGCTGCTCCGACGGACTGTGGGGGCCATGGCTGTCCGGCCGCATCCTCCCCGGCGTCGACGACGAGCGCATCGCGGAGCTTCGCCGCTCCGGAGTGTCCGGCGACTGGCGGGCAGTCCAGCGGAATTCTAGTCAGCTCGAGCTCGTCGCCGTCCTCGCCGTGAACGTCCCCGGATTCCCTGTCCCACGCACGAAGGCACTCGCTGCGTCCGGGATGCGTTCCCTCATCGCCGCCGGTGTCCCACGGCGCACACCACCAACCGAGAACGGAAACCCAGTTGTCGCAGGCGTCAACGTCCAAGACCTCGCGAAACATGTTGCGGTGGAACTCCGTGCGACGGAGGTACGAGAGAGCCGTCGCTCGCAGGCTGCCAGCCGTGTCCGGGCAGTACGTTTGGCGGCAGCTGCTCGAAGGATCGGACGCGCCGCAGACACCCCCGGTATCAAGGACAAGGGTGCGCGCCAGCTCGAGCGGTACTGGACCGAGAGCCCAGAGGGACTCGCGAAGTGGGCGGAGAAGTACCACCCGTACACGTCGCTCGTCGAAGCCCTGACGAAGGCGATCCCGCCCGGGGAGATGACACCCGAGCAGATCAAGGGATTGGCCGCGAACTACTACCACAAGGTGTTCAAGGTGTGGCCAGGCAAGCACAACGAGAAGAAGGACAAGAACTGATGGCCGTCACCGTCTACACGTCGCCGGACTGCATGCCGTGCAGGGGAACCAAGCGGGCACTCGACAAGGCCAGGATCCCGTACACCGCAGTCGATGTCGCGGAGGATCCATCAGCGGTCGAGACTCTGCGAGGCCTCGGCTACACACAGACACCGGTCGTCACCGTCGAACTACCGGACGGTCTCGACCACTGGTCCGGGCATCGCCCTGACCGAATCAAGGCACTCGAATACCTCGCTGCGGCAGGGGAGTAGGAGGCAACCATGGGCTGCAACTGTGGCGGTGGCGCAAAGCGCACCATCCACCAGGTCACTCGATCCGATGGGACCGTGAAGCGGTACGCGACGGAGGCGGAGGCGCGTGCCGCGGCCGCCCAACCGGGAAGTACCTACACGAAGATCGAACGCTGACACCAACAGATCGAGCTCTACCCCCAGCGCAGGGGATAGAGTGTGCAGATAGATCGCCGCTGGCTGTGGGCCGGGCACTCAGTGCCCGTTCGACCACAGGAGGCCCCCGATGGGTGTCACTCTCCAGAACCTGATCGATGCCGCTCAGAGTGCGAGCGACGGAACCGCCGCGAAGGATGCGGTCGCCGTGCTGCTCGCCGAGAACGCATCCAGCCCGGACGTCGACGTCGTCGCCCTCGCTACCGAGGCTGTCGCCGCGTTCAACGACCTGCACAGTGCCGGCGCGGACAGTGACGACGCGCTCGCTGCTGTTGAGGCCCTCGCCGACGTCATCGACGGTGTCGCGATCGAGCAGGCGCGCCTCGACCAGTCCGCGCAGGAACACAGGGACCGTCTCGACACCCTCGCGGAGCGTGTGAAGGCGGCGACTGGCGCCGAGGACGCCGCTGATGGCGAGGGCGGAGACGCCGCCACCAGTGACGCCGATGCCACCGGTGCGACCGGAGAGGCAGATACCGGCAGTGATGCAGACACGACCGCTGACACCGGCGCCGTGGACGTTGGTGCTGCCGACGCATCCGCTGCACCGGTGGAAGCTGTTGCCGCGTCCGCGAACCGACCCGTCCGCCGGGTCCGCCTCGCTGACCTCCCCCGCAAGGAGGTCGTCACCACTCAGACGGCGCCGCGACTGTCGATCACTGCGGCCGCCGACGTCGCCGGTTTCGCGACCGGCCAGCGTCTCGCGAGCACCACGGAGCTCGCGCGTGCGGCGAATGCCCGCATGGGTGCGTTCGCGACCGGCGTCGAGGGCATCGTCCAGCGTGCGGGTATCGCGCAGATCCGCATCCCGTTCCAGGACGACCTCGTCGCCGACGGAACCCGCGACCAGGAAGTCATCGACCACGCCGCCGACGCGGGTCGACTTGAGGGCGGCTCTCTCGTCGCGGCCGGTGGCTGGTGCGCACCGTCCGAGACCCTGTACGAGCTGGGTGGCATTCTCGCCGACGCCAACGTCGGCCTGATCGATGTGCCTGAGGTGCAGGCCAAGCGTGGCGGCCTCCGCTTCACTGAGGGCCCGGATTACACGGCGATCTACAACGCCACCGGGTTCATGCAGACTGAGGCGCAGGCCATCGCCGGTGACGGGTTCACCAAGCCCACTGGCGAGACGGTCGCGGGGACCGAGAAGCCGTTCTACCGCGTTCCGTGCCCCGAGTTCGCTGAGAAGCGTGCGGAGACCGCGGGCCTCGGCATTGTCGCCGGGATCCTCCAGAACGACGCCTACCCCGAGGTGACCGCGGAGGTCGTCGAGCACGCGCTGATCGCGCACTCCCACAAGGTCAACGCCCGCACGATTAAGCGGATGGTCGACGAGTCCGGTACCGCGATCAGCCTGAGCCTGGGGGCGTCCGCGTCCACGTCCGTCCTCAACGCCCTCGACATCCAGATCGTCGACTACCGGTACCTCAATCGGGCCCCCGAGTCTCTCACTCTCGAGGTGAAGGCTCCGATGTGGCTCAAGGCAGTGTTCCGTGCGGACCTCGCGCAGCGTTCCGGCCTCACCCCGGACGAGGGCTACAAGATCAGCGACCAGCAGATCGACTCTTGGTTCGCGGCTCGCAACGCCAAGCCGCAGTGGGTCTACGACTGGCAGGATGCCTTCACCGGTGTCGCCAGCGGCTTCGGTGGCGCGACCGCGATCACCTCGTGGCCCGACACGGTCGATCTCCTCATCTACGCGGCCGGCACGTTCGTCCGCGCCCGCGGCGAGGTGATCAACCTCGAAGGCATCTACGACTCGACGAACCTGGAGGTGAACGACTTCCACCGCTTGTTCGTCGAGGAGAAGCTGCTGGTCATCAAGCGCCGCTGGAAGGCGCGCCTGCTGCGGGTTCCGCTCGCACTGAACGGCGCCACCGGCATCGCACGCGAGCTGGACGGCGACGGCAAGATCGTCCCGGTCACTCCGTAGTCAACCGTCGAGGGCACCTGCAGGGCTGGCAGGTGCCCTCGACGGCTTCCACTGACCAGCACAACCTTTGGAGGCTCCGGTGGCTGTCGCCCCGTTCATCCGCGTCGCGTCGCCGACGATCACCCCGTCCCGGTACGGCCTGGCGACCGCCGCCGACCTCGTCGTCGAGTCGGACCCGAAGCTACGCAACGGCATCGAGTTCGATGTGAACCCGACAGGTCCCGCCAAGCTGTCACGCGCCGAGTGTGCACCGCCGAACGATCCGCCCGAGTTCGACACCGGAATCGACGTTTCCCAGTTCGATCCGCTCGTCGTGTACCGCGGCTTCACCTGCAGCCCGGTCGGCGTGTCCGAGGAGGACGTCCTCGACCAGGCGCGCCGCGCTCTCGCCGGCGGTGAATGGGCCGCGGTCGAGAAGGCCCTGTGGTCGGGTGACTACGAGCGGCCGCTGATGGACACCCCGACCGACGTCCTCACGACGACTGCGGTGCCACTGGTCAAGGGCATCGGGCTCCTCGAGGAGACGCTCGCCGAGGAGTACGGCGGAGTCGGCATCATCCACGCACCACGGCACATCGCGGGATTCGCGGCCGAGAAGAACCAGATCGACGTGGAGAACGGCCGCAAGGTCACCACACTCGGCACCCGCTGGTCGTTCGGCGTTTACCCGAACACCGGCCCTGGCACCGCGCCCGCCGACGTCGACACAGCGTGGCTCGTCGCGACCGGCGCGATGCAGATCCGCCGCACCGACGTCACCTACCGCAGCGTCATCGACGTGCGGGGTGGGGCCCGGTACGCGATCGCCGAACGCACGTACGTCCCGGCCTGGGAAGGCCCTCAGGCCGCAGTCCTCGTCACCCTCACCTAGGAGCGCACTGATGCCCACGATCATCCCCACCTCGACCGAGCAGTCCGCCGAGATCGCACGTCGTCTCCTCGACGCCGCCGACTCTGCCGACCAGGTCCAAACCGTCACTTCAGGCAACACGACCGCGTTCTCGGTCCCCGACGATGTCGCGGAGCGCGCCGGGTTCGGTGACAGGGAACCCGTCGCCCCGCCGTCGACCGAACCGCAGGAGCCGCCCCGATCCGGCAAGGGATCGAGCGAAGCCGCATGGCAGGCTTTCCTCGCAGCGCAGGGCATTGAGTTCCCCGAGGACGCTGAACGCGGCGCTCTCATCGCGCTGTGGGACGCCCACAAGGACGCCTGATGATTGGCGCGCAGCGGGTATCGCTGACGCTGGCGTTGATCGCGTTCCTCACCGGCATCGTCTACCTGGGCCCCTCGTTCTGGGTTGAGCGCGGAACCGGCGAGGGCGAGCAGCTCGGGATCGTCGAGACCATCAACAGCTGGGGCCCGGTGTGGCCGGTGATGTTCCTCGTCGCGGCCGTGATCCTCGCAGCGTCCGCGGTCAGTCGCCGGTACGTCGGCTACACCCATGCCGTGGTTGCCGGGATGTGGGGGTTCTACGGCACCGCGGTGCTGATGTCCGCGGTCTACGCGGAGCCTCCGCTGCCGGTGCTGTCGGGCGGGATCGCGCTCGGAGCGGCACTACTGCATCTGGCGATGATCCGGGTGTGGGCGGACTTAGGGGTGAAATGAGTAGCGAGACTGTCGGAATCGTGCTGGCCGCGATCAACGGACTCGGTATCGCGATCGGCGGCATCATCACGGTCTGGCGGTCGGTGGCCACGACGAACGTTCGGACGCTCGAGCAGCGCCTGGACGACGTCGAGAAGGACCTCGCGATCGAGTACGAGTTCTCGACCGCCATGGCCCGTTGGGGACACGCGGCGATGCTGCAGGCGGCCACGCAGGGCATCACGCTGCCCGACATCCCAGTTCGACGTTCAAGGGAGACGTGATGGCTGCACCGGTGTTCGGATCCTTGGTGCCGCTGGTCGGCCGCATCAACTCGTCGATCCTGGCGATCAACCAGGTTCGCTGGTTCAAGTGGTCGCTGTTCTACCAGGAATATGTGGAGCAGGGGTACGCCGACATCTATGACCCGACCGAGCCTGGTGTGGTTGTCGCACTGAAGATCGACGGCACCGTGGCTACCTACTCGGAGCTGCCGACGACCGGACTCGTGGCAGGCGCCGTGTACGTCGTCGGCGACACCGGCCGCGCCTACGTGTGGAACGGCTCTGCATGGCCGGCGATGAACGCAGGCATCGCGATCCAGGGCCCGCGCGGCTACACCGGCAACGGCGTCGAGAGCGTCAGCGTGTCGGGGAACTCGCTGGTGTTCCACATGACCGACGGCGACGACCTCCCCCCGGTGTACCTGCAGGTGCTCGCAGATCTGCAGGGCGCCGCGGACACGGCTGTTCAGGCGCGGGATGACGCGGTAGATGCCGCGGCGAGGTCGGAAGCATCAGCGGCAGTAGCAGGTACCCAGGCGTCGAATGCGGACGCATCGGCGGTGGCGGCGAATGCGTCGGCGGCGGCTGCGGCGCAGTCGAGTTCCGGTGCCGCTACGGATAGGGCGGCAGCGGAGACTGCAGCTGCCGCTGCGGTGAATGGTCGCGTTGGCGCTGAGACCGCGGCTGTGGCTGCGGGGCAGAGCCAGACGGACGCGGCTGCGTCGGCGACTGCTGCGGGCCAGCACAAGATTGCTGCGGCTGGGTCTGCGACTGCCGCTGATACTTCAGCCGATGAGGCTGCCGCTTCGGCGGCTGCTGCTGCGTCGGCGCGTGATGATGCTGCGGGGTCTGCAACGCTGGCTGATGCTGCTGAGGTGAAGGCCACGGAGCAGGCCGGATTGGCTGAGCAGTATGCGCAGAATGCTGCTGGTGTGATCCCGCCGGCCACGTCGACGCAGCTCGGGAAGATCAAGTTGGCTGGCGATCTCGCGGGTACGGCGGAGTCCCCGCAGATCGCGGGGGGAGCGATCGACTTCGCGGAACTGTCGACCATCGAACCGTATCCTGGCGTGCCATCTGTGAGCGGCGCAGTCAATTTCGCCTCGGAGATGTTGGGCTCATACACCTACAACGAGGGATGGTCTCGGGGCAGTCTCGCACCACCTGTGCAGGCCGAGCTCGATCAGACGGTCAAGCGTGGATCTGATGGGAAGATCCCGCAGGCGGACATTCCCTCCATCGCCGTCACCGAGCATCTCGGCGCGGTCGCGTCACAGGCGGCGATGCTCGCGCTGACTGGGCAGCGTGGAGACTGGTGTATCCGGATAGATCGCGGCACCGTATGGGTTCTGTCGGCCGAGCCGTCCAGCTCGTTGTCGTCGTGGGTGGAGTGGGTGTACCCGACCTCGCCTGTGAACTCGATCAACGGTCGGGTCGGAGCGATCGAGCTCGCGGCGGCTGACATCCTCGATTCGACCGCGCTCGGCCGCGCCCTGATGAAGGTTGCCAACGCCGCAGCAATCCGAGCCGCGGCCGGATTGGATCAGGTCGACAACACCCGCGATATGGACAAGCCGGTGAGCACCGCGACGGCGCAGTTGGTCGCCGACTTCGAGTCGGCTGTCTCGAATCTGCTGGACGGCAAGGTCGCCGCGGCTGGTCTGACGACCGGCGTGTGGACCGGGCTGCAATCCAATCGGCCGGCAACCGGTACTGCCGGCGTCGTGTATCTGGAGTTCTGATGGCGATCAACACGTGGCTCGACGGCGCATACCGGCCACTGAGGCGAGCGAGCGTCTGGGGCGGTGGCTACCAACCGCTCAAGCGGGCGCTGGTGTGGGACGGCGGCCAGTACAAAGTCGTCTGGGAGGCGGCGGCGTCCTACTACGACAACTTCGAACGGCCGGACGGTAGTCCGGGATCGAACTGGTTCCGGCGGCCGTACGGCAACACGGCCGTGGTACCGGTCATCAGCGGTGGCAGCCTGCGGGCCGCGCCCACCCCAACGAACAACCAGAACAACCAGTGCAGCGGCGTGTACCTGCCCCAGTGCACAACCGACGACTTGGCGGTACGGGCGACCGTCACCCGCGACAGCAACGGCCTGTCCGGTGGCCTGCTCGTCGGATGCGACCAGTACATCGCGATGGGCCTCGCCGTGTCCTTCACGTCAGCGACAGCCCACCGGGGCGTCTGGTCCATCGTCAACAGCAACTGGGTCCGCCGAGTCGATACGGCCCTGTCCTGCACTACCGGCGATGTCATCGAGGTAACGCGGGTAGGGACCTACTACTCCGTCTACAAGAACGGTGTTGCGCAGACAAACTGGAACGACTCCACGGGCATCGTGCCCCGCGGTATCGGGAATCGGGGCGGCGGCTACCACGGACACTCCGACGTCAACCTGTTCGGCAGCGCCAACTACGGCATGACCATCGGCGACATCACCATCTACGACATCGTCTCGTAGATGCCTGTGACAATGACCGGTGCAAGCATTGCTGCCGGGCGTTGTGATCTCGGACTATCCTCATAGAAGCGCTGCTGGCTGTGGGCCGGGCACCATCCATTCCCTGGAGGTCCCCATGCCCACCAACATTTGGCCCAGCATCCGTTCCCGCTGCGTCCGCGTCACGAGCCTCGACTCGTGCGGTGCACCGTTCGTCGGACCGAAGTCCACCGCCGTCTCCGAAGGCCACATCTCGATCAAGCTGTCGCCGCAGTACGAGGACGGTGAAGAGACCAACCAGAAGAACGCGGGCGGCAAGTTGATCGTCGTCGAAAAGGCGCTCGATCAGCTGAAGTACTTCAACTTCGAGATGGTGTTCGCACATGTGAACCCGGACATCTTCAACCAGGTCACCGGCCAGCCGATCGTCCTCGATCATGCCGGGAATGCGTCTGGTATCCGCATCGGTGCGACCGTCGACGCGAACGTTGCAGTCGAGACATGGACTGACGTCCCGAACACCGCCTGCGGTCCGAACGGCAAGTCTTTCGGCTACGCGCTGCTGCCGTGGATCAAGGGTGGCCGGCTCGGTGACTTCTCGTTCGAGAACGCGCTCGCGAATTTCACCCTCACCGGGCATACCGAGGCGAACTCGCAGTGGGGTCTCGGCCCGTACAACGTCGTCCTCAACGAGCCGGTGTCCCCGGCTACGCAGCCGGCGGCCGGGAAGCTGCTGACTGCGATCGCCGCGGACCAGCACTTCCACATGGAGCCGACCCAGGTGGCGCCGCCTGCGATTACTGCCGGTGCGGTCCCGCTGGCCCCGTGATTCAGGTTCCTGACCGTGAGGCGGGCGTCAGCTGTGTGCTGGCGCCCGCCGCCGTCGTAGAAGAGGTGTGGATGTGAGCGTAGTGGGCTGGGATGTGGTGTCGTCGAACCCTGTGTGGGCGGATGCGACACCGGAGGACAAGGCGCGGGCGGGCGAGCTCGCGGTGCACGTGTTGTGGTCGCTGACCGGGAGGATCTTCGGTCTGGTCGAGTCGACGGTCCGGCCCTGTTTCGGGCCGCGGGATGGTTCGACGTATCGGGGGACGGCTGGTGGTGGCAGCGATGCGTACTGGTGGCCGGGCCTGATCAACCAGACTTGGTCGGTCGGCGGATGCGGGTGTACGCCGGGCTGCAACTGTGTCGGCCCGTCAGAGGTGGCGCTCCCCGGACCGGTTCACTCGATAGTGCGGGTGCTCGTCGACGGTGAGGTGGTCCCGGCATCGGCGTACCGGATCAAGAACTCCCGCTGGCTGATCCGGGTCGACGGGATGCCGTGGCCGCAGTCGCAGAACCTCACGGCCGGGGACAACGCTGTCGGCGCGTTCACCGTCACCTACCTGCAGGGCATTGAGGCCCCACTCGGCGGGCAGCTCGCTGCCGGTGATCTCGCAGTCGAGTTCCTGCGTGCACGGAAGTCTGACGGCCGCTGCAAGATCCCCGACCGGGCGATCTCCGTGTCCCGGCAGGGTGTCGACATCCAGATGGTTGATGCGCAGGTCCTGTTCGAGCAGGGCCTGACCGGTATCGCCTCCGTCGATCAGTGGATCGCCTCGGTCAACCCCCACAAGATCAAGTCCCGTCCGCGGGTGTTCTCCCCGGACAGCCCCCGAGTAGCAAGGATCCGCTGACATGGACATCGGCATCTACAAGCACGCCAGCACGCTACGTGACGAGTTCGCGGCGCAGCTCGAGCACACCCGTGCCGGCGCACCCTGTTTCGTCACCGTCCACCCCGGAGACATGATCCCCGCCTATGGGTGTGACTGCCGGGCGGGGGAAGGTGTGGCATGGGTGCGGCTGGTGTCGATGTATCCGACCGTGAACTATCCCGAGCCGTATGTTCTACCGTTCCCGGACCCGAGCGTGCAGTGGGCGGTCATCTTCGAGATCGGTGTCGACCGCTGCTACCCGAACACCGACGACAACAGCATGCCCACCCTGGGTGAGCTGGACTCTGCGGCGCGCGATGCGATCGACGACGCCGCGGCGATGCAGCGGGCCGCGATGTGTGCCTTCACCTCTGGCGAGCGAGTCATCCCCGGTAGCTGGGAGCCGCGCGGTCCTGGCGGCGGCATTCACGGCGGAACGATGACTGTCACCGTCCTGACTGATGGTGGGTGTGGATGCGACACAGAACCGCCCCAGCTCGACGCCGTCGTACCGCCCGTGGTGGGTGATCCACGGTTCCCGCATCTGCCATGAGTGACTGTGGGCGTAGTGCACCGTATCCTCATCTCATGACCACAGTTCGAGTTCGTGCAGAACAGGCGACTGTCGACTGGGAGCGCGGCTCCGAGTTCGAGGTCGAACGCACCCCCTTCGTCGACCGCCTCATCACCGACGGCCGGCTCACCGTGCTCGACAGCGCCAGCCAGTCCGCCGCGGAGAACGAGGGACTCGACACCGAACCCGGCCTGCCGATCGCCAGCAGCGACGAGCCTCCCCGCGCGGGTAAGGGCTCCGGCCTGGCTCAGTGGCGGGACTTCCTCGACCGTAAGGGCGTGGAGTACTCGGACGACGCCAGCCGTGACGATCTCATTGCAGTGTGGGACGAACACGTCGCGCGAGTCGCTAAGGCGCAGGCTGATCTCCAATCCGCTCGTGCCGAGGCGTGGGACGCTGTGGCGAGCCTCAATGCGGAGCTGGGCGAGTCCTGATGCCCAGCCATGTCGAGATCCACCACGAGCGGATGCGGCAAGCGCTCTCGACCGCGGCCGGCCAGTGGGGCAACAACATCGGCCGGATGATCGTCAACCGCGCGAAGGCCCGGGCGCCGGTCGACGAAGGCCGGTTGCGGTCGTCAATCTCCCACACCGTCACGATGCGCCCCAACGGTGTCGATATCCGGGTGGGTTCGCCGCTGCACTACGCCCGCTACGTACACGAGGGAACCGGCATCTACGGGCCTAAGCGGAAGAAGATCGTCCCCGTCTCCGCGAAGGCCCTGAAGTTCGGAACACCGAAGATGATCGGACCCCTGCCGGCCGGGATGAAGACCCCAGCGAAGGGCAAGCGCGGGTTCGTGTTCGCGAAGTCGGTGAAGGGTTCTCCTCCGAATCCGTTCCTCACCGACGGGCTCAAGGACGTGTTCGGCACCTCGAACGTCCACGTCAACCCCAGTTAGTCGTTCCACCCTTGTCGCCGCTGGCTGTGGGCCGGGCAACCGCAACGATCGAAGGACCAGCCCATGCCTCCTCGTACCCGCAAGACCACCGTCAAGCCGTCCCAGGCCGACGGAGCACCCACCCAGGATGAGATCGACGCCGCGGTCGAGGTGATCGAGACCCCGGACGACGTTCTCGACGAACCAGAGATCGTCGACTCCGAGGATCGGCCGATTCCGGAGGAACTGCAGTTCTCGACCGAGGATCTGCCCGAGCGCCCCGACCGCACCGAGCTCGAGAGTGACGTTCTCACCGTCGACGGGTTCGAGCTGATCGCTTTCAAGCCCGAGACGGCCGCGTGGAGTCTGCTGATCGGCGCCATGTCGAAGTCCGCGTCGTCCGCAGACAAGTCGTACGCGATCTGGGACATCGTCCGCAACAGCTTCGACGACGCGTCCCTGATGTACATCCAGGCCCGGCTGATGGACCCGGCCGACAAGTTCGATCAGGCGTTCCTCGAGAAGATCATCCTGGCGCTGATCGAGCGGTGGGCCCCGCCGTCTAACCGTGCGGAGCGCCGGAAGTCTGCTCGCAGGCGCTGACAAATGCCGAAGCCGTGGGGGCGTGAGCCCACCGCGTGGACGATCGACGGCCGGGTCATGGAAGTGACCCGGCCGCCGCTCGTCGAGCTCGTCAACCTTGTGATGGCGCCGACGCCAACCTATTTGGTGCTGTACACACTCACGCGCCCGGAGGATCGTAAGTACCTGGTGGCACAGGTGTTTGACCGGCAGTCCCGCATCGAGATCGAGCTCCTCCACGATGTCGCGGACCATCTCGTGCTCGGCTGGTTCGGGATGCCCCGCTGGACCGTGCAGGAGATCTGGTGGCGTGTACTCGGAAGCTGGGCGGAGATCGATGGCGAACTCGCCATGCGCGGAGTCGATCTCGTGAGCCTCGAACCCGCGCGCGCAACACATGTCGCCAAGTCCCTCCTGGCGAAGTGGGCATCCTCCAACGAGGACCATGCTCAGGAACTGTCACGCGACCTCACCACCGAGCCGCCACGGGTCGCGCAACGCCGCCTCGACATCGCGGACACTGTGGAAGAGATCGAAGCCGCCGCATTCGACTGGGAGGCCGCTGCCGCGCTGGTCAATCAGCAACGCAGAACGTGACCCTCGCCCCGGTGGCGGATAGGCTGCACGTAGTTCTTGTCGCTGGCTGCGGGCCGGGCACCTGTTTGGTGACCCGGGAGGACTCGGCCGGTGACAGCCCCGTTCGCTACCGCCTCTGTCAAAGCGAGTTTGGACTGGGGCAACCTCGATGCCGAGTTCGAGGCACGAGTGCGCGCGGCTGCGGAGAAGGCAACCAAGGCTGCCGAGCAGCATTTCAAGGACATCGAGTTCGCAGCGAATGTCCGTCTCGACACTGACACTGGGCTGTTCTCGCACGAGACCCAAACGCGATTGAATCTGCTTGGTCTCGAGGCTCGAGTGAAGCTCGATGCCGACACGGGCCTGTTCTCGTCGGAGACGCAGGCACGGCTGAACACCCTGTCCCTGTCGGCGGATGTGACGCTGAAGGCCGATAAGACCCAGTTGCAGGCCGCTCTCGCCGCGATGAGCGCCGAAGTCCCGATCTCGCTGAAGGTGTCACAGACGCACTTCCAGTCGTTCGTCGACACCCTGAACGCGAAGCTCGAGGCCGCGGACATTGTCGCCCCGGTGAAGCTGAAGGTCGCGAACGAGGCCGCGTTCCGTGCACACATTGCGCAGCTGACACAGCCGGAAACGAAGAACATCATCATCAACACGGTTGGTGGTGTGGGTGGTGCCGGCGGTGGTGGCGGTGTCGCCGGACTGGACATGTCGCTGGGGCGTGTAGCGAGATCCGGTCTGAAGATCGCCGGCATCGCAGCTTTGGTCGCCGCGATCGGCGGCGCGGCAGGGTTGGCGGCCGGAGCTGTCGGTGCACTCGCGGTCGGATTGGCCGGCGTCGGTATCGCGGGCGTCGCCGGGCTCGGCACCACGGTCCTCGGACTGCAGGGCATCGGGAAGGCATTCTCCGCCCTCAATGACGCATCGGACAGCGCCAGCGAGGACGCGGAAGCGAAGGCGAAAGCTGTTGCCTCGGCAACCAAGCAGGTCGAGCAGGCCGAGCGCGGGGTACGGGACGCAAAGAAGGACGCGCGCCGTGCAGAAGAGGACCTGACCCGCGCCCGGGCGGACGCGAAGGACCAGATCGACGAACTGAACTTCTCCCTCAAGGGCGCCGCGCTCGATGAGAAGGACGCGGCGATCGCGCTGCGTGAAGCGCAGGCGGAGCTGCGGAAGACGAAGGCGGACCCGAACGCCGATCGGACCGATCGGGATCGTGCGCGCCTGAATGTGGAGAAGGCCCTGCTGCGGCAGGAAGAGGTCGGCCGCAAGAACGCCAAGCTCGCCGAGGAAGCCGCGGATGCGAACGCGAAGGGCATCGAAGGCTCCGACCAGGTCGTGCAGGCGAAGGAACGCATCGAGGCCGCGAACGAGCGCGTCACCGATTCCGAGAAGGCCCTGATCGACGCGAACACGGCGCTGCAGGAAGCGTTGACGTCGTCGAGCTCGGCCGCGGACAAGGTCGAGAAGGCTCTCGAGAAGCTGTCGCCGAACGCGCGGGCGTTCGTGATGGCGATGATGGCGCTCAAGCCGCAGTTCACCGAGCTGAAGAACATCGTGCAGGACAACATGTTCGCCGGGCTCGACTCGGTGTTCACGAATCTCGTCGAGACGTCGATGCCCACGCTGCAGGAAGGTCTCGGCGGGGTGGCCACCTCGATCAACGGCGCCGCAAAGGAATTCGCCGGCTTCTGGGCGTCCGCGGAGGCGCAGGACGGCCTGAGGAACCTGTTCGCTGGCACCGCCGACATGATCACCGCGATGCAGCCCGGTTTGGCGCAGCTCACGACCGGGTTCCTCGATATCGGGAACGCCGCGGCACCGGTGATGGATCAGGTTGGCGCGTCGGTGGGTGGTTTGCTCGGCCAGGTCGGGCAGGCGTTCACCGACGCCTTCGAATCTGGGGCGCTGACCCAGTTGTTCACCGTGTTCTCGACCATGATGGACGGGCTCGGCGGCGGGTTGAATGCGCTGCTGGATGGGTTGATCGAGTTCGGGAACGTCGTGGGCCCGGTCCTCGGGCCGGTCCTGCAGGTCCTTGGTGAATCGATCGCCGCCCTCGCGCCGTCGTTGGGGCAGTTGGGTGTCGCGTTCGGTGACGCCCTGATCGTGGTGCTTCCGGTGCTGTCGGAGTTCATCTCCGCGCTCGCCGACGGCCTGACACCGATCATGCCGATCCTCGCGCAGCTGCTGCAGTCCCTCGGCGCCGCCCTGACCCCGCTGATCGAACCGCTGTCGCAGATCCTGCAGACCGTCGGCGGAGCCCTGGTCGGGGCGATTGATGCCATTGCTCCCGCGATCGGACCCCTCGGGGAGGCTTTCGCGGTACTGGTCAACGCACTCGCACCGATCCTGCCGCTCATCGCTGAGGTCGTCGGGATGGTCGTTGGGGCACTGGCGCCGGCGTTCACGACGGTGTTCGAGGCACTAGCCCCCGTGATCAGCCAGATTGTCGACGGGCTACGGCCGATCTTCGAGGCGCTCGCCCCGGTCTTGGCGCAGGTCGCTGGGGTGATTGCGGACGTGTTGGTAACTGCGCTGCAGGTGTTGTCGCCGATCTTCGCGGAGCTGCTGCCGGTACTGACGACCGTTGCACAGGTACTGGCACAGTCGCTTGGACAAGCTCTCACTGCACTCGCGCCAGTGTTCACCGAGATCGTGACCGCGGCCGGGGAGTTCCTGCAGGCGGCGTTGCTGCCCCTGCTACCAGTGATCCAGCAACTCGCGGAAAAGCTGTTCCCGATCCTCGCTGACGTGATCGTGCAGCTGGCGCCCATTTTGTCACAGCTCGCCACCAGCGTCGGCGCGGTCCTGGTGCAGATGGCGCCGGTGTTGGGACAGATCGCCACCCTGCTGGCGGATCTCCTGATGAAGGCAATTGAGGCCCTCGCCCCACTGATCCCGCCGCTCGCAGAAGCGTTCCTGAAGGTGATCGAGGCGCTGCTGCCTCTACTGCCGGTGATCCTCGACCTTGCAATGAAGCTGCTCCCACCGCTGGTGAACATCTTCATCGCACTGCTGCCCGTGATCGATCCGATCGTCACGATCGTCACCACGCTCGTCGAGATTTTTGCGGACCTGGTCAATTTCCTATTGCCGATCCTCATCCCTGCGATCGAGCTGCTGGGGTCGATCGTTGCTGGAGTCTTCGACGGGATCGCGAACGTCATCGGCTGGGTCATCAACGAGATCGTCAAGCCAGGGCTCGAGCAGTTCCAGGAGAACCTCGGCCGGGCACACGATTTCATCGGCGGCGCGGTCGATGGCATCAAGAACTTCTTCCAGGGCCTCGGTGACAAGGTCGGCGAGGTCAAGGACTGGATCGTCGACAAGTGGAACGGCCTCGTCGACTTCGTGACCGGGCTGCCAGAGCGGATGGCGCAGGCTGCCTCCGGTATGTGGGACGGCATCAAGAACACGTTCGCCAGCGTCTTGAACTGGGTCATCCAGAAGTGGAATGACTTCCGTATCGAGATGAAGGTCCCGGACAGCATCCCGATCATCGGCGGGAAGGGCTTCACGATCGACACCCCCGACATTCCACTCCTGGCGAGGGGTGGTCTGGCAGGGCAGCGGTCGGATGGTGTGTTGTTCGGTCCGGGGACTGGAATCTCAGATGACATCCTCGCTCTGGATGCGAGCGGTCTGCCAACGGCGCGGGTTGCTCACGGCGAGATGGTGATCAACAAGGAGCAGACGGACCGGAATCTTCCGCTGTTAACGGCGATCAACGCCGGGTGGACTCCATCACCGGAATTTCTACGCTCCCTTGTGTACGGGCTGCCTGGCCATGCCGGCGGTGGTGTTGTCGGAGGACGCGGGTTGTCGTCGGGGTCGTCGACGGTAGCTGCTCCCTCCAGTGCTGGCACCTCGGCAGGTAAGCAGCTCAACCGCGGTGAGTGGATCGCGTTGTTCGGCAACGCGGAAGAGTTCGACCGGATCCTCGCCGAGCAGAACGAGAAGAACCGCCAGCAGCTCACCGATACCGAACAACGCTATGTCGGGTTCGGGGAAACCGTCACCGGTGTCCTCACCGGCCTCAAGGACGGCGTGTTCCCCGCGCACATGGAAGGCCTCGCGGAGGTCGCGAAAACTACGCTCGGTACCACCGATGAGGGCCAGAAGAACTGGGACAACCTCGGCGCCAAGGTCGGTCAGGTTGCGACCGGCATGCTCGAGGGCACCTTCCCGGCGCTCCGGCAGGGCCTCGATGGGCTGGGGCAGTTCGCTAAGGGTGTCGTCGACGGGTTCGGCACTGACTGGGCGAGGATGCCTAGTCTGGTTGCGCCGCCGGTCAACTGGATCATCGACAAGGTCGTGAACACCGGCCTCCGCGACGCGTGGATGGGTGTGAAAGCAGCGATCCCCTCCCTGCCGGACTGGGCGGCACCGGTTGCGCAGATCACCGGCTACGCGACCGGCGGCATCATGTCCGGCTACACCCCCGGGCGGGACGATCGGATCATCGCTGTCGGCGGCGGTGAGGCGGTCATGCGGCCGGAGTGGACCCGCGCGATGGGCCCGGACTACGTCAACTCCATGAACGCGGCCGCCCGCTCGGGTGGCGTGTCCGCAGTCCAGAAGCTCTCCGGCGCCTACGCCAGCGGCGGAATCGTCCAGGGCGGTGCGGAGCTCACTACCGATATCCAGCGGTCGATGTGGGATGCAGTCCGCACCGCGTTCCCGAACGCGCAGCTTTCCTCGGGCACCCGCTACTCCGATGTCGGCTCCGGCTACGACAACCACATGGCGGCACGCGCCATCGACCTGGGCGGTCCGCTCGGCAACCTCGCCGAGCAAGCGCGGTGGATCGCCACCACCTATCCGGACTCACTGGAACTGATCCACTGGCCGCTGGACGGCTGGGAGAACCTCAAGAACGGCACGCCGCTGAACTACGGCGACGCGACGAACTCGCAGCACATGGACCACGTCCACTGGGCCATGTCGCAGATGGTTACCTCGGACGGCAAGTTCATCTCCGCTGGCGGTGGGGGAGGCCTGGCCGGGGCACGGTCGGCGGTCCTTGCCGGGTTCGATGCCGCGATGGGCAAGCTCGGGCAGGAAATTCCCGACTTCGGGGCGTCCCTGTTCGGTCAGGTACCGGGGAAGATGTTCGACGCGATCAAGTCCGCGGCGAGCGCCGAGGTCGGTAAGTTCGCCGGCCGGTCCGGATCTAGTGGCGGGAACTCTGCGTGGGACGTCTCGGCTGGCGCTGAGCAGTGGCGCCAGATGATGATCGACGCCTACCGCAACCAGGGCTACGAGCCGACGCCGGAGAAGATCGATGCTTGGGTCCGGCAGATCGACTCCGAGTCCGGTGGCGATCCGAACATCGCGCAGCAGATCGTGGACGTCAACGGCACCGGTGAGGCTGCGGGTGTCGGGCTGGGGCAGATGATTCCGAACACCTGGCAGGCATACCGCGACCCGTCGCTGCCGGACAACCGCCGTGATCCGTGGGCTATGACGAACGCGATGGTCCGCTACGGCGAGCAGAAGTATGGCGCCGACCTGCTTGACGTCATCGGTCACGGTCACGGCTACGACCAGGGTGGTATCGCGAACGGGATCGGCCTGATGCCGAAGTACACGATCAAGCCTGAGCGGGTCCTGTCGCCGGAGATGACACCGATCTTCGAGCGTCTCGTCGAGGTGCTCGAGCGGCCGGAGATCGCCACGATCCTCCGGATGCTGGATCCGTCGCGCGCGCTGACCCCGATCGCGGCACCGGAGCTGGTTGCGGCAGCCGTCGCGCCGGCGCCCGCGGTGGATCCGCTGAAGACCGCCGCACAGGGTGCCGCGCAGGCTCAGGACGCCTACGACTACGTCGAGGGCTACGACCCGAAGAACCTGCGCTCGCAGCAAGCCGAGTTCGGGCGCGTGTTCGACAAGTGGCGCAACGGGGAAGCAGACCTCGCCGCCGGCCAGGCGTGGATGGACGACCAGGAGTTCGGCCCCCGGGTCGAGGAGCTCCTCATCAACGCGTCCAAGGAGACTGCGGGTCAGTTCGCGGAGCCGGTTGGACTTGGCGGCCTGGTCAACCAGGACATCGACGGATGGGTCAAGAACCAGCGCCTGGCACAGATCGACGCGAACGACGCCGCGGCCGCGCGCGGGGAGGCGCCGATGTTTGCGGAGACCGTCAACTTCTACGGCATGGACCCCGGCAAGGTCGGCGACGAAGTCATCCGCGCATTGGCCCATGGAATGACCCCTGTCACTCAGACGTACCGGAAGGGATAGGGGCAGATGACGTTTCCGTGTGACCCGAACTTCAACAACGGATTCCCGATGCTGATCATCAACCGCGATCTGGATCCGCGGTCAGCGACGTTCGGCCAGGACTTGATGTCGATACCGATCTTCGGCCCCGACATGGACGCCTTCGGAATCAGCCTCCTCGAGGGCTACAGCGGCTTCTACCACACCCCGATCACCCAGCCCCGGGAGAACTACGCCTACCAGGAAGGCAGCACGCCCAGCGACTTTCCGCGTGTGGAGGAACGGATCCTGGACTTCACCCTCGGCGTGCGGGCGAAGAGCTGGGACCAGTTCAAGCACATCGAGACCGTGCTCTGGCATGTAATGAAGCCACCGAAGGGCAAGCCCCGCGACTTCATCCTGCGTATGTATCACGGCCCGGGGGAGGACGATTGGCGCGAGATCACCATGCGTCTCGAACGCACCCCGAAGGACTTGTTCAAACGCGGCCCGGGTCTCTTCAAGTCCGCGGTATGGGCGCTGACCACACTCGCGTGCGACCCGTACTGGTACTCGAAGACCCTGCAGGACACGGTCACCTTCGACACTGGTACCGGCACTGGTGCGGCTCGGATATCGCAGCGTGTGCTCGCTGTCTCGAATCATGCCGACCAGGAGTGCTGGCTCGAGTACGCCTCGAACCAGTGGACGACGAACCCGACGTGGGCGTCGACGCTCTTCGTGCCGGACGGTCTCGGCGTCTATCCGCCCGGCCACAAGGATCCGAATGGGAACGATGTTTCGGGGCAGCGGATCCGGAAGAAGATCGAGATCCCCACCATAGCCAGGTCGTTCGTTGTTCAGACCCACCCCCTGCAGATCCCGTTGGAGACGGAACCGGAGACTCAGGCGGTCGCTAATATGCGCGGCAACTACTTCGACTTCGCGCTCCCACCCCACACGGTCGACGCGCAGCTCCCGGTCACCCTCGTCGGAGGTAACGCCCAAACCCAACTGTCCGTGTACGCGACGCAGCGGTGGGATCGCTGCTGGGGCGGTGAAGCACTGTGATCGAAGTGTCTGTGGACAACCTGGTTTGTGTCCACCGTGAAAGGAGCGGTGAATGCCTCCGCTGATGACCTGCGATGAGGTCCGGTCGACGATCCGGCAACGCACGATCGACCGGGTCTCGCTTCAGCGCTCTCGTCCGAAGCTGACCCTCTACGACAAGAACTGGGAGAACCCGATCCCGATCGTGGGGGAGGTTGCGGCGTCGTTCGAGGAGAAGCTCAACGACACAGGTGAAGGCTCGTTGACGCTGTTCGGGAATCACCGGATCCGTGAGTGGCTGATCGAGGAACTCGAAGACGAGGAAGACGTCCACATTCGCGTCCAGATGGCCGGCAAGGAATGGACCGGCAAGGCTGCGACGATCACGGACAGGGGTGACGAGAAGGGCTTCGAGTGGATCGAGGTCAGGTTCCTCCACGAGTACGAGCACATCAAGAAGATCATCTGCTACTCGAATCCGCTGCTCCCGGCGGAGTTGCAGTACCCGAAGATGTTCGTGTTCGCGGGACCGTCGATCCTCGGCATCAAGACCCTGATGTTCCTGAACCTGCTGCGCCGCTTCGGTCCGCTGTGGGCGCTGCCGGAAAACCTGTTCGACCCGGCATCGTGGCTGGCGAACCTGAATCCGGCGAACTGGCCGATCGTGGTGCTGCCGGGCAAGTTCCTCGGCGACACGTCGATGTGGCAGGTCATCTCGACCCGGTTCGGGAACCTCCACGACGTGATCGCCCCTGCCCTCGCAGACGCCGGTCTGCAGGTCGTGGTGAAGCGCTGGTTCCCCGGAATGCCGCAGCCGGCGCCGACTCACTTCACGTTGACGAAGCCGACGCTCACGATCGACGTCGTCGACAAGTCCGGCTACCGCGGGCTGACCGGCACGATCTTCGACGGCCTGATGCACCTGGTCACGAACATCGCCGACGACATGATCAACGAGGTCGTCACGCAGCTGACCGGTCAGCCGAACCGGCCGGAGTACTCCCTGGCTGGGGTCTTCGGGACGCATCCGGAGCAGCCGTTCGTGACGTGGCGGAACGCTCAACGCACAGGACTGACCGGGATCGGGGCGTGGCAGGCATCGGTTCATAAGGCGCTAGCGGGCGCGATCGTCACTGGCGGTCACAGTCCGGACTGGGTGAACGCCGGGCTGAAACTCATCGCGAACGCGATCCTCGGCTACATCGGAGCGATCTTCGGCAACGCCGGGCTCGCGTTGGGCATCTTCGACTCCCAGATCGAAGACGTCGTGCTCGCGTTCCATCGGGTCGCGAACCCGCTACGGCAAGCAAGGATGGGCACGCACGGCCCAGGGTATGGCGAGTATTGGGAGTCGACAGGTGGGACCGGTTTCAGTCTCAGTGCACTCCAGGCGATCCGGACTGGGTTCGATCGCACGAAGGCATACCGGTCGTACAAGGTGTCCGTCCGTGACGGCGCACCGTGGTGGGTCGGTCGGCACTTCGACCTCGGAGACCGCACCGCGGTCGAGGTCGGTAAGCGCGGCAACCTGTACATCGACCACGTCTACGGGCTGAAGGTGTCGTGGGATCGCTCGAAGGACCCACGCTGGGACATCGCGATCGGCGACGACGGCGCCGATCCAGATCAGCCGGGTGCGATGCTGGCACGGCAGATCGCACAGGTGAAGGGCATCGTTCAGGCGATCGGTGTCTCGTCGTGATCGAAGTGGCAGTGGATACGATGAGTCTGTACCCAATGAACATGGAGGCGGCTGGTGTCCAGAACACGTCGTGACGGGATCATTCGGGATCAGCGGACGGGAATCGTGCTCGCCCGGGATGGCCGTCATCCTGGCGCGGACATCTTCAAGGACGCCCCGATGGGGGAAGGCCTGCCGGGGATGAGTATGGCGCCGGAGGCCGAGCACATCCTGGCGATCCACTTCTTCGACAACCTCGGCTACCCGCTCACGCCGCCGAACCCGCGGTACAAGGCGCAGGTAGACCCCGACAGTGTGGCGGAGGTCGGCCAGGAACACCTGGTGTGGGTTCCCCTCGATACTCCGGAGCCCGTGACGGCACGGGCTGAGGAGCCGATCGTGGTCGCCGACATCTCTGGCTACGACGCGGACCAGATGGCGGCGATGAAACTGCAGATCCGGCAGAAGGAGATCGCGGACAAGATGCTCGAGCAGGCCGACCCGCAAGTGCGTGGGGAGGTCGAGTAGCGATGCCGGCTGTTGAGCCACCGGAGGATCCGTCATGGGTTCCGGAGTACACGCCGACGAAGGCGTACACGAAAGCGACTGTCCGCCAGCTCCAGGACGTCGACCCGGAGACGTGGCAGAACACCGCCAACCCCGACTTCCTTGCGTTGGGGAACTGGATCTTCGATCAGCTCACTAACACGTTCCTCGGTGGCGCTCGGACCGTTTTCGACGCGATCATCAAGTGGATCAACCGATTCATCGCCGACCTGCTTGACGGTCTCAATGGCCTTACCGGGGGCATCTTCAATTTGGGCCCGCTCGCTGACCGGTTCCGTGGGACCGAACAGAAGGCAACGGATGCCGCCGATCAGGCAATGACCGCCGCGAATGAGGCTGCTGCGGCTGCTGCACTCGCAGCAGCGAACGAGGAAGCGAACATCGCGAACGCGACAGCGATCGCCGAGGCGAACCTGCAGATCGGGACGAAGGCGGATCCAGAGTCGGTGCCGACGGATGTGCCTGGATGGGTGACGCTGAATCCCGTTGAGGATGCCACGTTCCCGCGGGCCGACCTGGCGCCGATGCCAACAATCGTCAACGGCGACACCAGCAATGCGAGCGAGGGCTTCCACTCGCACAAGCACAATGCGTCGATCACGTGGATGGATCCGGTCTACACCACTGCGCTCAACCGGCTCGACATCGGCTACATCAACGCCACGCGTGCCCGCATCTACAACACGCTTGGTGTCGTCATCGCCGCCGGACCCACCACCGGCCTCGCCGCATTCCGGCTGCATGTGTTCAAGATGGGGCGCGACGCAACCACGAAGCGGCCGACTGGCGAACTGACCCGCCTGTGGTCCAGCGATCCTCTGCAAGGCACGTTCTCGGCGTCCGCCCAGGACGTTCGCGTCGACATGCCCAACGACATCATCTCCGCGAAGGGCGACTGGTATGCGGTCGTCGTCCACCAAACTGGCTCCGGAACCACTCGCCATCTGCTCGGCAAGAACACCGCCTCGATCGCCGCCATGTCCGGCGTTCATCCGACCCGACTCGGCATGAACCGGTCGGGACAGTCCGCGATCTCAGAGACGCTCAGCCCCGCCCAGCTCGACACGTCGTCGACATGGATCCCGTGGGTGTGCCTGGGGCAGACGTTCGGCCTCGTGAAGGTGTCGTTTGTCGACCTCTTCGACCGCGCCGATGCGTCGACCCTCGGATCGAACTGGTCCGTGTACGGCGTCGGCATGGACGTCCGCAGCGGTGTCGCGCAATCGAAGCGGCCCAACTACGGCAACCTCGCCACCCGAACCGACTACATCCGCGCCGTGTACGTCTCGCAGCTGTCAACCGACACCCAGTCGGTGTCGGCGAAGATCACCGGCTTCGACCGCTCCAACGTGAACATCGAAGAGAACCCCAGGTCGCAAGTGGCGCTCCACTCGAACGCGGACATGACCCGCTACGTCGCCGTCGGCATCCGATGGGGCCTCATCGAGATTCGCGCGTACAGCAACGCTAATCCGGGTGGTGTCACGAAGAACTCGACTACTCGAACCTGGTCACCCGGTGATGTGGTGGAGCTGCATGCAACCGATGACGCTGGCACAGGAAAGACGCAGTTCGTGGCCTATGTGAACGGCTCCTCAGTCCTGTCGTGGACGGACACGACCGACGAGACGAGTCGCGGCGCCGGGTATCGCCGCACGGGATTCGAGACCGCCAACGTTCACCGCGGCGCGATCTTCACCTACGTCCACATCCCGTCTGTTGGCATCGACGAATGGAAGGCAAAAGACCTATGACCGCAACACAGTTCACCGTCCCTGGCCTCGGCGGGATCACATTCACTGCCAGCTACGACCCAGAATTGGCCTGGCTGACCCTCGAAGGGCACGACGGAGACAACGGACTCGTCTCGGCCTCGGGGTTCTCGATCACCCCGGACCCCATCGATCCGATCACGATCACCCCCGAACCGGTAGTCGACACTGACGACGACCCACTCGCGGTGGCCCAGCAGCATCTTGATCCGCCGGAGGAACCCTGATGGCACAACGATTCTGGCCCATGCCGGAGAGCGCGTTCACACTCTCCTCAGGATTCGGTCAACGCTGGGGGAGTCTCCACGCGGGCCAGGACTTTGCGGCACCGGACGGCACACCGTTCTACGCCTGTCAGGGTGGCACGGTGCTGTACATCGGACCTGCGGACGGGTATGGGCAGTGGATCGTCCTCGACCACTCCGACGCCGATGGCTCCGGGGTGACCGAGTACGGGCACATGTGGAACGCCTTCGCGACGGGCTTGAAGGTCGGCGACCGGGTCGAGGCCGGGCAGTTGATCGGCTACGTCGGTAGCAACGGGCAGTCCACGGGCCCGCACCTGCACCTGGCGGTGATGCCGCGTGGATACAGCCCGGGCGCGAAGATCGACCCGCTGCCGTGGCTGGCCGGCGCCGCCTACCCGGGTGAATCCCCACGACCACCGGAGGATCGGATGACCCTGTTCGGCGTCGACATCAGCAACTGGCAGCAGGGACTCGACCTCGACCAGGCTGCGCGGGAGGACTTCCGGGCGGTGATCGCGAAGGTGTCGGAAGGTTCAGGTTTCCGGGACCAGACGTGGCCGGGGTTCCGTGATGCGGCCCGCGCGGCGGGGCTACCGGTGATGGGCTACCACTACCTGCGCGCGGGTGACCCGATCGAGTTGCAGGCTGACCTGTTCGTGAACCACCTCGGGGACCGATCCATCCCCGCGATGATCGACGCCGAATCCGGGTCTGGTGGAGTCGCCGAGATCCGGGCGTTCCGTGACGCGGTCGAACGCCGCGGCGTGCGGGTCGCGCTGCTGTACCTGCCGCGCTGGTACTGGTCGGGCCACATCGGATCCCCGGACCTGTCTGGGCTGCCGCCGCTGATGGCGTCGAGCTACGGCACCGACCAGCCGGGCTACGCATCTGTGCTCTATCCGGGCGACGAGGCCACCGGCTGGGCGGGATACGGAGGTCTCGATGTCGCCATCCTGCAGTTCACCCAACGCGCCAACGTCGCGGGCAAGCAGATCGACTCGTGGGCGTTCCGCGGCAATGAATCTCAGCTACGCGCCCTGTTCGGCGCACCGATCGAGGAGGACGAGATGACCGAAGAGGACCGGAAGATGCTGCGCGCAGTGTACGAGGCACTGTGCAAGCCGCGGCCGAGCTTAGTGAAGGGCAGCGCTGCGCAGCTTGACGCGGCGACGTTCGTGCAGTTCACCGACGCCGCGACATACCGCACCGAACGCGCGGTCGCGGAGATCGCGCAGACCGTGGCCCGCATCGAACAGAACCAGGGAGGTAAGTGATGGTGCTCGAAAAGTGGCCGGCGATCCGGCTCGCGATCTACTCGTCGATCGGTGTTCTGTGCGCGGTCGCGATGTTCTTCGGCTGGATCGACCAGGACCAGGCGACATCGATCTCCGACCAAGCTGGATGGCTTCTCGGGCTGGTCGCATCGATCGTTGCTGGCGCGAACGTGACCCGCGCACCGATAGCCGCACGGCCATCGGCTGACGGAGTCGCTCAGGTGATCACGAGCGCAGCACCAGCCGTCGAGCATGCCGCTGCGACCGGGGCGGCTGCCGTCGATCAGGCTCGACGCGAACTCGAACGACAACTGACCCGCTAGCTCGTTCCTGTCTCCCTCGGCAGACTCTCCGCTACAGTGGCGGTGGATACAGTCAATCGAGGGAGACAGTTACGTGAGTCGCGCATACGGATGGGCCGACGACGGCATCACCATCGTCGAACCCGAAGCGAAAGAACTCCGCGCGATGGCCGAACAGCTCCTCGCCGGCGGCACACTCCGCGGTCTCGTCGCCGACCTCGAAGAACGCGGCATCGCCACCGCCACCGGCAAGACGTGGCAGCCGATCACCATCAAGCGGTCCCTCACCAACCCGCGGATCATCGGCAAACGGAAGAGCGGCGATCAGCTCGTCCGCGCCGAAGCACAGCCGATCCTCGACAAACGGACCTTCACCAAACTCGTCGCGCTCCTCCACGCACCCGAGAGGGCCCGGTTCATCGGAGACCGATCCCGCGTTCACCTCCTCGGCGGCGGCATCGCCCGCTGCGGAGTCTGCGGCAGCGCCCTGTTCCCGAACACCTCGAGCACCCGCCCCGACTCCTACGCCTGCGCGATCCGGTCCGGCGGCTGCGGCAAGATCTCTATTAAGGCCGACGACCTCGAAGCTGACGTCGTCGAGCGCGTTCTCGCCCGCATGTCCGATGCCTCGTTCCGTCGGGACCTCGCGAAGTCCCTGAACGAACTGCAGTCCAGCACCGATGCCGAACGTGAACTTGCCGAGATCGACCGGAGGTTCGAGATCCTCGGTGAAGACTTCGCTGACGGTGTCATCGACCGCGCCACCATGCGCGCCGGCACCGAACGCGTTCGCGCCCGCAAAGCCACCCTCGAACTCCACATCGGCCGACGTGAAGTCCTCGACGATCTACCCGAACCCGACGTCGAGCAGATCGTGCAGTGGTGGGAGGAAACATCGAAGGCCCGGCGCCGCGACGTCGTCACCGTTCTCCTCGACCACGTCACCGTCAAACGCACCACCCGCCGCGGCCACGCCGGCATCGACCCCGACCGCCTCCACTACGAATGGAAGGCAGCTTGATCGAACCCGGAGAACCGAGAACGCCCCCGCGACGAGTTCGTGGGGGCGTTCTCGGTGGGTGGCTATCGGGTTTTAGGCTTGGGCTGTGAGGATCCCGCGCTCGGGGACGATCCCGTGCCGCGATTCGGGTCTCGCATCGAGAACATCTGGCCGCCGGAACTGCGGCTGTCCTGGTGGGGCGTAGGGCGAGGAGAACTTCCGCTACTGAATGAGGCATGGTTCTGGATCATCACTACGCTCCTTGGTTGAGTTCATTTGAATAGTAGTGCTTCCGATTGATCCACTTGAAGCCCTCATGCCTGTTTAGACCCGCAACTTCGACGGGGCCACCAACCGTGTCTGGGCCCAGAAGGAAGTGTGAGTAGCCGGAGGTGACCTCGACCAGGTACTTCGCCAAGGCGATCGCGTCAGGGAACGGCATGGCCGGCATGACTGGTTGCTGGGCCTGGTTGCGCACAGTCGTAATGACGGCTGCATGATGCTCTTCCGGGAGTGCTTCGAGCAGCTCGGCGAGAAGCCTGGAGTCGTAACCCTTGAAGAGGCGATCTGTCGCGCTCGGCTGGGCGTAAGCAAGCCAGCCAGATGACTCTGCGTCCGCGACCAACTCTGGCGCTGGAGGTGTGTCGAGGCCCTGGACGTAGAAGACCCAAGCCTCTGGATGTGAGTTGTCAGAGGAATATCCCGCGACCAACATGCCGACAGGACTGGCCGGCTGTTCCTGAAAGTGCCTACACAGGCGGTCATGGAGCATCTGCGCTGTCATAGATGCGACCTTCTCGACCGTATAGTTGCCTGAATCAAGCTTCCAATCGGGATAGCGCGGATCCTCACCCATCAACATGCGGCGAAGATCCTTGGCTAGCGTCGAGATGCTTGCAGGCCCGATCTGTCCGAGCCCCCACGTCATGGCTGCCAGGGGCAGGTGGCGATGCAGGTGGAAGATCTTGTCGGCATTGTTGTAGACCTGCGCGGAACCATCTGGAAGGCCAACGGTTGTCGCTGAGTCTGTAGCAAGGACGATGCCATCGAAGACCTTCACGAACACGGCGACAGTCATTCCGCCAAATTACATCGATGTAATGCGTTTCTGGGGCGAAACCGGGTGAAGTCCCTACTGGGGGCCTAGGTAGTTGGCGGCTGGTACTGCCCGTAGATCCCGATCGGGTTGGCGGCGAGGTACTGCTGGTGTTCGTAGTCGGCGCGGGAGCGGAACCAGCGCCATTGTTCGGAACCAGACGCCCGGCGTGCGCGTCAAAAGACGTATGGACCCCATCGAGGCCGCCGCGATCCGCGCCGAGGGCTACGACCCAGACGACCCCGCCGTGCGTGAGGCGCTCGACTGGGTGCGGTGGGAACTGCAGCTTGCCGGCGGGCCGTGAAACGACCGACGCCCCGAGGGTTACTCGGGGCGTCCGTTGTGGCCTACTTCCCGGAAGCCACGTCACAGGACAATACCTGTGGGGTACGACAGGATCAGACCTTCGGAGGCTGGTACTGCCCGTAGATGCCGATGTCATCACCGGCGAGATACTGCTGGTGTTCGTACTCGGCACGGGCAGCGATGTTGGCGCGCTCAGTGGCAGCCGCAGCCTCCCGGGCCTGGTGGCGCTGCCGCCCCTTCACCCCGCTATACACGGCGCCGGCCAGGATCAGGGCGAGCACGATCACCCACCAGAACTTGATGATCAACCCGAGAACAAACAACGCCCCAAAGGCCACCCAGAACGGATGCTGAGAACCAGACGCGCGGCGAGCCATGGCTCTAGCATTCACCCTTCGAGGCCGCGTAGACGGCCTTTCGGATCTGCTCCTGATCAGACTTGCTCAGCTGGTCCCACTCCTCGTTCTCCGTGGGATTGCCAGATTCTGCGGCCAGCTCTTGGAGATCCGGGTAGTCCTCGGGATGCTCAATCAAATCCATGAACTCGTCCGCGGCCTTCTTCGCATCCCATGGTTCGCCCATCATCTTGGACAGCTCCTGGATACCTCCGAAGAACTCCTTGGCCCCTGCGCATGTCTCGGCGTAGAGGGCTCGCCCGGTGGGCGCTTTCGACGTGGTCGTCTCATCCACCGGCTCGACGGTCGTGGCCGACGCGGAGGTAGCCGACGGTGAAGCGGTCGACGACGTCGGTGCGGCAGCAGTCTCGGGTTCATCGGAGGAGCACCCAGCTACGAGGAGCCCAAGCGCTGCGATGCCGGTCAGGAGTGTTCTACGCATGGCACATGGATAGCAGACGAAGCCGACAAGTCGGTCTGGTTTGACGGAGCTGGGAAGTTGGTCACAAACCGTCGGGGTCCTCCGCGGCATCCTTCGCTCAGCCATTGCGTTCTCCATTCACGGGTGCTTCCAGCCGAGGCGGGACAATCAGCGATGGCTCCTGCGACCTTCATCTTGTCCGAGGAAGCGGTAGAGGAGTGGATCAATGCAGGGAGGATGCCTCCGGTCAGGAGGCGTCGAGAGTGAGCTTCGCTCGGCGTGCCCACATTTTGCCCACACTTGCGGGTGATTGACAGTGGAAGGCGATGGCTGATTGTGGTGAAAAGTGATGGTTAGAGGAGGTTCATTCTGGAACCACGAGGCAGGTGGAGGGTCTGCATAGGACTCATAATCCATTGGTCGCGGGTTCGAGCCCCGCCCGCCCCACGCCAATGCCCCTTTCTCGACGTCGAGAAAGGGGCATTCGTTGTCTGTTCTTCGCTGATGGCAGCGGTTCTGTCGGGTAGCGCTGCCACGACGGGAAACCGCCCCACACGAAGCGCATCCAGCCTGCGGACCGGCCTCAGAGGAGCTACAGGCCGAGGCTGTCGTACTCGCACAGCGGTCCCTCGCTTCGATGTGGAGGCGGGGTCGAGGTGGTCGATCGCCGGAACAGTCTCGAGCCGGCCAGGTGCCACTTGCGGATCAAGGTCGGGAGCCAGCCGCTCATGGTGCCTCGCTTCATCGTGATATCGGGTGATCGGGGTAGATCGAGCTTGACCGATCGGAGCCGCCGACAACGCGTCCGTACTACCTACTCGTATACCTGTTCTGGTGTTCGTGTGAAGCGAGTCGCCGCTGCGAAACCTGGACCGAACCCGGGTGCCGCACGGCCGCCACGCCCACTGGACACCGCACTCGTGGCGGCAGGGGACGCGCCGGTGACTGATCGCCCCGCCTGGTCACAGCGGCGGCGGGGCGATCAGTCAGTGGTAGGGCGGTGTAGGCACTCGCGAGGCGAGAGGCGCCGCCCGCGTGACCCCGCACAGGGGGGATGGGGCCACGGGTTGCCGCCCCGGGGGGAAGGGCGGCGAACTGAGACTAGGCGGGATGCGCGTCGAAAGTCACGCTCGATCGCGAATGTTCTCGACGAGTAGCCGCAGGTCAGAAGGAATTTCAAACAATCGACCGATCGGCCCGCAGCGCCGGAACGTGATTCTGTTCCGAAAGACGCAGCACGGTCGGTCGCCGACAGCGGCGCCATGGATCTGAATTTCAGAAACGGGCGATCTCAACATGTAGGAGGGCGGCGGCAAGTCCTGGAGCAACGCGTTGACCGACTTCACTCGGGTGCTCTCGCTCCAGATCGAAATGTTCTTTCACTCGTTCGGTCATAGCGACACGGTGGGTTGGCGCGCGACGCGACGTCCCGGATTCGGTGGCATAGCCGACAATCGGGGAATGGGCACACCGGTGCGGGACTCGTCCGACGGCTCACGCGGCTTCTGCGATCGTCCGAGCACCCCGATCGCAGTCGATGTGGCCCGCGCGATCGCTTGGTGTGTGGGGCTGATCGGACTGCTCGTGGTGCCGGCCTGGCTCTGCTACGTCGTCCTGATATCCGAGGCGTCGTTCTTCGGGGAGGCGCCGTCGTCGACAAGTCTCGAGCGTGCCGACGAGGCGCGCATGTGGGGGCGAGCCGTTGCGACGTCCGCTCTGGTCGGCGTGACCGGAACAGCGGCGTGGTCCTTCCGGCGCGGTGTCCGCGCTTGGGGACTACTCGCACTGGCCGCGATCGGGGCGGTCACGACGGCCTTCGTCTGGGCCATGTGACGGCCGCGCGGCCAGTGCGGCCAGTGCGGCGATGAGGCGTCAGCGGGAGAGGCTGTTCTTGTATTCGATTGCGTAGGCGATCTTTCCGGGCTTGTCGTCCGAGTACGGCTTCGACAGCTTCGCGAACTCGCCCTTCGATTCGGCCTTGCCGTCGTTCCACTGGGGGAGGACGCCGAGTTCGCGGGCGGTGAAGCCACTCTGGACCGCGGAGTCGGCCGGAAGCGCGGTCTGCGCCCGGGTGGCGCGCTTGACGGTGTCGAGGTAGCCGGCGAGGTCGTTGCGGTTCCAGTCGGTCAGGTCGATGCCGGAGGTCTCGCGGACCCAGGCGCCCCAGTAGAACTCCTGGAACGGGATGGTGCCGGCGGTGAAGCCGATGTCCCGCGAGAAGTACATCAGGCTGCGGTACTTGTCATCGGCGAAGTTGGCAAGCCCGACACCGGCCGGAAGTTGCTCCACCGGAACCGTACTACCGTCCACATCGCGGTCCCACACCCACTTGTTCTTCTTCATCTCGGCCCAGAAGTACTGGGTGGAGAGTTGGCTGAGGTTGTCGAGCACCCGCAGGCGGACGTGCAGGTTCGGGCCGCCGTCGGCCAGTTCGTAGAACGACGTCAACGTGTGGTGGCCGTCGGTCAGATACAGCGCTCCACCCGGGCCGATCACGACGGTCTTCATCGGCGCGATCGTGTCCTCGGTCTCCTGTCCCACCGGCACCTCGCACGTGAACGACGCGGGATCGGCGAGAGTGGCCGTCGGCGCGGCGGTCGCAGCCTTCGCTTGGCCGTTGGCCTCGCACCAGTCGTCGAACTTCTTGTTGATCGCATCCTTGCCGAGGGTGTAGCGGCCGAGCTTGTAGTAGACCTCGTCGTAGCCGAGCGACGGCTGCGTGGCGTGGACGTCGCCGATGCGCACGTCGAGCAGATCACCGGGCTGGGCGCACAGATAGTCGGTGCCCGGCAGGGAACCGGTGGACAGCGATCCTGTCGACAGCGAACCGAACGCGCCCGCTCCGTCGCAGATCGGGGCCCGCTGCGCGACGGTGTGCGGAGCAGCAGTGGCCAGGCCCGCTGCACCCGGAGCGGCGAGGGTGGCAACGGCGAGGGCCGTGAACGCGGTGCGACGGGCGAGGTGCATGGATGGACACTCCGGTTCGAGGGTGGTGGCGTGTGGTCGGGTGCACACCATCCCCGCGCGGGATGTCCGGACCGATGACTCGGCGAATACATCCGGTGACGGTGACGTGAACGGCATGTCCGACTCGACGCGGCCCTGGCCGTCCGCTGTCGTGTCGCTACGTCGTCAGCATGAACACGAACAGCAGGGCGCAGACGATCCAGTTCGAGACCGCATGGGCCGCGGCCGCCGTCGCGAGTGCCGGGGCTCGAAGCTCGGCCCTGAGGGAGCGGGCGCGTCGGCTTGCCTCGTCCTCCCCGTCCTCCCAGGCGAGGCGCAGGCGCGTGTTCTCGGCTCGCACTGCCGCCCGCTCGGCCTGCACCCGATCCCAGTGGTGCGGATCATAGGGGGCGCCGACGGGAAGCGGGGGACAGTCGATCACGGCCGGTGGGGGCACGTTGCGCAGCTCCGCGATCCGCTCTCGGTTCCCGCGCACCGCCACCAGATACAGGCGTTCGAAGTAGAACCCGCTGACGATCAGGGCGATGCCGGCTGCGACGGGGATTCCCATCGCCAGGTGGATCAGCCCGAACGTGACCTGGGTTCGGACGCGGGTGGCCATCGTCCACTCCTCGGCGCCGGCTCGGAAGGTGCGCTCCTCCTCGTGGGCGAGGAAGGGCACCAGTAGGACGAGCGCAGCGGGTATCGCGAGGGACAGTGCCGACCATACGAATCCGCTGTTGTCGGTCTGCCCCAGCGCGATGTTGCCGCTACCGCCGAGCGCCGACCACCATCCGAACCTCAGGATCGGCACGGCCTCGGACAACACCCAGAAGGTTCCCGCGACAACGGTGAGTTGCATGGCTGCGGCGGGCACCATCCACCACCGGATCGCGCGGACGGTCCGTAGGTACGTCGCGCGACGAGCTCGGCTGCGTGCCAGTTGCTTGACGGTCAGGCCCATCGATGTCACGACGAGCGCAAGGACGAAGACTGAGACGATGTCGGACACGAACTGCTGAGTTCCTCCCCTGAAGCCAACTCGACAACGGAAACGTCTCACGGGATACCGACAGATCAGGTCGAGCGTCCAGTCGGTCCGGGTGGGCCCGGCGGGCGTCCGGCGCCGTGAATGGGCGGTGACCTGGGAAGTTCTCCCACTCAGTGGGCCGGTTTCCTACTCACCGCCTAGAACGTGTTCCAATTTGGAAGATTTGTGGCTATCGTCACAGCAATCGGTTGTTAGGTATGGAAGGGCGGTTGCAAATGAAGACCAAGGGCGCGTTGCTGTGGGGCATCAACGAGAAGTGGTCGATCGAGGAGATCGAACTCGGTGACCCGGTCGCCGGCGAGGTTCAGATCCGCATGGAAGCCGCCGGCATGTGCCACTCCGACCACCACATCGTCACCGGTGCGACGCCGATGGCGTCCTACCCGGCCATGGGCGGCCACGAGGGCGCGGGTGTGATCACCAAGGTCGGCGAGGGCGTCACGGATCTCGAGGTCGGCGACCACGTCGTGCTCTCGTTCATCCCGGCCTGTGGACGCTGCCCGTCGTGTTCGTCGGGCCATTCGAACCTGTGCGACCTCGGCATGGGGCTGCTCAGCGGCCAGGCCATCGCCGACGGCACCTACCGCATCCAGGCTCGTGGCGAGAATGTGATCCCGATGAGCCTGCTCGGCACGTTCTCGCCCTACATGACGGTGCACCAGACGTCGGTCGTCAAGATCGAGAAGGACATCCCGTTCGAGCTCGCCGCCCTCGTGGGCTGCGGTGTCCCGACCGGATGGGGTTCGGCGACGCACGTCGCCGACGTCAAGCCGGGTGACTCGGTCGCCATCATCGGTGTCGGCGGCGTCGGTATGAGCGCCCTGCAGGGTGCCGTCGCGTCGGGTGCACGCCACGTGTTCGCGATCGACCCGGTGCCGTTCAAGCGCGAGCAGGCCCTCAAGTTCGGCGCCACGCATGCCTTCGCCTCGATGGAGGAGGCGATCGTGCCGATCATGGAGATCACCTGGGGTCGCATGTGCCAGAAGACGATCATTACGGTCGGGGAGATGAAGGGCGAGTACGTCGACCCGGCCCTCACGCTCACCGCCAAGAACGGTCGCTGCGTCGTCACTGCGATGGGTCACATGGCCGACATGGACGTCAAGCTCAACGCGTTCCTGTTCGCGATGCTGCAGAAGGATCTGCAGGGCAACATCTACGGTGGCTGCAACGCCCGCGTGGACATCCCGAACCTGCTGAACCTGTACCGGGCGGGCCTGCTCAATCTCGAGGACATGGTCACCAACACGTACTCGCTCGAGCAGCTCAACGAGGGTTACCAGGACATGCTCGACGGTAAGAACATTCGCGGTGTGGTCCGCTACACCGAAGCGGACTGGTGAACCTCTGATCGGACGCCCCTCGTAGTCTGATCGGGTGCAGACTCTCGATCGGATCGGGCAATGGCCGGTGGACAACGCCTCGGCTGCCGTCGTCGACGGTGGCCGAGGCGTTGCGCATTTCGGTGACCAGGAGCGGGTGTATCCACTCGCGTCCGTGACGAAGCTGTTGTGCGCGTATGCCGCTCTCGTGGCCGTCGAAGAAGGGGCGATCGAACTCGACCAGCCCGCCGGCCCACCCGGCGCCACGGTGCGACACCTGCTCGCGCACACGTCGGGTCTGGCATTCGGCGAACACAAGGTGCAGGCGGAGCCGGGCGCCAAGCGCATCTACTCCAGCGCCGGGTTCGAGGTGCTGGCGGACTTCGTCGAGACCGAGACCGGGATCGGGTTCGCCGACTACGTGGCCGAGGCGGTGTTCGCGCCGTTGGGGATGGTGAACTCCGCCCTCGTCGGTTCCGCCGGGCACGGGGGACAGGCGAGCACGGCCGACCTCGCGCGGTTCGCCGCCGAACTGCTGCGCCCCTCCCTGATCTCGGCGCAGACCCACACCGAGGCCACCAGCGTGCAGTTCCCCGGACTTGCCGGCCTGCTGCCCGGCTACGGCCCGCAGCGGCCCAACGACTGGGGGCTCGGCTTCGAGATCCGGGACGGCAAGAGCCCGCACTGGACCGGCTCGGGCAACTCCCCGGCCACCTACGGGCACTTCGGCCAGTCCGGGACCTTCCTCTGGGTGGACCCGGCCGTCGACGCCGCGTGCGTCGTGCTGACGGATAGGGCTTTCGGGGACTGGGCGAAGTCGCTGTGGCCGGCATTGAGTGACGGCGTCGTCGCCGAGTTGCGCGCCCGCCGGTAGATCAATTTACTGCTATCACTGGCGTAACAGTGGCATCACAGGGCACACTGGTCGACGTTGTGTCGCTCTGTGAAGTCGCGATTGCGACACAGCCGGCTCCACTTGATCGAGGTCGTTGGGGAAGACGTCCCTCGTCGAAGCTGGAGGTGTTGCAGTGCGCTCGTTGAACCAGTTCGCGGATGCGACGACCGGAGTGATCTACGTCCACTCGTCGCCCGCCGCCGTCTGTCCACACGTCGAGTGGGCCCTCACCTCGATTCTCGATGCCCGCGCCAACCTTCGCTGGACGGCTCAGCCCGCGGTCGGCGGCACACTACGGGCAACCTGCGACTGGTCCGGCCCTGTCGGTACCGGGTCCAGGCTCGCGGCGGGCCTGCGGGCCTGGCCCCTGCTGTACTTCGAGGTGACGGAGAACCCGAGTGACGGCGTGGACGGCGAACGATTCAGCCACGTGCCGGGCCTCGGGCTGTGGCGCGGTTCGACGAGCGCGAACGGGGACGTCGTCGTCGGCGAGATGCGACTGCGGGCGCTGCTCGCGAAGGGCGCCGACGGTTTCGCCGCCGCCGTGGAGCACGCCCTCGGCACGCCGTGGGACGAGGTGCTCGAGCCCTACCGCAGCGGTGGCGAGGGCGCCGAGGTGACCTGGCTGCGCCGCGACGTCGGCTGAGTCGGTTCGGTCGTGTCCTTTTCCGGGTGTGGCCGATTTCTCTGTGGTGCAACGAGATCCGGCAAACCGGACGGCGTCGACGAGGGTGGTGAGTCTCGGCCCGGCAGTGGAGTGGGCCGTCGGGACCCGAAAGTGATGGGGCCCCGCGGTGCGGGGCCCCATCACTCAGTGTCGTCGTGTCACAGCGGGATGTTCTTGTGCTGTCCACGGCCGGCCGGTGCCGCGGCGAGGGCCGCGGTGATGACGCTGCGCGTCTTGGCCGGATCGATCGTCTCGTCCACCACACCGATGGAGATGGCGCGGCCGACACCGCCGGCGATGGCCTCGTGCTCGGCGGCGAGGCGATCGTGCAGCGCCTCGCGCTCCTCCTCCGGCGCGGCGGCCAGGGCGCGCTTGTGCAGGATGCCGACGGCAGCCTTGGCGCCCATGACCGCAACCTCGGACTCGGGCCACGCGTACACCGCGGTGGCGCCCAGCGCGCGCGAGTTCATCGCGATGTAGGCGCCGCCGTAGATCTTCCGGGTGACCAGCGTGACGCGGGGAACCGTGGCCTCGGCGAAGGCGTGCAGCAGCTTCGCGCCGCGGCGCACGACGCCTTCCCATTCCTGGCTGACACCGGGCAGGTAGCCGGGGACGTCGACGACCACGACCAGCGGGATGCCGAAGGCGTTGCACAGGCGGACGAAGCGGGCGGACTTCTCCGCGCTCTCCGAGTTGAGGCAGCCGCCCAGGCGGAGTGGGTTGTTGGCGATCACACCCACCGTGCGGCCGCCGAGGCGTCCCAGGCCGGTGACGATGTTGCGCGCCCAATTGCCCTGCAGCTCTTCGAAACTCGACTCGCCCTCGACGTTGTCGAGAAGCTCGTGCACGATCGGGCGAACGTCGTACGCGCGCTTGGCCGACTCGGGCATCAGCGCCCGCAGGTCGGTGTCGCCGTGCTCGGCGGCAGCGAGATCGAACTCGCCCTGCTCGCAGAACATCGACACCAGGCGGCGGGCGCGATGGTAGGCGTCGTCCTCGTCGTGTGCGGCGATGTGCGCGACGCCGGACTTCTTGGTGTGCGTATCGGGGCCGCCGAGCGAGGCCATGTCGACCTGCTCGCCGGTCACGCTCTTGACGACGTCGGGTCCGGTGACGAACACGCGGCCCTCGGGGGCCATGATCACGATGTCGGTGAGTGCGGGGCCGTAGGCGGCGCCGCCGGCCGCGAAGCCGAGGACGACAGAGATCTGCGGGACGAGGCCGGACGCACGGACCATGGCCTCGAAGACCAGTCCGACGGCGTGCAGCGCCTCGACGCCTTCGGCGAGGCGTGCGCCGCCCGAATGCCACAGTCCGATGACGGGCGCCTTCTCGGCGATGGCGGTGTCGATGGCGGCAACGATGTGCTTGCAGCCTTCGATGCCCATGGCGCCGCCCATGACGGTGGCGTCGGAGCAGTAGGCGATGGTGCGAACGCCGTCGATCTCACCGGATGCGGCGAGTACTCCGGACTTGTCGCGGGGATGTAGGGGCACGACGGTACCGGCATCGAACAACTTGGCGAGACGCGCGAGCGGATCGCGCGGATCGGTTGATGCTTCGGTGTTCGTCGCGGGGGCCATGACGGTCATCGAGTCCTCCTTGAGCGAGCCCATATGGGGCGAGGGTTCGGGGGTGGGGACCCCGGGGTGCGGGGCCCCCACCTGGCTGTCCAGCGAAGTTCGGCTGGGATCAAGCCCGGCCGAAGGCGAGCGCGACGTTGTGCCCACCGAAACCGAACGAGTTGTTGATCGCGAAATCGATGTCGCCGTACCGGGGTTCACCCTTCACGACGTCGAGATCGATCTCTGGATCCTGGTTGTCGAGATTGAGCGTGGGGGGAATGACGCCCTCACGCACACTCAGGACCGTGAGCACGGCCTCGAGGGCGCCGACGGCGCCGATCGAGTGGCCCAGTGCCGACTTGGGCGCATACACCGCAGCATGCGTGCCGACCGCGGCCTGGATGGCCAGTGCCTCGGCGATGTCGCCGATCGGGGTCGCGGTGGCGTGTGCGTTGATGTGCTTGATGTCGGACTTGGTGAGACCGGCGGTCTCGATGGCCCGGGTCATGGCGCGAGCCGCACCCGTGCCTTCCGGATCGGGCGCCACGATGTGGAATCCGTCCGAGGTGATGCCGGCGCCCAGCAGGCGGGCGTGAATCGTCGCCCCGCGTGCCTTCGCATGCTCCTCCGTCTCGAGGACCATCATTGCGCCCGCTTCGCCGAAGACGAAACCGTCCCGGTCCTTGTCGAAGGGGCGCGAAGCCGCCTTCGGGTCGTCGTTGCGAGTGCTGAGCGCGCGCATCATTGCGAAGCTCGCGATCGGCACGGAGCCGATGTTGCCCTCGACTCCGCCCGCGACGACGATGTCCGCGTCGCCCATCGCGATCATGCGGAACGCATGCGCGATGGCCTCCGAGCCGGACGAACACGCCGAGACCGGCGTGATGACACCGGCGCGCGCGCCGAGTTCCAGTCCGACGGTGGCCGACGGACCGTTCGGCATCACCATCTGAACCGCGAACGGGGACACCTTGCGGTACCCGCCTGCGCGCAGCTTGTCGACGGCGTCGACGAGCGCCTCGCCGCCGCCGAGTCCGGTGCCGATGACAACCCCGAGGCGATCCTTGTCGACCTCGGGGCTGCCGGCGTTCTGCCAGACCTGACGACCCAGAACGAGAGCGAGACGTTCGACGAAGCTCATCCGGCGGATCTCGACCCGGGACAGTGCGTCGTCGAACGGGACCTTCAACTGGCCACCGAAACGCACTGGTAGATCGAATTCCTCCACGAATGAGCCATCGAGCACGTCGATGCCGCTCTCACCGGCCAGCAGGCCCTTCCACGTGCCATCCACATCTCCGGCGACCGACGTCGTAGCCGCAAGGCTGGTGACGACGATGTTGGGGAATCTCCCTCGGGTAGAAGCGGAAGTCACGTTCGGCTCACTCGTCGTCGTTCTTGGCGGCCTCGAGCTTGGCCTTGACGGTCTCCGCGGTCTCGCCGCCCTCGGCCTCGACCTTCTGGATGTAGGCGACGACATCGCCGACGGTGCGCAGGCTCGCGAGATCCTCGTCCGGGATCTTCACGCCGTACTTGTCCTCGGTCTGGACCGCGATCTCGACCATGGACAGCGAGTCGATGTCGAGGTCGTCGACGAACGACTTCTCGATCGTGACCTCGGACGGCTCGATTCCGGTGACCTCTTCGATGATCTCGGCGAGGTTGGCGATGATGTCTTCCTGGTTGGCGGCCACTACGTGGCTCCCTTCTTCATTCGATGTGTCGTCTTCTGTGGGTCCGGGGCGGCCGGGGCCGACCCGGTGCGCGCATCGTGAGCGCGCAGCAAGCTAACCGACTTCGGTGAACTCGGTCAGTGCGGAGAGATCCCCGGGTTCCTTGAGCGCCGCGGTCGGGGTGCCGCGCATTTCGCGCTTGGCGATTCCGATCAGGGTGCCCGCCGGGGGGAGTTCCGCGATCGCCGAGACCTGCGCGGCCCGCAGGCTCGCGGTACACAGGTCCCAGCGCACAGGTCGGGTCACCTGCGCGGCCAGCTTAGTCAGGGCATCGGCACCGGAGGTCGCCGGCGCGCCGTCCGAGTTGGAGAGCAGAGTGCGGGACGGATCGTTGGGTGTGATCCGCGACGCGGCCTCGGCCACGGCGTCCTGAGCAGGCGCCATGAACCGGGTGTGGAACGCACCCGCCACCGGAAGTGCCCGTACGCGGGCCTTCTCGGGCGGGTTCGCGGCGAGCTGCTCGAGTGCGTCGAGTCGCCCGGCCGCCACGATCTGGCCCGCCGCGTTGCGGTTGGCCGGCGTGAGATCGAGTTCCTCGAGCCGGGACAGGACGGCGTCCTCGTCCCCGCCGAGCACCGCCGACATTCCGGTGGGCTCCAACGCACACGCCTTCGCCATCTCGCCACCCCGGATCGCGGCGAGCATCACCGCGTCGTCGGAGGAGAGCACGCCGGCGACCGCGGCCGCAGCGAGTTCGCCGACGGAGTGACCGGCGGCGATGGTGTCGGAGGGGATCTGGCCGCGACGTTCGAGCTCCTCGTAGGCGAGGAGCGCGGCAGCCACGACCAGCGGCTGGGTCACTGCGGTGTCCGTGATCTCCTCGGCCGAGGCGGTAGTGCCCAGGCGTACGAGATCGAGGCCGGAGGCCTTGGACCACAGAGCCACGCGATCGTGTGCACCCGGCAGCTCCAGCCATGGGCTGAGCATGCCGGGGGTCTGAGAGCCCTGACCCGGGGCTAGCAACGAAATCACGCTTTCAAGGGAACACTGCGGGTGCAGGTCTGCGAGATGTTGTCGGGGATGAAACCTGGACACGTGTTTTGTAGGTTTCCCACAAAAAAGCACGTCGGCCGCCGTTATCGAATTCGGGCGCCTCCGTGTTACGTCCCGACATTCCTAAATGTGAATTTTGTGACTGATGTGTCAGAAGTCGACGTTTCGTGACGTGTTTGAGCTAGTCGGCCCACCGTGGTTGCGACGCGGAGCACATATGCGTCCCTCGAGTTGGTCGGATCCCGGCGGGTGACTTCGGCAATTCGCTTCAGGCGGTAGCGGACAGTATTTGGATGAACAAACAGCTGACGGGCACAAGCCTCTACGGCCCCACCGGAATCCAGGTAGGCGTCGAGCGTGTCGGACAGTGCCGAGCCGGCGGCCGACAACGGCTGGATCAAACGTTCGTTTAGGGCAACGACGGCCGCGGTGTCTCCGAGAAGGGCGCGTTCGGGTAGAAGGTCGGCGGCGAAGACGGGCCGCGGAGCGCCCCGCCAACCCGCGACGGCTTCCATGCCGGCCAGCGCCTCGACCGCACTGAAGTGTGCGGCCCCCAGACTGGGGGTGGTGGGTCCGATCACGACGGGGCCGGCGGAGAACTTGTCCATGAGATCGGTCATGAACTCCCGCGCCGCCTTGGTGCCGTGCAGCTCACCGCTGACGACGAGGACGAGCCGATCGCCCTGGATCACGGCGAGGGCCCCGCGATCGTGGCGCTGCGCTGCGCTGTGCACCGGGCCGATCACCGACACGCCCTGTTCCGGGGGAGGCGTGCCGACGATGACCGTCGCGGGCGCGGTGGCGTCCCAGTTCAGGGTTGCCGCCCGGGACTGCAGGTCGGAACCGGTGTCGCCGCGGACAACCGCGTCGACCACCAGGGCCTCCAGCCGGGTGTCCCATGCACCGCGGGACTCCGCGGCACTGGCGTAGACGGAGGCGGCCGCGAAACCGAGCTCGCGCCCGTAGCGCAGGATCGCCTCGGTGAGCGCCACCAGCTGCCGGTCGTTTCGGGCCAGAGCCGGGAGACGCTGCTCGAAGAACTCCATTGCGACCCGCACCATGTCGACCGTCTGGCGGAGGGTCAGTCGTCGGGCGAGGTCCTGCGGAATCACCTGGTACGCGTCGATGGTGAATCGGATGTCGCTGTCGGAGTCGGTGAGCCACTCGAGGAAGTTGACCACCGACTTCTGGACGATCATCTGGACGCTCGCGCGCTGTTCGGCGTCGAGGTCGGCGAAGAACGGCAGCTGGTCCTGCATCGAGGCGATGGCCTCGGTGGACAGCCGTCCGGAGAACTGCTTGACCCGGCGCAGCAGTGCGTCCGGAAGTGAATCGCGAGTGGGCCTGCCGTCCGACCTGGGGGCCGGAGGTTGATAGCGGACGCGTCGCGGCGAGTTCGGGGTCGGCGCCTCGCGCAGCGCGGGCGGCTCCGACGAGCTGTTCGACGTCTCGGGCAGATCCTCGGCCATGAGAGGAACTTACGCCCGCCGCCTGCACGGCGTCTCCGGGACACTCGTGCAAGCGGCGGGCGTGATCAGTTGTCGATCAGCGTGCCGATCGGGCCGCTTCAGGCGACGCCGGGATCCGACGTCTGCTTCGGAGCGGCGAGCACGTCGTCGATCCGGTAGCGGGCGGCCGCCTCGGCCGCCTTCGAGCGGTCGATCTCACCGGACTTCGCCAGCGCCGAGAGCACCGCGACGGTGATCGACTCGGCGTCGACGTTGAAGAACCGTCGCGCCGCCGGGCGGGTGTCGGAGAAACCGAACCCGTCGGTGCCGAGCGTGGTGTACGAGCCGGGGACCCACTGACGGATCTGGTCCGGGACCGCACGCATCCAGTCCGAGGCCGCCACGAACGGACCCTGCGCCTGGGACAGCGCCTTCGTGACGTACGGCTCCGGTGCGTCGACACCTGGGTTGCGCAGCGCCTCGCGCTCGCACTCGATGCCGTCGCGGCGCAGCTCGCCCCACGAGGTCACCGACCACACGTCGGCGGCGACGCCCCACTCGTCCGCGAGCAGCTGCTGTGCGCGCAGACCGTCCGGCATCGTGACGCCCGAGACCAGGATCTGCGCGCGCGGTGCGGAGCCTGCGGAGCGCCCCTCCGGGACGCCCGAGCTCTCGGCCGGCTTGAACAGGTAGATGCCCTTGAGCAGGCCCTCGACATCGAGGTTCTCCGGCTCGGCGGGCTGCTGGTACGGCTCGTTGTAGACGGTGAGGTAGTAGAAGATGTTCTCTCCACCGAAGCCCGGCTCGAGCGTTCCGTCCGCCGACGTCGTGCCGCCGTACATGCGGCGCAGACCGTCCTTGACGATGTGCGCGATCTCGTACGAGAACGACGGGTCGTACGACACCGCGGCCGGGTTGGTCGACGCCAGCAGCAGCGAGTGACCGTCGGCGTGCTGCAGACCCTCACCGGTGAGCGTGGTGCGGCCGGCGGTGGCGCCGAGGACGAAGCCGCGGGCCATCTGGTCCGCCGCCGCCCACAGGCCGTCGCCGGTCCGCTGGAAGCCGAACATCGAGTAGAAGATGTACACCGGGATCATCGGCTCGCCGTGGGTGGCGTACGACGTGCCCACCGCGGTGAACGACGCCGTCGAGCCGGCCTCGTTGATGCCCTCGTGCAGGATCTGGCCGATCTCGCTCTCCTTGTAGGCGAGCATCAGTTCCGCATCGACGGACGTGTACAGCTGTCCGTTGCGGTTGTAGATCTTCAGCGACGGGAACCACGAGTCCATGCCGAACGTGCGCGCCTCGTCCGGGATGATCGGCACGATCCGCTTGCCGATCTCCTTGTCCCGCAACAGTTCCTTGAGGATGCGGACGACGGCCATCGTCGTCGCGACCTCCTGCTTGCCCGAGCCCTTGCGGACGACGTCGTACGTCTTGTCCGCGGGCTGCGCGAGCGGTGTGGAGTCGGTGCGGCGGGACGGCAGGAAGCCGCCGAGCGCCTTGCGCCGCTGCAGCATGTACTGGATCTCGGGGGAGTCCGTACCGGGGTGGTAGTACGGGGGCAGGTACGGATCCTTCTCGAGCTCCTCGTCGGAGATCGGGATGCGCTGGATGTCGCGGAACCGCTTGAGATCGTCGAGCGTCAGCTTCTTCATCTGGTGCGTGGCATTGCGGCCCTCGAAGTGCTTGCCGAGGGTGTAGCCCTTGATGGTGTGCGCCAGGATCACCGTCGGCTGACCCTTGTGCGCCATCGCCGCCGCATACGCCGCGTAGATCTTGCGGTAGTCGTGGCCGCCGCGCTTGAGGTTCCAAATCTCCTGATCCGAGAGATTGTCGACCAGGGCCTTGGTGCGCGGGTCCCGCCCGAAGAAGTGCTCGCGGACGAACGCGCCGTCGTTGGCCTTGTACGTCTGGTAGTCGCCGTCGGGCGTCTCGTTCATCAGGTTGACGAGCGCGCCGTCCTTGTCGGCGTGCAGCAGCGCGTCCCACTCGCGGCCCCAGACGACCTTGATGACGTTCCAGCCGGCGCCGCGGAAGAACGACTCGAGCTCCTGGATGATCTTGCCGTTGCCGCGGACCGGTCCGTCGAGGCGCTGCAGGTTGCAGTTCACGACGAAGGTCAGGTTGTCGAGGCCCTCGGTGGCCGCGACGTGCGCCAGACCGCGCGACTCCGGCTCGTCCATCTCGCCGTCGCCGAGGAACGCCCACACGTGCTGATCCGCGGTGTCCTTGATGCCGCGGTCGTGCAGGTAGTGGTTGAAGCGGGCCTGGTAGATGGCGTTCATCGGGCCGAGGCCCATCGACACCGTCGGGAACTCCCAGAAATCGGGCAGCAGGCGCGGGTGCGGGTACGACGGCAGGCCGCCGCCGGACTGCGCGTGGCTGGCCTCCTGGCGGAAGCCGTCGAGCTGCTCGGCCGGGATCCGGCCCTCGAGGAACGCGCGGGCGTAGATGCCCGGCGAGGCGTGGCCCTGCACGAAGATGTGGTCGCCGCCGCCCGGGTGGTCCTTACCGCGGAAGAAGTGGTTGAAACCGACCTCGTAGAGCGCGGCCGACGACGCGTACGTCGAGATATGACCACCGACGCCCACGCCCGGCCGCTGCGCGCGATGCACCATGATCGCGGCGTTCCAGCGGATCCACGCGCGGTAGCGGCGCTCGACCTCTTCGTCGCCGGGGAACCACGGCTCGTTCTCGGTCGGGATGGTGTTGACGTAGTCGGTAGAGGTGAGTGCGGGGATCGCCACGTGCTTCTCGCCGGCGCGCTCGAGCATGCGCAGCATCAGGTAGCGGGCGCGGGCGGCTCCCGAGCGGTCGAGCAGACCGTCGAACGATTCGAGCCATTCGGTGGTCTCGTCCGGATCGATGTCCGGCAGGTAGGAAGCCACGCCCTCGCGGATGACGCGGACCCGGCCGTCTGTGCCGGGTTGCGCGTTCGCGGCGGGTGACGAGGCCGCTCCGGATACGCCTGGTGTGTCGGCGTTCGGTTGAGACGCGGGCCCCTGGATCAGGTCTGACAAGGTGTGCTCCTCATTGTGGTGGGACGCGCGGTGTCGCGTCCGCTCCATCCGGACGGTCCTTGTTAGGGCCGCCCGAGTTTCCATATGAATATGGCGCAACCCTCATCTTTCACCATCCAGTCTGCGGAGGCACCCCCACTCCTGCTGTTCGGTCTTCGGCGCGTCGCGGGATACGGTGGGGGTCGGAATTCGCCCTGGCAGCCGTCGTCGACGGCGTGCCGATCGCACTTTCTCGAGATTTTCGGGGACGTCGGCTTGCGCGAACGGCTTCGACCATGTTCGCTTTCACCTATTGATCGACACACGCTCGATCGTCACTGGAGTCGGTCGGGCCCATTCGGGCCCGCCACCCACCGAACAGAGGAGGACACCACCGTGGTCGCCGCGGCGGACGCTCAGAACTACGCTCAGAAGCTTGGCATTACCCACGACATGGTGGTTCAGGAACTGGGCTGGGACGAGGACACCGACGACGACATTCGTTCGGCGGTGGAGGAGGCCATCGGTGGAGAGATGGTCGACGAGGACTCCGACGAGGTCATGGACGTCGTGGTGCTGTGGTGGCGCGACGGCGACGGTGACCTGGTCGACGCCCTGATGGACGCGATCGGACCGCTGTCCGACGAGGGCTTCGTGTGGGTACTCACCCCCAAGACCGGCCAGTCCGGGCATGTCGAGCCCAGCGAGATCGCCGAATCGGCGCCCACGGCGGGGCTGACCCAGACGTCGGCCGCGAACCTCGGGATGTGGAGCGGTAGCCGGCTGGTGCAGCCGAAGGCTCGCGCACCCAAGCGCTGATCTCGCCGAGACCACATTCGGTTCATCCGTGCGGCGTACGTTTGTCGTGACGGATGCGCCGACGTACCCGATGTTAGGACCAGGCATGCCTCTCGAAGTGGGCGCCACTGCGCCCGATTTCACCCTCAAGGACCAGAACAACCAGGAAGTCACGCTGTCGGACTTCCGTGGCGAGAAGAACGTTCTGCTCGTCTTCTACCCGCTCGCGTTCACGGGTGTGTGCCAGGGCGAACTGTGCCGTGTGCGGGACGAACTGCCGAAGTTCCAGAACGACGACGCCGAGATCCTCGCGATCTCGGTGGGCCCGTCGCCGACCCACAAGATCTGGGCCGCCGAACAGGGCTACACCTTCCCGTTGCTGTCCGACTTCTGGCCGCACGGCGCGATTGCCGAGGCGTACGGGGTGTTCAACGACAAGCTCGGATTCGCCAACCGCGGCACGTTCGCGATCGACAAGGGCGGCATCATCCGTTTCGCGGAGATGAACGGCCCCGGCGAGCCCCGTGACCAGGCAGCTTGGGAGAAAGCGCTCACCGCGCTAAAGTCCTGATGCGATTCCGGCGGAATTCCACCGCCGGAATTCGGGCGTGTAGCTCAGTGGTAGAGCTCTGGTTTTACACACCAGCGGTCGGGGGTTCGAAACCCTCCGCGCCCACAAGCAGTCGTTCATTCGCGGATCGTGGCACGGATGCCGGCCAACTTCAGTCAGATCGCTCGACAGTTCCCGCGACACGGTCGATGCAGCCGTAGGCGAAACGCAGAACGCCCCGCACGGGGCGGGGCGTTCCGGGGCGCTCGATCGGTCGGCCCACGATCGAAAATGCATGGGCGAAAGTTGGATTGAATCCGTGGGTCTCGATGGGTCTTGATGGGTCTCGATACGACTTCGTCATGGCCGGAAACCGAAGCCGATCAGGAGCCGAGCGAGCCCGTGCTCAGTGAGCCGAAGTCGAGCGAACCACTCGAAGATCCGGCGTCGACGGAGTCGGGCTCACGAACTGGATTCCACCCGCGGCAGCCGGCGGTCTCGAACCCGTCGTCGTCCGGCGCAATCGTGACGGTGACCGGTCCGTAGGAAACCCCGCGTTCGATCGCGTTGATGCCGCCGGTAGGCAGCGCCTCGATGCGGGTCCACGAGCAGGGCAGCAGACTGCCGGGCCAGGCGCCGGCCGTCGTGTACGTTCCCGGCTGAACGTCGAAGCCGACTTTGTAGACGCCGTCCATCAAGATCCTCGACGGGGTTACGCCCAGCGATCCGGAAGAGCCGGCGTCAGCGGCTGATGCCACCCCGGCCCCGCCCGCCGCAATCGCTACTGTGGCCGCTGCGGCGACCGCTCCCGCAACCCAATTCGTCGGCTTGCGCACGGACATGACTGATCGATCAGGCACTTCGGAACCTCCCCCAAATATCTCTCGCGCTCAGGCTGCGCGTCCGGGGGATCGTAGCCCGAACCCGACCACGGGTCCGCCGAAACGACCAGGGAAGTCTGGGAAGTGTTCGGAACGCGCGACGGTCGGGAGCCAGGCGATACTGGAATCCCCGGCCGACACTCCGAACGGACCCCGAGCGTGAACGACGACTCCGTCGATCCGACAGCGATCGACATCAGGCTCGACCCGTTGCGCCAGCGCCTGGTCGGGATCACGGCGCACGGACACATGCCCTTCGACGTTCCGGTCATCAGCGAGATCGCCCCGAATCTGTGGCAGGGCGGTTGCCGCGACGGACTGCTGCTGCCGACGTTCGTCACCCACCTCGTGTCGCTGTACCCGTGGGAGCAGTACGAGATCGCGCACGTCGTCGATTCCGAGGTCTACGTCCGCATGTACGACAGTGCCGAACAGGGCTTCGATCAGGTCGACGCCCTCGCCGCCTGGGTGAACGCGTGCCGCAAGACAGGTCCGGTTCTCGTGCACTGTCAGGTGGGGCTCAACCGGTCGAGTCTGATCGCGGGTCGGGCGATGGTGCTGTCCGGCGAGGCGGACCCGGCCGGCGCGGTGGCGTTGCTCCGGGCGCGGCGGTCGCCGGCCTGCCTGTGCAACCCGTCGTTCGAGGCCTGGTTGCTGGGGCGATCCAGGGGCGAGGGGTCGCCGGACCCCGCGTCAGACCCCGGCGACGCCGAGTAGCTGCCCTATCCCGTAGGTGACGGCCATCGCGAGCGCGCCACCGCTGACCACACGGATCACCGCCCGGGACCGGTCGGCGCCGCCGAGTCGGGCGCTGATGCTGCCGGTGATGGCAAGGGCGACCAGCATGGCCACGAATGTGACCGGAATGCGCGCGCTCGCCGGCGGAAGCAGGATCGCGAGCATCGGCAGAATCGCGCCGACGGTGAACGCGATCGCGGACGCAGACGCAGCCTGCCAGGGGTTGGTGAGGTCGTTCGGGTCGATGCCCAACTCGGCCTCGGCGTGCGCCGCGAACGCGTCGTGCGCGGTCAGCTCCTCGGCGACGGTACGGGCGGTGGCGGGGGACAGACCCTTCGCCTCGTACAGGGATGCCAGTTCGTCGAGTTCGGCGTCGGGGATGGTGGTCAGTTCGAGGCGCTCCTTCTCCAGCAGAGCGCGCTCGGTGTCACGCTGGGTGCTCACGGAGACATACTCGCCCAGCGCCATCGAGACGGCGCCGGCCGCGAGCCCTGCCAGACCGGCGGTGAGGATCGGGCCGCGGTCGGTGGTTGCCGCGGCGACACCGACGACGAGACCCGCTACCGAGACGATGCCGTCGTTCGCGCCGAGTACCCCCGCGCGAAGCCAGTTCAGGCGCGACGACAACCCTGCGGTGTGCGGCTCCGCTGCATGGGTTCCGGCCTGCTCGCCGGCATTCGGGGACTCCTGGTTCGAGGTCACAGCGCGAATCGTATTGCCGACGCCACGGTGTCACCAGCTATGCAAGGCTGTCCGAAGTGGTCCGGCGTCACTGTGCGGCCGGGGAATCGGCAGCCGTCGTATCGCTCCAGACGGCGGCCGCGCCGCTCTCGCCGATCCGGTAGACCTGCACCGTCGATCCGACTGCCAGCACCACCGCGACGACGGAAAGTCCGGTGGCGACGACCCGCGACGTCGTCCTGCTCGTCGACCCGCCGCGTGCGGCCCGCCACGCGTGGAATCGCGGGTGATGGATCGCCCACCATCCGAGTGCGACGAGGAATACGCCGGCCGACCAGTAGATCAGTTGGTCTCCGAGTTCAGCGTGGATCCGCACCAGCGGATCAGGCGCGGTGCGGTGTTCGAGCCACTCGCCGGCGTGGGTCGTGAGTGGCACGAGAACCAGGGTGATCAGGGAGACCACGGGGGAGAAGACCCCGATCCGTCGCCTCGCTGCGGGCCAACATACGGACAGCAGTAGAAGCAGTGCGGAGATCGGTACCAGCACCGCCACGAAATGCACGAGCAACGGGTGGATGGGCAGGCCGTTGAACGTTGTGGGCCCCATGATGACTCGCCTCCGTCGCGTGTTCCCGGTGTTCCGGTTGTCACGGTAGGCGCGAATTCTTGGAGCCTTCTGGGAACGTCTTAGGCGTGCCTCGGCAGGACGAGCGTGAAGGTGGCCCCGCGACCAGGCCTCGGATCGACCAGTATCTCGCCGTCGTGGGCGGTCGCGATTTCACGGACGAGAGCAAGCCCGATGCCATACCGGCGGCCTCCGGCCGGTTGCTCAGGGCCGTGCGCGAAGCGGGTGAACAGTCGACTCAGCTGCTGAGGTTCGATTCCCGGACCAGTGTCGGTCACAGCGATTCGCACCACGTCGGTGTCGCCGTCGACACGGAGCGTGACCCGTCCGCCGGGGCGTACATGGGTGACGGCATTGTCGACGAGTCCGTACACCGCGCGTCGCAATGCCGGGCGAGACCCGCTCACGACGTAGGGCGCGTCGCCGCGCACGATATCGACGTCGACGCCCAGCGATCGCGCGTGCGCCTCGACGCTGTCGCGGACCTGCTCGCAGAGCGCGGCGACGTCGACAGGTTCCCGGGTGCCGGGTCCGGTCTCCATGGCCGCCGAGAGGAGCAGATCCTCCACCAGCTCACCGAGCGCGCGGGTATCGGCGACGATCCCGTCGAGCTGGCGGGAGACCTCCTCGGGCTCGAGTCGTCCGACACGGTGGGCGAGTAGTTGCGCGCGGGTATGCAGGACCGTGAGCGGGGCACGCAGTTCGTGCGACGCATCGGCGACGAAACGTCGCTGCAGCGACAGCGCCAGGGTCAGTGGCCGAATCGATCTGCGGGACAGCAGGATCACCACGACAGCGGATGCTGCGATACCGGCGATTTCGGCGAGGATCAGGGCCGAGAGCAGTCGATGGCGTCCCGCTTCGAACGGCTCGAGGTCGAGGGCCGCGGCAACCTGGCCGTGAGTGTTGCCGCCGACCAGTACGCGGTAGTACCGTCCGCCCGCACGTAGGTCGGAGAACCCGGCGGGTCCGTCGAGCAGCCCCGCGATCTGCGGTGGTGCGCCGGCGCTGACCTGCGTCTCACCGTCGGGTCCCCGCAACGCGAGTGCCGTGCCGGGTGGGGGATCGTCGACGTCCTCGACGGTGTCGACCACGGATTGCAGTTGCGTGTCGATCTGCCGTGACTGGACGCGGGCGTCGACGAGATACGCCACCAGGCCCACCACCAGCAGCACGAGTGCGAGAGCCGCCGCGGCTTGCAGTGCTGCGAAACGTCCGGCGCGGCGCAGCAACTGTTCGTCGCCGATGACGGCGGCCGGGCGGGTCGCGACGGTCGGTCGCCGCCGACGCCTCATCGGGCACCGAGCCGGTATCCGACACCGCGCACGGTCTGCACGACGTCGCGACCGAGTTTGCGTCGCAGGTAGTGCACGTAGGTATCGACGGTGCCCGGGTCGTCGGCGCCGTCGAACGCCGACAGCAACAATTGCGACCGGGTGAAGACCTGACCCGGCGCTTCGGCGAGGACGGCGAGCAGAGCGCACTCGCTGGCAGACAACTCGACAGCCGTGCCGTGCCCGATCACCGTCCGGCTCGCCAGGTCCAGGCGGCGTCGGCCCACCGGGAGTTGCTCCGCGCCCTCGAATCGGCGTCTGCGCAACGCGCGCAGCCTGGCGAGCAGCTCCGGCACCTCGAACGGCTTGACCAGGTAGTCCTCGGCGCCCGCGTCGAGACCCTCGACCCTGTCGTCGAGTGCGCCCCTGGCCGTGAGCACGAGAGTGGGAGTGTCCACCGCCTGTCGGCGCAGTGCACGCAGCACCTCGAGACCGCTCAGGACGGGAAGCCCGCGGTCCAGCACGATCAGATCGAACCGGCGGGTCAGCCCCAGGTGGAGCCCCCGGTGACCGTCGGTCGCGACCTCCACGGCGTAACCCTCCTCCGCGAGCAGATCGCACAGCAGGTCGGTGAGTGGGGCGTCGTCCTCGACGAGTAGGACGGATGGCGACGCGGTGGAATCGGGCATGGTTCGAGCCTGCCACCGTCACCGCTGCAGCACGACGTGGACCGGGGGAGACACAGCATCCTCGACCCCATGTGCTCCGGCGGGCATATCCCCACAGCCCGGTGCCGGCCCGTCGACCTAGGCATTGATAGAAATACCGTCGTGCTCCACAACTCCCGTCGGGAACCCGCTGTTCGTCGTCCGAGCTCCACCGCGAGGGCTGTCGGCCTGCTCCTCGGCTACGCCGCGGATCGCGTGTTCGCGGACCCGCGGCGGTGGCATCCGGTCGCCGGATTCGGTCTGGCTGCAATGGAACTGGAGAAGCGGACGTACGCCGACAGTCGGCTGTCCGGAGCCGCGCACACCACGATCCTCGTGGGCGCGACCGCTGTCGGCGGTGTGCTCGCGCAGCGCCTGGGCGCGAAGTGCGGCTGGATCGGGGAGACGGCGGTGACCGCGGCGGCGACGTGGACCGTGCTCGGAGGTACCTCCCTCGCGGGCACCGGCCGGACAATGGCAAGACACCTCGAAGCCGGGGACCTGGAGTCGGCCCGTTCGCTGCTGCCGTCGCTGTGCGGTCGCGATCCGAGCGTGCTCGACGCAGACGGGCTGGCCCGCGCGAGCCTCGAATCGGTCGCCGAGAACACCTCCGACGCGACCGTCGGCGCACTCTTCTGGGGCGCGGTGGCCGGGGTGCCGGGGCTGCTGGCGTACCGCGCGTCCAACACGCTCGACGCGATGATCGGGTACCGCTCGGCGAAGTACAACCGCTTCGGGTGGGCTGCGGCGCGCTGGGACGACGTCGTGAATCTGGCGCCCGCCCGCCTCGCCGGCGCGCTGACCGTGGCCCTGGCACCCGTCGTGGGCGGCTCGGCTCGGGGCGCCCTCCAGGCGTGGCGGCGGGACGCGTCGAATCATCCGAGCCCCAACGCGGGCGTCGCGGAGGCCTCCACGGCTGGAGCACTGGGCATCCAGTTGGGCGGTCGCACCGAGTACGCGTACGGCGTGGAGATGCGGCCGACCCTGGGATCGGGCCCGGCGCCGGTCGTCGCCGACCTCGAGCGAGCGGCGCGGCTGTCGACGATCGTCCAGGCGGGGGCGGCCGTCACGTCCGCGGCGCTGGCCCTCGTCGTCGGTCGGCGCCGACGACGCTGACCGGCTGCGACGAGTTCTCCGGTCCGCCGGAGTCTGTCCTCACGACAGCTCGAGACGAACGGAGTCAGAACCATGATCATCGTGGCCGGATATCTGCGGGTCGCCCCCGACGACCGCGAGGGCTACCTGGTTGCCTGCCGGAGCGTCGTGACGGCGGCGCGGGCCGCCGACGGATGCCTGGACTTCGCCCTCAGTCCCGATCCGATCGAACCCGACCGGATCAACGTCCTCGAACGGTGGCAGGACCGGCACACTCTGACCGCCTTTCGCGGGGACGGATCCGGCGAGGATCTCGGCGCCCGAATCGTCGAGGCGCAGGTGAGTGAGTTCGAATGCGACAGCGGTACCGCGCTCTGACCCCGGGCCGAAGCCGGGATCGACCGGGGGATCGGAATACCGGGGGCCTGGCGGCGTTGTCATAAAGAGAAGCCGCCGATACCCGCGAGGGGCCGGCGGCTTCTCCGTGTCGGTGGGTGGACCGGGTCAGCGACGTCTGCCGTAGCGGTCGGCCATCTTGGCCTCGCTGGCGGACAGCGGCGCGCTGGGGGCCGCGTCCTTCTTGCGCAGTCCACGGCGGCGGGTGGGCAGTGCGAACTCGTCGACGGTGGGTTCGGGAGCCGCACCGGCCGGAGTCTCGTCGACCGGTGGCGTCGCGGTGGTTGGTTCGTCGGCCGGTTCCGGCGCCGGCGGCGCCGCCGCGGTCGCCTTGGTCTTGCGGCGCTCGCGGAGTTCGGCGCGGACGAAGTAGGCCAGACCCAGCGGCGCCATGATGCCGAACGCCAGCCACTGCAACCCGTACGACAGGTACGGCCCGGCGTCGAGCATCGGCAGCGGAATGGTGCCGAGCCCGCCCGGCTGGGCGTCGTCGAGTTGCAGGTAGCCGTTGACCAGGTCGGTGCCGATGAACTGCCCGATCTGGCCGGAGTCGATGTAGTACACCTGCTCGGTGCCGGCCTCGGTGATCGGTTCCTTGCCCGGAACCGTGCCCTCGGACATGCGGAAGCGGCCCTCGACGGACACCTCGCCGGTGGGCGGCGCCGGGATGGGCGGCGCCTCGGTGCCCTGCACAGGGCGCACGTAACCGCGGTTGACGAGCAGGGTGGCGCCGTCGCTCAGCCTCATCGGGGTGAGCACCTCGTACGCGGGCGCGTCCTCCACCGAGCGGAGCCGGACCAGGAGGTCGCTGTCGGGAAGATAGGTTCCCGTCGCGACGACCTTGCGCCACTCGTCGTCCGGGGCCGGGCCGGCACCACCGAGCAGGGTGTCGATCGACACCGCGTCGGCGTTGATGGACTGTTCGAGCAGTCCGTTGCGTTCCTCGGTCCTGGTGTTCTTGCCGAGCTGCCACGGCGCCAGGACGGTGAAACACATGAAGGCGAAACCGGCTACCACGGCCGCCAACGCAAGCCAGCCGGGACGCAGCAGAAACTTCAGCCTTCGCACGTGTCCACGGTAGCGGCTCGGCTGCCGGTCAGCTCCCCCGCACCCAGTTCAGCAGGCCCGGAACGGCTGCCTCGATCTGGTCGCGGACCAGTTCGAAGTCGGTCATGTCGCCGTAGTACGGGTCGGGCACCGAATCGCCGTCCGCATCCGGATCGAAGCTGCGGAGCAGTCGGCGGCGCTCGGTGGGCACCCCGAGATGAGCGAGGGCCCGATCGTGTCCACGGTCGAGCGCGACCACCAGGTCGGCGGCCAGATGGTCGTCCCCGACCTGCTCGGCGCGGTGCCCGGTCGGGTAGCCGGCATCGACGAGCACCCGGTCGGTGCGGCCGTCGGCGCCGTCGCCGACGTGGTAGCCGTGGGTGCCCGCGCTGCTGACCCGCACCCGATCGTCGAGACCGGCGCGGCGCACGTGCTCGGCGAAGATGCGCTCCGCCATGGGGGACCGGCAGATGTTGCCGGTGCACACGAAGGTGACGTGAATCATGCCCGGCTCACCCGGCCCGCGTGAGGATCTGCTCGAGATGCGCGACGGTGGGCGCCGTCCAGCGGGCGGCGGCCGCTTCGTCTGCGGTGCCGTAGCCCCACTCGACGAACACCGTCGGGATGCCCCAGTGCCCCGCGCCGTGCACGTCGTGCTCGCGGTCGCCGATCATCACGACGTCGGCGGTGCCGCCCACGGTCGCCGGCAGGCCCAGCCCGCCGAGGACGTGCTCGACGACGTCGGCCTTCGCGCGGCGCGACCCGTCGCTGCTGGCCCCGCCGATCACCTCGAAGTAGTCGGCGAGGCCGAAGTGCTCGAGGATCCGGATCGCGAACTTCTCGGTCTTCGACGTCGCGACCGCGAGGCGGGCGCCGGTGCCCCGGGCGGCCGCCAGCATCGGCTCGATGCCCTCGTACACCTCGTTCTCCGACCAGCCGATCGCGTCGTACCGCTCGAAGTACGCGGCCAGCGCCGCCGCGGTGGTGTCGGCGTCGAGTCCCATCCCGCGCATCGAGTCCATCAGCGGCGGGCCGATTACCGTCGCCAGCATCTCCGCGGTGGGCTCGGGACCGCCGACCGCGGCGAGGGCGTGCCGGAAGCTGTTGTGGATGCCGAGCGCGGAGTCGGTGAGGGTGCCGTCGAGGTCGAACAGCATGACCGGGGCGATCGTCGTGGGTGTCGAGGCGAGGCCGGGGGAGGAAGAGGAAAGTGTCACGGCTCCATTGTGCTGCCGACGTCCACCGACGCCCGGGCAGGTGCGCCACCGCACGCGCCGTAGGCTCGACGGCTATGGAATTCGGATCGGGATCGGCGGCGGACACTCTCGCGGCCCTGCGGCACCACGGCGACGCCGAGACCGGCCCCGGACTGCTCGACTTCGCGGTGAACGTGCAGGGAGACGGGCCGCCGGAGTGGTTGCGGCGCAGGCTTGCCGACGCCCTGGCGGGCCTGGGCAGGTATCCGGCCGCCGACGCCGACCGGTGCGCCCGCGAACAGGTGGCCGTCCGGCACGGCCGGACGCCGGAGGAGGTGCTGCCACTGGCCGGCGGCGCCGAGGGGTTCGCGATGCTGCCGCGGCTCGGGGTGCGCGAGGCGGCGCTGATCCATCCGTCGTTCACCGAGCCCGAACTCGCACTGCGCGAGGCCGGCGTCCCGGTGACGCACGTGACCCTGGAGGCGCCGTACCGCCTCGATCCCGCCGCCGTGCCGGACTCCGCCGATCTCGTGGTGCTCGGCAACCCCACCAACCCGACGTCGGTGCTGCACGCGGCGGATGACGTCCTCGCGCTGCGCCGGCCCGGCCGGATCCTCGTCGTCGACGAGGCGTTCATGGACTCGGTCCCGGGGGAGACCGAGTCGGTAGCCGGCCTCTCGCTGCCCGACGTCCTGGTGCTGCGGAGCCTGACGAAGACGTGGGCGCTGGCCGGGCTGCGGTGCGGCTACGCGCTGGGCCACCCGGACGTGCTGGCGCGGATGCAGCACGGGCGCGCGCACTGGCCGGTGGGCAGCCTGCAACTCGAGGCGATCACCGCGTGCAGCGAACCCGCCGCCGTCGAGCAGGCCGGGGAGATGGCGAACCGGATCGCCGCCGACCGCGGCGACATGGCCGCGCTGCTCCGCGACGCCGGGGTGGACGTCCATCTGCCGGCGTCGGCGCCGTTCCTGCTGCTGCGTCTGCCGGACGGCGAGCGTGCGCGCGCCCACCTGCGCGAGCGGGGGATCGCGGTCCGCCGCTGCGACACCTTCCCGGGCCTGGGCCCGGACTTCCTGCGCGTCGCGGTCCGGCCGCGCGGGCAGGCCGAGCAACTTATCGCCGCCATGAGTGAACTGACGAGGGAGATGCCGTGATGACAACCCCGACGACGACCCCGACGCTGGCCGAGGTGATCGCGGCCCTCGAGACGGCCTACCCGCCGGCCCTCGCCGAGTCGTGGGACTCGGTCGGCCTGGTGGCCGGCGACCCCGCCGACGAGGTCCGCAAGGTGGTCGTCGCCGTCGACGCGACCGCCGCGGTCGTGGACGAGGCGCTGGCGACCGGTGCACAACTGCTGCTGGTGCACCACCCGCTGTTGCTGCGCGGCGTCGACACCGTCGGCGCGCACACGCCGAAGGGGGCGCTGCTGCACCGGCTGATCCGCGGCGGATGCGCGCTGTACAGCGCGCACACCAACGCCGACCGCGCCGATCCGGGCGTGTCCGACGCGCTCGCGGGCGCGCTCGGCCTCGTGGACACGCGCCCGCTGGTCCCGATCCCCGACACGGTGACCGACAAGTGGGTGGTGATGGTCCCCACGACCGACACGGGCCGAGTGCGCGACGCACTGTTCGCGGCCGGCGCCGGCGAGCTCGGTGACTACCGCGAGTGCAGTTGGACGGCGACCGGCGACGGACAGTTCCGGCCGCTCGCCGGCGCCAACCCGACGCTGGGCACCGTCGGCGAGGTGGAGGCGGTGCGCGAGGACCGCGTCGAGGTGATCGCGCCGCGCTCGGCCCGAACACGCGTGCTGCGCGCCCTGCGGGCGGCGCACCCGTACGAGGAGCCCGCGTTCGACGTGTTCGAGACCGTCGACTTCCCCGGCAGCCGGGGCCTCGGCCGGGTCGGGGAGCTGCCGCGGCCGCAGACGCTGCGCGAGTTCACCGAACGGGTCGCGGCGGCGCTGCCGCGCACCGAATGGGGTGTTCGCGCAGCCGGAGATCCGGACCGGATCGTCCGCACTGTCGCGGTCTGCGGGGGCTCGGGCGACTCGCTGCTCGACACCGTGACCGGCCTCGGCGTCGACGCCTATGTGACCGCGGACCTGCGTCACCACCCCGCCGACGAGCATCTGCGGCGGGGCGGGCCGGCGCTCGTGGACGTGGCGCACTGGGCCAGCGAACAACCGTGGTGCGCACAGGCGAAGGGCGTGCTCGACGAGCGGTTCTCGGACGTCGACGGCTGGGAGGTGCGGGTGACGGAACTGCGCACCGACCCGTGGACCGTCGCGTGCCACTGACGGGTGCCGGTGAAGCGGTCGGCTGATGTGGTCGGCGCACCGCATTGTCGGGGTACGGTTGACACCTGATCTCGGCCGGTACGAGTTCGTCGGCTACGACGAACGACCACTGGTCCGACCCCAAGAACATCAAGAACACAGCAGGAGCTTCCACGCGTGAACGTCGATCCCTCAGTGCAGTCCAAGCTTCTCGAGCTCGCGGGTGTGGACACCGAGCTGGCACGGCTCGCGCACCGTCGCTCGACACTGCCCGAGCAGCAGGAAGTGGAGCGACTCGAAGCCGAGCGCCTCTCCCGTAAGGACGCGGCGGTGTCCGTCGAGATCGTCCTCGACGACCTCGACCGGGACATCAAGAAGCTCGAAGGCGAGGTCGACGCGGTCCGCCAGCGCGAGGTGCGGGACCGGAAGCTGCTCGAGGGCGGCACCGTCGGCGCGAAGCAGCTGTCGGAGTTGCAGCACGAGCTCAGCAGCCTGGAGCGTCGACAGAGCGTGCTCGAGGACGAACTGCTCGAGGTGATGGAGCGCCGGGAGGCGTCGCAGGCCGATCACGACCACGCCGGTGCCCGCCTGACGCAGGTCGAGGACGAACTGATCGACGCCGAGCGTCGCCGCGACGACGCCGTCGCGGACCTCGAGAAGACGCAGCAGCGCTGCGACACCGACCGCGCCGCCCTGGTCGGTCAGTTTCCCGAGGACCTGCTCGCGATCTACGAGAAGCAGCGCGAGCAGCGCGGTGTCGGCGCGGCCCTGCTGCAGGCCCGTCGCTGCGGCGCGTGCCGCATCGAGATCGACCGCGGCGAGATCTCCCGGATCGCCGGCACCGCTGCGGACGTCGTCGTCCGCTGCCCCGAATGCGGCGCAATCATGGTGCGCACCAAGGAGTCCGGTCTGTGACTCGTGACCGGGTCGTCGTCGAGGCCGACGGCGGATCGAGGGGTAACCCGGGCCCGGCCGGGTACGGCGCGGTGGTGTTCGATGCCGATCGGAACCGGGTGCTCGCCGAGCGCCGCGAGTTCCTCGGTGTCGCCACCAACAACGTCGCCGAGTACCGCGGCCTCGTCGCGGGCCTGACCGCGGCCCGCGACCTCGGCGCCCGCGAGGTGGACGTCCGGATGGACTCCAAACTCGTCGTCGAGCAGATGTCCGGGCGCTGGAAGATCAAGCACCCGGACATGATTCCGCTCGCCGAGCAGGCGCGGACGCTGGCGGGATCGTTCGCGCGGGTCACGTACACGTGGATCCCGCGCGCCGAGAACTCCCACGCCGACCGGCTCGCGAACGAGGCGATGGACGGGGAGGACGCGATCACCTCCGGTGCGGTCGCCGAGACCACCGAGGAATCCGCGGCGGAGCCGGCCGCGGCCACCGCTCCGGGTTGGACCGGCGCGGTCGGCGCCCCCACCCGGATGCTGCTGCTGCGGCACGGCCAGACCGAACTGTCCGTCGAACGGCGCTATTCGGGCCGCGGCAATCCCGAACTCACGGCGTTCGGCCGGTCGCAGGCCCGGTCGGCGGCGGAGCGGATCGCCGAGCGCGGCGCGATCGCCGCGGTGGTGTCGTCGCCGCTCGGGCGAGCCCGGGAGACCGCGGACGCGGCCGCCCGCGCGTTGGGACTGCCGGTCACGGTGCACGAGGGACTCACCGAGACGGACTTCGGCAAGTGGGAGGGCCTGACGTTCGGTGAGGCCGCCGAGCGGGACCCCGACCTGCATCGCCGGTGGCTGTCGGACACGTCCGTGCGCCCACCCGAGGGCGAGAGCTTCGACGAGGTCCGGGCCCGGATCGAGCGGGTGCGTGACGAACTCACCGCGTCGTATGCGGGCTCGAACATCCTGGTGGTCACGCACGTGACGCCGATCAAGACACTGCTGCAACTGGCGCTCGACGTGGGTCCGTCGTTGCTGTACCGCCTGCACCTGGATCTGGCGTCGCTGAGCATCGCGGAGTTCTACCCGGACGGTGGCTCGTCGGTGCGGCTGGTCAACGATACGTCGCATCTGTAGGTCCGTCGTCGTGTCGCGGCAGCGCGACGCCCAGGAACACCAGTCCGACGCCGGCGAGCAGGTGCAGCCAGCTCCCGGCGGTGTCGATCGGCATGAAGTTCGACGCCGTCGCGGCGTCGATGACCAACCCGTACACGGCGAGCATCGCCGACAGGAATCCGGCGCCGATGAGGAACATCTCGGCGGAGGCCAGTGTGCGGGACATCGCCAGACCGACGGCGCCGGCCGCGATGTGCGCGAGGTTGTGCAGGATTGACACCTCCACGGTGCCGAGCAGTCGCGCGTCGGTCCCGGGGCCGGCCCAGGTGATGTCGCCGACGTCGGACGTGATGCCCGGAACGAACCCGACGATGCCTATCGACAGGATGATCGCGGCGACGACGGTCGCCGCCAATTGAGTCGTGGTCCGGGCCAAGCCCTCGGACTCGTCCATGACAATCGCTCCTCCGGCGGCCGCGATCTTCCGCGGCCGGTGTCGTCGATCGTGGTCCCATTGTCCGCCGATTCGCTCGCCGGTGCCGCCCGGTTGGAATCGATGCCCGGTATGGGCGTACCCTTCCTCGTTGTGAACGCCCTGCTGACCTGTCGCCGCTACGTCGACAACTGTCTGCAGGCGAGCGCGGTCTGTCACGCCTGACACCCGGTAGACATCTCGAGTCCCGGGACGGCTCCTCCCTCTGAGCCCTCCGTGCGTCCCCTTCGGTCGCGCGCGTCGTCGTGCGCCGTCTCCACATCTCCACCCGAAAGGCCCTCATGTCGGCCCCCACCCTCGACGCGCCCCGGCGCGCCCTGCCCAAGTGGGCAACCTCGTTCGGCCCGCAGATCGTCGCCGGCCTGATCCTCGGCGTCGTCATCGGTCTGATCGCCCGGTCCATGCCCGATGCCGCCGACGGCAACGAGAACTGGCTGGTCGGAACCGTCAAGACCATCGGTTCCAGCTACGTCGCCCTCCTCACCGTCGCGGTGATACCGCTGATCTTCACCGCGATCGTCAGCTCCATCGCGAATCTGCGGAACGTCGCGAACGCGGCCCGCCTCGCGGTCCAGACGCTGCTGTGGTTCGCAATCACCGCGTTCATCGCGGTGCTGATCGGTATCGCCGTCGGCCTGGTCATGCAGCCCGGCGCGAACACCACGGTCGACGCGACGACGGCCTCCGAGCCGAAGAGTTCCGGATCGTGGTGGGCGTTCCTCACCGGTCTGGTGCCGCAGAACTTCCTCGGCCTCGGCGCCCGGACCACCGTCACCGGTGACGCCGCCTCCGGCTTCTCGGCGACCACGTCGCTGAGCTTCAACGTCCTGCAGTTGCTCGTCGTCGCGATCGCGATCGGCATCGCCGCCCTGAAGGTGGGGGAGAAGGCCGAGCCGTTCCTGAACCTCAACGCCGCGCTGCTGGCGATCGTGCAGAAGGTGCTGTGGTGGATCATCCGCCTCGCGCCGATCGGCACCGCCGCCCTCATCGGCAAGGCCGTCGCCACCTACGGTTGGGACGCGATCGGTCAGCTCGGCGTGTTCACCCTCGCCGTGTACATCGGACTGGCGATCGTCTTCTTCGTCGTCTACCCGATTCTGATTCGGGTGCACGGGCTTTCGGTGAAGAACTTCTTCACGGGAGTGTGGCCGGCCACGCAACTCGGGTTCGTCTCACGCTCCTCGATCGGCACACTGCCGCTCACCGAGCGGGTCACCGAACGCAATCTCGGTGTGCCGCGCGAGTACGCGTCGTTCGCGGTGCCGCTCGGCGCGACCACCAAGATGGACGGCTGCGCCGCGGTGTACCCGGCGATCGCGGCGATCTTCGTCGCCCAGTTCTACGGTATCGACCTGAGCCTGACCGACTACCTGCTCATCATCGTGGTGTCGGTGATCGGTTCGGCGGCCACCGCCGGCACCACCGGTGCGACCGTCATGCTCACGCTGACGCTGTCCACGCTCGGTCTGCCGCTGGCCGGTGTCGGCCTGCTGCTCGCGGTCGAACCGATCGTCGACATGGGGCGCACCGCGCTCAACGTGACCGGTCAGGCGCTGGTGCCGACCATCGTCGCCAAGCGCGAGAAGATCCTGGACGAGACGCTGTACAACGCGCCGCGCCAGGGCGATCCGTTCGCGGACGAGTCGCTGGAGCCGGCCCGGAGCTGACGACCACGGCGCCTACCGCACCGCCCACAGCGCGGTGACGGGCGCCGAGGATCGTCAGTGGGATGGTGACCGGCCCGAGCTCGAACGAACCGAGCTCGGGCCGGCGGCTGTTGCCCGTGAGAACCGGGGGCCCGCGGTTACTTCAGGAGCTTCACCAGGGTCCGCAGATTGCGAGTGGTGGTGACCGCCTTGAGTTTCGGCTTGCCGGTGTTCTTACCGAAACTGCTCTTCAGTGTCATCCCGCGCTCGACCTCCCAGTACAGGACGCCGTCGCCGCCCCGGATCCGCTCGATGTCCGGATCGAGGTCGGTATGTGCGTCGAGAAGACCCGCGAGGACCGTCGGCTCCGCAGTGAACATCACGTACGGATGCCAGCCGTCGTGCGCGGGGTCGAACGGGTAGGACGCAACGATTCGGGCCAATGTCTCGGTGCTGAGCACGAACACCCACGCCTCGTAGCCGAATGCGGCGCGCAACGCGGCCTCGATGTCCGACTTCAGCGCCGGGATGTCCGTCGAGTCGCTGGAGAACAGGACGTTCCCGGAGGCCAGCACGGTCTTGACGTCGTCGAAGCCCAACTCGGTGAACACCCGGCTCAGATCGGCCATCTTGATGTTGATTCCACCGACGTTGATGCCTCGCAGCAGTGACACGTATCGGGTCATGTTCCGGACCCTAGCCCGGCACTCCGACACCGCCGGTTCGGACACGGCGCGGCGACCCAGTAGGCTTACCGTGCGGACGAGTTGGCCGGGCGGCCGCGGCGACGGGAACCGACATCCTCGAGATGTCAGGCCCGATGCCGAGGAAAGTCCGGACTCCACAGAGCAGGGCGGTTGCTAACGGCAACCCGAGGTGACTCGCGGGACAGTGCCACAGAAAACAGACCGCCGATGCGGCTGTGTCCTTGTGACACAGCGGTCGGTGAGGGTGAAAAGGTGCGGTAAGAGCGCACCAGCGCCCCAGGTGACTGGGGCGGCTAGGTAAACCCCGCCCGGAGCAAGGTTGAAGGCCGCACCGGTGTCCTCCGGGACATGGTGCGGCTGCGCAGGTGTTCGAGGGCTGCTCGCCCGAGCCTGCGGGTGAACCGCTCGAGGTACCCGGCAACGGTGTGCCCAGATGGATGGTCGCCACCCGGCGCTCGCGTCGGGGACAGGATCCGGCTTACACGCCAACTCGTCCGCCCGAATCACACACGAGAAAGGCCCCCGGCGCTGCCGGGGGCCTTTCTCGTTGTCTGCGGGTACTACGCCTGGATGCCGCTGAGCGGGTTGATCATCAGCAGCTTGGCCCAGTATTCGGCGCCGGTCTTGCCGAGAACGGGGAGAAGCGTATCGAAGAGGATGTAGGACATGCGGGGCTCCGATCTTTGACGCAGCGCGTCGATGGTTCGGTGACGCGGTGCGTCGACGAGAAAGCGCGGTACGCGCAGAGATTAGCAGCCTGAGCGGCGATGTCACAGACCTATGCCCCTTCCCTCGCGTTGCGATGGTGACGACGCCGCGTCCGAGGCACACTGAGGACATGAGCGACGACGACCAGCAGTGGTATTTCAGCCCCTCCGACGGCTCGGTCACCCAGGGCAAGGCGAGCAACGTCTTCGACCGGATGGGACCGTATCCCGACCGGGAGAGCGCCGAACGCGCGTTGCAGATCGCGGCCGAACGCAACAAGGCGGCCGACGACGCCGACGCCGAGTGGAACGACTGAACGGTAGCCCGCGGCCGGTCGGGATGGCCCGGGTCATCGCGCGCGGCGTCGATTTCGACGCGGTGCGAGCCGAATTCGCGCTCCGGGAAGGATTCTCGGAGGCCGTGCTCGCGGAGGTGGCCGCCGCCGTGGACGCGCGCGCCGGGGAGCGGGAGGACCGGACCGATCTCGCGTTCGTGACGATCGACCCGCCGGGGTCCATGGATCTCGACCAGGCGCTGCACCTCGAGCGCAACGGCGACGGCTTCGTGCTGCACTACGCGATCGCCGATGTGGCCGCGGTGGTGCTGCCGGGTGGTGCACTGGACCGCGAGACGCGTGACCGCGGCCAGACCTTCTATCTCCCCGACGGTTCGGTGCCGCTGCATCCGCGGGATCTGTCGGAGGACGCGGCGAGCCTGCTGCCCGACGTCGTGCGCCCCGCGGTGCTGTGGCGGATGGACCTGGACGAGCACGCCGAGCCGGTCCGGGTGGCCGTCACCCGTGCGTTGGTGCGGTCGGTCGCCCGCTTCGACTACGCCACCGTGCAGGCGCATTCCGCGTCCGGGACCCTGCATCCGTCGATCGCGGCACTGCCCGCGTTCGGCAGGCTGCGGGCGGTCGCGGCGACCGAGCGTGGCGCGATCGAACTGCGACTGCCCGAACAGCGAGTGGTGCGCCACGGCAACGGCTGGCGGGTCGAGATGGAGCCGCGCACCGAGGCCGACGACTGGAATGCCGAGGTGTCGTTGTTGACCGGGATGTGCGCGGCGCGGCTGATGCTCGACGCGGGTGTCGGGCTGCTGCGGACGATGCCGCCGCCCGCGACGCGCGCGGTGGAGTCGCTGCGGCGCACCGCAAGTGCGCTCGGCGTCGCCTGGGCGGACGGCACCCGGGTGGGTGAGGTGCTCGCCGGGCTCGATCCGAACGCGGCGGCGTCACTGGTGATGATGACGGAGGCGACCTCCCTGATGCGGGGCGCCGACTACGTGGCCTTCGACGGTGAGCTTCCCGCGGTGGTGGCCCATTCCGGGATCGGCGGACCCTACGCGCACGTCACCGCGCCGCTGCGTCGTCTGTCGGACCGGTTCACGACAGAGGTGTGCCTCGCGGTGTCGGCGGGGGAGCCCGTACCCGAATGGGTGCGGGAGGCGTTGCCCACCCTGCCCGCGCTGATGAGGGCGTCGGACTCCCGTGCGGGCAAGATCGACCGGGCGTGCGTGGACCTCACCGAGGCGACCCTGTTGGCCGGCCGGGTCGGCGAGGTGTTCGACGCGACCGTGCTGCGCGCGGCGGGGGACAAGAGGGGTGCGGAGGTGTTCGTGCCGGCGGTGTCGGTCATTGCGAAGTGCGCGGGCGACCCGGCCGAGGGCGACGAGGTGAAGGTGCGCCTGGTGGGCGCCGACGTCGCGGGGCGCTCGGTCCAGTTCGCGTTCCCCGCCTAGGTCACGTTCGGAGGTCGAGCGTGCGGTGCGCCTTCTTGATGGCCTTGACGAGCCGTGGAAGTTCGCTCGTGGTCCGGGCCGCACGTGCTTCCTCGGCGGCGTACAGCAGTCCGTAGGTGAAGGTGTCCTCGTCGTCGATGCGCGCCTGCGCGACGGCGTCGATGATCCAGTCTCGCGCGAGGACGCCGTCCTGGTGGTCGCCGAGCATCGACTGCAGGGCCTTGGCCGCCGACCCGAGATCCGCGGCCGACGGCTCCGCTGCCGCGACCGCCTCGGCGGCATAGCGCAGCTTCTTGGCGCGCTTGCGGACCCGGTGCAGGGCGGGCCCGAGATCCGCGCCGTCCTCGTGCCGCAGCGCGCGAACCTTCTTCGCGGCCTTGCGGAGCTGTCGGTACGCCTTGTCGAGGCCGCTGCGCAGCGTCAGATCCACCGGCGCCGCCTCGCGCCCGGAGGTGACCTCCTCGAGCAGCGCGCACAGCGCCGCGTAGCGCGGCCGGGCGAACTCGTCGACCGCGTCCGCGTGAGCGGCCCGGTACAGATCCTCCTGTGTCCCGACCAGTCGCTGGTGGACGGAGCCGACCACCAGATCGGCGGGCTGGGCGTCGATCAGTTCGCAGAACCGGGCCGCGAGCACCTCTGCGTCGCGGGCCTTGCCGAGAACCGATCCGAGCCACCGTAGTTCGGAGCGGGCGGTGACCGTCGCGTCCGGGGGAAAGGCGTCACGGTAGGTGCCCAGCAGACTGCGCAGGCGGCGCGCGGAAACCCGCATCTGGTGCACGGAGTCGTCGGCGTCGTCCCGCACGTCGGCGGCGAGCGAGACCAACCGCTCGTAGTGGCCCCGTGCCGCGGGGACGATCACGTCGGTGACGGTACTGCCGGATCCCTGCTTCCGTCCTGCCACAGTTCAGGTCTACCAGTGCACACAGGTCCAGTCGAGGACCGAAACCGTCAGCCGCGGAAGCGGTCCGTCGCCTCCACCAGGTGGTGGGTGATCCCGGGCTCGGCGGCCGCGTGCCCGGCGTCGTCGACGATGTGGAGTTCCGACGCCGGCCACGCCCGGTGCAGTTCCCACGCGCTCGTCGCGGGGCACACCACGTCGTAGCGGCCCTGGACGATCACCCCGGGTATCGATGCCAGGACCCCGGCGTCGCGGAGCAACTGTGCTTCCTCGATGAAGCCCGCGTTGCGGAAGTAGTGGTTCTCGATCCTCGCGAACGCCAACGCGAACCGCGGCTCGGACGTCTCGGCGACCCGTTCGGGCTTGGGCAGCAACGAGCTGGTCGCGCCCTCCCAGCTCGACCATGCGATGGCCGCACGCAGCGCCGTGTCCGGGTCGTCGGCGTGCAGCAGCCGGTGGTAGGCCTCCACCAGATCGCCGGTGCGCTCGGCGACCGGCACCGGCGCCAGGAACTCCGCCCACCGCTCCGGGAACATGTGCCCGGCCCCGCCGTTGTAGTACCAGTCGATCTCGCTGCGCCGCAGCAGGAAGATGCCGCGCAACACCAGCTCGGTGACGCGCTGCGGGAACCGCTGGGCGTAGGCGAGTGCGAGTGTCGAACCCCAGGATCCGCCGAACACCTGCCAGCGCTCGACGCCGAGATGCCCACGCAACAACTCGATGTCGGCGAGGAGGTGGTCGGTGGTGTTCACCGTCAGGTCCGCCCCCTCGGCGACGTGCGGAGTGGAGCGGCCGCAGCCCCGCTGATCGAACAGCACGATGCGATAGGCGTCGGGATCGAAGAACCGTCGGTGTGCCGGGTCGGTGCCCCCGCCGGGTCCGCCGTGGAGGAACACCACCGGTTTGCCGTCCGGGTTCCCGCTGACCTCCCAGTACACGTGCTGGTCGTCGCCGGCAGCCAGGAAGCCGGTTTCGTGCGGGACGATCTCGGGGTACAGGGTGCGCATGTCGATCAGAATCCGATCAACCCGGCCGCGAGAGTGGGCAGTTCGAGCGCATAGAGCGCCCCGTCCCGCACCTGCGGGCACTGCGCGGTGGTGATCGCGTCGATCCGATCGCGGTCACCCGCGAGCTCGATCAGGTTCATCCCGTTGGAGGTGGCCCAGGTGACGACGACCGTGTTGAGTCCACCCTTCCCGATGGTCGGGGTGTAGGTGCGCCAGCTCTGCAACTGCTCGTCGATGTCCGAGCACAGCTGTGCCGCCTGCTCCGCCGTCACGCCGGCGACGGCACCGCCGCCCGCGCCGGAGTTCCCGGAGTTCCCGGTGGTCGCCGGCGGCGTCTTCGAGGGCGAGGTCGACTCCGCGGTGTGCGCGCTCTGTTCCGGCGTCGGGGACTCGGTGCTGCTGCACCCGCCGATCAGCGCGGCCACTGCAGCGGTCGCGGCGACGGTGGCGGCGAGACGTCCGCGGCGTTCGAGCATGGTGCACCTGAGCTTTCTGTCGGGGCCGGCTCACGGTGAGCCCGGAATGTCGAGTGTGCCAAAGATCGGGGACCCCGTCCGATTTCTCGGCCGGGGTCCCCGATCTCGGAACCGAAACGCGGTGACGTCAGAAGCTGTGTTCGGGGCCGGGGAACGTGCCGGCACCGACCTCGGCCGCGTACGCCGCGGCCGCGTCGCGCAGGGCGCCGCCGACCTCGCCGAAGCGCTTGACGAACTTGGCGGTCTTCCCGCTGGTGAAGCCCGCCATGTCCTGCCACACGAGCACCTGGGCGTCGCACTCGTGACCTGCGCCGATGCCGACGGTCGGGATCGTGAGCTTGCGGGTGACCTGACCGGCGAGCTCGGCGGGCACCATCTCCATCACGACGGAGAAGGCGCCGGCCTCCTGCACCGCGATGGCGTCGGCGATGAGCTGCTCGGCGCCGTCCCCGCGACCCTGTACACGGAAGCCGCCGAGGCTGTTGACGGACTGCGGGGTGAAGCCGATGTGCGCCTGGACCGGGATCCCGGCCGCGGTGAGCGCCGCGATCTGCGGGGCCACCCGCTCGCCGCCCTCGAGCTTGACGGCGTGCGCCTGGCCTTCCTTCATGAAGCGGAAGGCGGTCTCGAGTGCCTGCTGCGGTGAGGCCTCGTACGTGCCGAACGGGAGGTCGGCGATGACGAGGGCGTGCGGCGCGCCGCGGACGACACCGCGCACGAGCGGGAGCATCTCGTCGATCGTGACGGGAACGGTGGTGTCGTAGCCGTACACGACGTTGGCGGCCGAGTCGCCGACGAGCAGGACGGGGATGCCGGCCTCCTCGAAGAGGCGAGCACTGGAGTAGTCGTACGCGGTCAGCTCGGCCCAGCGGGTGCCCTCGGACTTCATCGCCTGCAGGTGATGGATCCGGGTCTTGCGCTTGGGGGCGTCGGAAGAAGTCGAGCTTGTTGAGCCGTACGGAGCGGTCTCGGACATCGTTGTCCCTTTCTGGCCTCGAGGCCCGCCTCTGCGGGTCCCCGGGTTGGGTGATGACGCCTTCAGTCTGCCACCGCGACCGAGGCCCACGAAGTGCGCTTCCAGTGCAGTTCGTCACATCGGCGGGCGTGCCGTGGGCACGCGCGCAGCGCCGCCGGAGTGGGCCTCGGATGCCGTGTTTCCTGGGCGTTCGACGGGGCATGGCACGATCGGAGGTATGCGGACCGGACGTCGAACACTGCTCGTCGCCACGATCGCGGCGGTGACCGTGCTGGCCGTCGGATGCACCACCGAACCGTCGTCCGGGACCGTCTCCGGCACCCCGGTGGCGGCCGAGGCGGGTGAGGCGGGAGCGGGGACCGTTCCACCGGGCCTCGAAGCGTTCTACACGCAGCAGATCCGGTGGGGCTCGTGCGACGGCTTCGCTACCGACGGCGGCGAGCTGAGCCCGACCCTCGAGTGCGCGAAGGTCACCGTGCCCCTCGACTACGACAACCCGGGCGGGGATACCGCGCAGATCGCGATCTCGCGGTCGGCCGCGACGGGCGCGCGCGTGGGCTCGCTGCTGGTCAATCCGGGTGGCCCGGGGGCGTCGGGGCTGAGCACGGCGTCGGTCGCGGACGGCACCGACGTGGCCGAACGTTTCGATGTCATCGGGTTCGATCCGCGGGGCGTCGGTGCGTCCACCCCGCAGGTCCGGTGCCAGACCCCGCAGGAAACCGACGCCGAGCGGCGCGAGTCGAATGTCGACATGAGTCCGGCGGGCATCGCGCGGACCGAGGACAAGAACCGCACCTACGCGGCGCGCTGTGCCGAACGGTCCGGTGTGCCGCTGCTGGCGCACGTCGGGACCCGCGAGGTGGTCCGCGACATGGACGTCATCCGCTCGGTGCTCGGTGATCCGCAGCTGAACTATCTCGGCTTCTCGTACGGCACCCGGATCGGCACGGCGTACGCCGAGACCTTCCCCGGCAACGTGCGCGCGATGGTGCTCGACGGGGCGCTCGACCCCGAGCAGGATCCGGTCGAGGAAGTGGTGTTGCAGGGCGCGGGCTTCCAGCAGGCGTTCGACGGTTTCGCCGCCGACTGCGCGCGGTCGGCGGACTGCCCGCTGGGATCCGACCCCAGCCGGGCCGACGCCCGGTTCCGGGCGCTGGTCGACCCGCTGGTGGACCGCCCTGCTGCGACGACGGATCCACGAGGGCTGAGCTACGGCGACGCGATCACCGGCGTGCAGCAGGCGCTGTACTCACCGAGCCTGTGGCGGCCGTTGCGCGCCGGGCTGAAGGAACTCTCCGCGGGGCGCGGCGACGAGCTGCTGCTGCTCGCCGACATGTACGAGGGTCGCCTGGACGACGGCAGCTACTCGAACCTCGAGGACGCCTTCAACGCGGTTCGTTGCGTCGACGATCCGCCGGTGACCGACCGCGCGATCGAGGGGGAGGCGGACACGCGGTACCGGCAGGCGGCGCCGTTCCTCGACGACGGTCGCGGCACCGGCAACGCCCCGCTCGATGCGTGCGCGTTCTGGCCGGTGCCGAACACCGGCGCGCCGCACACGATCGATGCGGCGGCACTCCAGGGCCTGCCGACGGTGGTCGTGGTCTCGACCACCGAGGACCCGGCGACGCCCTACCAGGCGGGGGTGAATCTGGCGAAGCAGCTCGGCGGCGCGCTGATCACGTACCGCGGGACCCAGCACACCGCGGTGTTCGACGGCGTCGCCTGCGTCGACGATCCGGTCTCCGCGTACTTCGTCGATCGCACCGCTCCCGATCCGGACCTGACGTGTTGAGCTGGCCGGACGAGACCGATTTCACGATGTAACACAGATTTAACGCGGTTTGCTTAGTCTCGCGGACATGGATCGCCAAAAGGAGTTCGTGCTTCGCACCCTCGAAGAGCGCGATATTCGGTTCGTGCGGTTGTGGTTCACCGACGTGCTCGGGTACCTCAAATCGGTGGCGATCGCCCCCGCGGAGCTGGAGGGTGCCTTCGAGGAAGGCATCGGATTCGACGGCTCGGCGATCGAGGGCTTCTCCCGCGTCTCGGAGGCCGACACCGTCGCCAAGCCGGACGCGTCGACGTTCCAGATCCTGCCGTGGGCGCACAAGGACGGCGCTCAGCACTCGGCACGCATGTTCTGCGACATCGCGATGCCCGACGGCACGCCGTCCTGGGCCGACCCGCGGCACGTGCTGCGGCGTCAGCTGAGCAAGGCCAGCGACCTCGGCTTCTCGTGCTACGTGCACCCCGAGATCGAGTTCTTCCTGTTGGAGAACGGGCCGATCGACGGCACCCCGCCGGTACCGGCCGACAGCGGCGGCTACTTCGACCAGGCCGTGCACGATCGCGCGCCGAACTTCCGGCGCCACGCGATCGACGCGCTCGAGTCGATGGGCATCTCGGTGGAGTTCAGCCACCACGAGGCCGCACCCGGCCAGCAGGAGATCGACCTGCGCTACGCCGACGCGCTGTCGATGGCCGACAACGTGATGACGTTCCGCTACGTCGTCAAGGAGGTCGCGATCGACGAGGGCGTGCGGGCGTCGTTCATGCCCAAGCCGTTCGGCGATCAGGCCGGCTCGGCGATGCACACGCACATGAGCCTGTTCGAGGGCGACACCAACGCGTTCCACAACCCGGACGATCCGATGCAGTTGTCGGCGACCGGTAAGGCGTTCATCGCCGGCATCCTCGAGCACGCCAACGAGATCAGTGCCGTCACCAACCAGTGGGTCAACTCCTACAAGCGTCTGGTGCACGGCGGCGAGGCGCCCACCGCGGCCACGTGGGGGCCGTCGAACCGGTCCGCGCTGATCCGTGTCCCGATGTACACGCCCAACAAGGCGTCCTCGCGTCGCGTCGAGATCCGCAGCCCCGACTCCGCGTGTAACCCCTACCTGGCGTTCGCGGTGCTGCTCGCGGCCGGTCTGCGGGGCATCGAGAAGGGCTACGAACTGCCCGCCGAGGCCGAGGACGACGTGTGGTCGCTGACCAACGCCGAGCGACGGGCGATGGGCTACAAGTCGCTGCCGGGGAGCCTCCAGGAGGCACTGCTCGAGATGGAGAAGTCCGAACTCGTGGCGGAGGCACTGGGCGAGCACGTCTTCGACTTCTTCCTCCGCAACAAGCGCCGGGAGTGGGAGGACTACCGCAGCCAGGTGACGCCGTTCGAATTGAAGGCGTACCTGGGCCTGTAGAACGGCCCACCCGAACCGTACGATCCCCGAAGAGGTGACACGCGTGCCCTGTCCGGTCAGTCCACGTTCCGATCGTGACGACGTCTGGGTCGGGGGGATCCGGTGAAGCCTCCGTACGCCCGTTCGGCGGTGCCCGGTGCGGGTCGGCTGGGCCTGGTCGAGCCGACCGCTCCGGAAGAGCTGAAGGTGCTGGGCTGGTCCAACCTCGACGGGGTGGAGTTGCTGTGGTCGCTGTCGAGGGCCGCGAACGCGGACCTGGCGTTGCGGACGCTGGTACGGCTGCAGGAGAGCCTGGGTGACGGTTGGGCCGAGCTCGACGCGGCGCTGCGCACCGACAAGGGTCTGCGCGGGAGGCTTCTGGGGCTGATCGGCGCGTCCAGTGCGTTCGGCGATCACCTCGTCGCGCACCCGATGTCGTGGAAGCTGCTCGCCGGTGACATGACGCTGCCGTCGAAGGACGAGCTGACCCGGCGCCTGCTGGCGTGTGTCGGCGCGGTGCCCGAGACCGGCCCCAACGCGTCCTCGATGTTCTATCGCGCTGCCGTCACCGGGCCGGAAGCGGTTGCGGCCCTGCGGGATTGTTACCGCGACCAGATGATGGTCCTGGCCGCGGCCGACCTGGCCGCGACGGTGGAGAACGAGCCGGTGGTCCCGTATCAGACTGTGGGACATCAGCTCTCGGACATGGCGGACGCGGCACTGACGGCCGCGCTGTCGGTGGCCGTGGCCGCGGTGTGCCCGGACGAGCCGTGTCCCGTCCGGATCGCGGTGATCGCGATGGGCAAGTGCGGTGCGCGCGAACTGAACTACGTCAGCGACGTCGACGTCGTGTTCGTGGCGGAGCCGTCCAACGCGGTGTCGAGCCGCATCGCCGGCGAGATGATGCGCATCGGATCGTCGGCCTTCTTCGAGGTGGACGCGGCGCTGCGGCCGGAGGGCAAGCGTGGCGAGCTGGTCCGCACGCTCGACTCGCACATCGCTTACTACAAGCGGTGGGCCAAGACGTGGGAGTTCCAGGCGCTGCTCAAGGCCCGGCCCATGACCGGCGACCTCGACCTGGGCCGGCAGTACACCGACGCGCTGGGCCCCATGGTGTGGACGGCGGCCGAGCGTGAGGACTTCGTGCCCGAGGTGCAGGCGATGCGCCGCCGGGTGGAGGAATCGGTGCCGCCGGAGTTGCGCGAGCGGGAGCTCAAGCTGGGCCGCGGCAGCCTCCGCGACGTCGAGTTCGCCGTCCAGCTCCTGCAACTCGTGCACGGCCGCGCCGACGCGTCGCTACGGGTCAAGAGCACCGTCGACGCCCTGACCGCGCTCGCGGCCGGCGGCTACGTCGGACGCGACGACGCCGCGAACCTGACCGCCTCGTACGAGTTCCTGCGACTGCTCGAGCACCGGCTGCAGTTGCAGAAGCTCAAGCGCACGCACACCCTCCCGCCGCCGGAGGACGAGGAGGCGCTGCGCTGGCTCGCCCGCGCCGCGCACATGCGGCCGGACGGCCGCAACGACGCGCTCGGCGTGCTGAACGCCGAGATCAAGCGCAACTCGCACCGGGTGCGGCGGCTGCACGCCAAGCTGTTCTACCGGCCGCTGCTCGAGTCGGTCGCCCGGATCGACAAGGAGGCCCTGCGGCTGAGCCCCGACGCCGCGGTGCGACAGCTGTCGGCCCTCGGCTACTCGGCGCCGGAGAACGCGCTCGGTCACCTCACCGCACTCACCGGCGGAGCCTCCCGCAAGGGGCGCATCCAGGCGCTGCTGTTGCCGACTCTGCTCGAATGGCTCAGCGACACCCCGGATCCCGATGCGGGCCTGTTGGCCTACCGGCGCCTGTCCGACGCGCTCGTGGACGCGACGTGGTTCCTGCGTCTGCTGCGCGACGAGGCGTCGGTGGCCCAGCGACTGATGACGGTGCTCGGCTCGTCCGCCTACATCCCGGACCTGCTGATCAAGGCGCCCGACGTGATCCGGCTGTTCGCGGACGGTCCCTCCGGTCCGCGCCTGCTCGACCCCCGACCCGAGGACGTCGCGCGGGGCATCCTGTCGTCGTCCTCGCGGTACGTCGACCCCGCCCGCGCGGTCGGGGCGGCGCGATCGTTGCGCCGCTACGAACTGGCGCGGATCGCGAGCGCCGACATCCTCGGCATGCTCGACGTCCCGCAGGTGTGTCGGGCGTTGTCGTCGGTGTGGGCGGCGGTGCTCAATGCCTCTCTCGCCGCCGTCATCCGGTCGAGCGAGGCCGAGACCGGTGCGCCCGCGCCCGCGAAGTTCGCCGTGATCGGCATGGGTCGGCTCGGCGGCGGAGAGCTCGGCTACGGCTCGGACGCCGATGTGCTGTTCGTGTGCGAGCCCCGCGAGGGAGTCGACGAGACCCGGGCGGTCAAGTGGGCCAACATCGTCGGTGACCGCGTCCGGACCCTGCTCGGCGCGCCCAGCACCGATCCGCCGCTCGAGGTGGACATCGGACTGCGGCCGGAGGGGCGCAGCGGACCGCTGGTGCGGACCCTGACGTCGTACGAGGCGTACTACGCGCAGTGGGCCCAGGCGTGGGAGGTCCAGGCGCTGCTGCGGGCCCACGCCGTCGCGGGTGACGCCGATCTGGGTCTGCGATTCCTGCACATGATCGACAAGACCCGCTACCCGGAGGGTGGCGTCTCCGAGCAGGCGGTGCGCGAGATCCGTCGGATCAAGGCCCGCGTCGACTCCGAGCGACTTCCACGCGGTGCCGACCCGGCCACGCACACCAAGCTCGGCCGCGGCGGTCTCGCCGACATCGAATGGACGGTGCAGCTGATCCAGTTGCGGCACGCCCACGAGATCCCGTCACTGCACAACACGTCGACCCTCGAGACGCTCGATGCGATCGGCGGGGCGGAGCTGTTGAGCGAGACCGACATCGAGCTGCTGCGCGATGCGTGGCTCACCGCGACCAAGGCGCGCAACGCGCTGGTGCTGGTGCGCGGCAAGCCGACCGACCAGCTCCCCGGGCCGGGCAAGATCCTCGCGGCGGTCGCGCAGGTCGCCGGCTGGCCGGGCGGCGACGCGAACGAGTTCCTCGACAACTACCTCCGCGTCACCCGCCGGGCAAAGGCCGTGGTGCAGCGCGTGTTCGGAGGCGAGTAGTGGCGGCCGTGGCTCGACTGGAGGTGGCCGAGCTGGGCACGCCGATCACCGTCTCGTTCGACGACCTGATGAAGTACCACGGCCCGAACGCACCGGGCGGCGTCGCGCACGCCTTCAAGGTGCTCGAGCGGGCGCTGCCGCTGCTCGATCCCGAGGGGCCGGCCGAGCGCCGCGAGGTCGAGATCGCCACCGCGCACGGGGGACCGGGTGTTCGGGACGCGTTCGAGATGGTCACGCGGGCCGTCACGGGTGGCCGGTACGGACGAGGCGCGCCTGGTCGTGCTCGAGCACGAGATGACCGATCGGTTGCTCGCGGCGTCGGCCACCGAGGTCTACGACGTCGACTGACACACCGGCGTGACGGCTGAAGGGGCCCCTCGGCGCCTGTGAGCGCTCGAGGGGTCCCTTCACCCGGGCGCGGGGTCAGTTACCGAAAAGACTTCCCAGCGAACCGGTTCCGGGCTCCCCGGGGTCCTCGCCGCCGGGGGCGAGGGTTCGGACCGCGAGGGAGAAGTCCTCACCCGCGGCCACGGACAGGTACCGGGTGCCCTCCGGTGCCGGCGGGAACAGCAACTGTCCCTCCGTGCTCTTGCCGAATGCGAGGACCTGACCGTCGGAACGCAGTGCCACCGAGTGATTCATTCCGGCGGCGACGGCGGTGACGGTCACGCCTTCCGGCAACGCCGGGACGATGGTCTGCTGGTAGTTGTCGCCGCGCCCGATCGCGACGATCCTGCCGTCGGATCGCAGGAGCAGCGAGTGTCCACCGCCGACCGCGATGTCGGTGTAGACCTGACCTCCGGCGGACAGGTCGTCGGATGGGGTTCCAGCGGAAGTTCGCAGTTCGCCTTCCCGTCGGGAGTGACCTACACGGCGATCTCGGCGGGCACCTACCACTCGGTGGCGCTGACCTCGACGGGGCAAATCGTGGCGGTCGGCCAGAACGACAAGGGCCAGTTGGACCTTCCCGCACCGCCGGAAGGTCGGGTCTACACCGCCATCGCGGCACCGCACGGTCGCGATCCACAGTCCGATCTCGGAGGGCCCCGGTACCGGGGCGCTCGGATCGCTCGCGGGACTCGGCCTGCCACTGGGATCGGTGGGCTGATGCACACTTCCTGACCAGGACCCGGTGTTGTCCAGCCAGCGCAGCAGCGCGTAGAGGAAGCGCGTGGACCCCGGCATGAAGTTGTTGCCGTGGTGGTACGTCGGGTCGAGTGTGGTCGCGATGATCCGGCCCGGCGTGGTGACGGTGTCCTCGAACAGCATCATCCCGGCGTCGTGGAGGTCGCCGTTCTCGTCGGGCTCCTCCGACACCAGCAGCGGCACGACGTCCGCGTCGGTGTGCAGCAGGCCGTGGTGGTGCCAGATCGCCGATTTGTCGAAAGGTATTCCCACGCCTCGTGTTCGGGGCTACGGGTGCGGATCAACGGATCCTCGCCCTCGAGCCACCACCAGAAGTTGGTGGGCCGCGCCGTCCACGAAACCCCCGGCAACCACGTGTGCGCGGCGTTCTCGCCCAGCACCACGAGCGTGCCGCCACGCTGCGCGACCGCGAGGATCTGCGCGGTGTGCCTGCGAAGCAGTTCGGGGTGCAGACGGTCGGCAAGGATGACGGTGTCGAACGCGTCGAGGTCGCCGTCGGTCAGACCCGCGAGATACAGGAACTCGGGCTGGTGCGCGATCACCGCCGGATCCTTCAGCGTCTGCAGGTGGAAGTGGGATCCGCCGTGCACGAGTGCGAGCCGGCGGCGCGAGCGGGGTGCGCGGTCGGTGCGGGCGAACGGTTCGATGGCGGTCATGCCTGTGCCTCCTGCTGGCCGAGCCACGTCAGCAGCTGCGGGAAGATGCGCGCGGAGGTGTTCGGATCCTCCTGGTAGACAGCGAGATCGATGCCGCCGTGGACCAGCACCTGGCCCGTCCCGAGTGGGTAGACGTAGTCGACGGGCAGCGCGTGCCGGCCGATGCGGTTGGTGACCACGGCGCCGTGGGGCAGCTTCTGGCTGTAGCCGCGGCCGTAGAAGCCGGAGACGCCCCGCCGGAAGCTGACGTCGGCGGGATCGACGCCGTCCCACACGGGGTGCGGGTCGCCGGCGGTGATCGCCAGATCCTTGGGGCCCGAGTACTGCAGCTTGCGCCACTGGCCGAGGCCGGGCAGGAAGTCGGTGAGCGGGTGGCCCATGATCGCGATGCGGCCACCGGCGGTGACGAAGTCGGTGAGCACGCCGCGGCGCCGCTCGAGGAATATCTGGTCGCAGTTGCCGTTGATCAGGAGACCGTGCACGCCGGCGAGGTCCAAGGTGTCGAGGTCGTAGAGGTCGACCGGCCGGACCAGCCGGGCGGCGGTGGTGCCGCCCGACATGCCGGTGTTCGAACCCATCACCAGATGCAGGACGAGTGAAAGGGACTGCGGCGCAGCCGAATCGAGTGTCATCGAGGTACTTTCCAAGTGTGGCCGGTTCCCCGGCCGTGAAATTGTCGTAGCGGGTGTAGAGAACGGTGCGCGGGGCGCCGCGGTCGTCGACGGTGGCACTGACCACCTCGATGCCGTACAGCTCGGTGAGCATGCCGTCGGTGACCAGTTCGGTGACCGGGCCCAGCCGGATGTCCTCGGGTGCTCGCATCACGATGGCATTGCCGCCCAGGTGAAGGGCATGGTCCGGATGGTGCGTCGTGAGGAGGATTCCCATGCCGTCGACCGCGAGGTCGCGCAGCAGTTCCAGCACCCGGGCCTGATTGCGCAGGTCCAGCGCCGAGACAGGCTCGTCGAGGATCATGAACGTGGCGTCCGACGCCAGCGCCCGGGCAATCAGCACGAGCTGCCGCTGGCCACCGGACAGTTCGGCGAAGCTGCGCTGCGCGAGGTCGGTGATCCCGACGCACTCGAGCACCTCACGGGTGCGCGCGATGTCGGCCTTGCCGGGGACCGAGAACGCCGAGAGATTCTTCGCCCGGCCCATCATGACCATGTCGAACACCGAGTAAGCGAAGCTCGACAGGCTCGCCTGCGGGACGTACCCGATCGCATTGTCGCGCTCGACGTGCCCTTCGCGCAGCGGCGTCAGCCCGGCGATGCAGCGCAGCAGCGTCGTCTTGCCTTGGCCGTTGGGGCCCAGGATGGAGGTGATGCCGCCCTCGACCCGCAGGTTCGCGTGGCGGAACACCCAGTCGCGGCGGGGATAGTGGAAACCGCCGTCCCGCATTTCGAGGCCGCCATGAACCTCAAGCATCGATGAAGGCCTGTCTACGCGAATTCTGAAGCAGCAGAACGAACACCGGCGCACCGATGATCGCGGTCAGGATGCCGAGCGGGATCTCCCTGGAAGTGACGGTGCGCGAGAGCGTGTCGATGATCGTCAGATAGGCGGCGCCGAGAACGAACGTCGTCGGCATCGAGATCCGGTGATCGGGGCCCACCCACAGTCGGGCGAGGTGCGGAACCACCAGGCCCACCCAGCCGATCACGCCGGACACCGCGACGGCGCCGGCCGTCATGAGTGCGACCATCATCAGCAGCACCGCGCGCAGCTGTCCCGGGTTCACCCTGAGCGAGGCGGCGTCGTCGTCGCCGAGGGAGAGGATGTTGATCCGCCACCGCAGCGCCAGGATCAGCGCGGCGCCCAGCAGGATCGGCACGGCCGCGACCGCGACCTTCGCCATGTCGGCGGTCGCGAGAGACCCCATGAGCCAGAACACGATCGACGGCAGCGTCGAATACGGGTCGGCGATGTACGTGATGAACGAGACCAGCGCCGAGAAGAACGCGCTCGTCACCACGCCGCCGAGGACGATCATCAGGATCGCGCCGCCGGACCGGCTGCGCCCGATCAGTAGCACCATGCCGAGGGCCACGAGGCCGAACAGGAACGCGCCGCCGACGAGGAACGTCGAGCCGATGCCGAGCATGAGCGCCAACACGCCACCGAACGACGCACCGGAGGAGACGCCGAGGATCTGCGGGCTCACCAGGCGTTGCGCAGCGGCGCGACGATGTCGTCACCCTTGTCGCCCCACTGGATCACGACGTCCGGGTTCAGGCTCAGGATGTGCTCGACGTTCGGGACGAAGTCGTTGCCCGCGACCACCGGGGTGTCGAGGAACTGCGGGAACATCGTGCCCAGCATGCCTTTCGACGCCATCGAGATCGCGACCTGGTTGACACCGACGTTGCGGGCGGTGGACCGGTTACCTAGTCGGGTGGCCGGGGTTCGGTAGTGGCCGTGCACGGGCATCGCGAGCCGGCCTCCACGGCCCGCGATGCCCGCCGTGGTCAGGACATCCTGGCGATCACCGATTCCGCGTAGTGCTCCAGGTTCGCGATCTTACGATCCAGCGGCTCGGCGTCGGGCGCGACCTCGTAGGAGTTGCGGAAGCCCACGATTACGTCGGTGACGCCCTTGTCCTCGAGTCGTCGGACTCCGTCCACGGTGAACGCGTCCGCCGAGGCGACGTGGATTTCGAACGGCGTCTCCGCCTTGCCCTCGGCGGCGCGGATCTTCTGCAGCTTCCCCAGCATCCGATCGAGTTCGTCGGGGTCGCCGCCGGCGTGCGTCCATCCGTCGCCGCGCACCACGGCCCGGCGCAGCGCTGCGTCGCTGTGCCCTCCGATCAGGATCGGGACGGGTTGGGTGGGAACCGGATTGAGCTTGATCGACGGCACGTCGTAGATGTCACCGTGGTACTCGAAGTAGCCGCCGCCGGTGAGTCCCCGCACGATGTCGATCGCCTCGTCCGTGCGCTTGCCGCGTCGCTCCCACGGCACCCCCATCACCTGGAAGTCCTCGGGCCACGGGCTCACCCCGACGCCCAGCCGCAGCCGGTTGTTCGTCATGTATGCCACCGAGGCGGCCTGCTTGGCGACGAGCACCGGTGGGCGGATGGGGAGCTTGAGCACGAAGGTCGTGAACCGCAGCGTGTTCGTCGCCGCGCCCAGGGCCATGGCGAGGATCATCGCCTCCACGAACGGCTTGTTCTCGAGGAACTCGCGGTTCCCGTCGGGCGTATACGGGTAGACCGAATCCGAATCTTCCGGGTAGCAGATGCTGTCCGCAACTGTCATGGAGTCGAAGCCGACGCGTTCGGCGGCCTGCGCCAGCGGCACGTAGAAGGCGGGGTCGGTCATGGCCTCTGCGTAGGTGAATCGCACGGTGGTGTTCCTTCGGTCGAGTGGCGGTCGGCGAACCGACGCGACGGGGCAACGGATGTGGACCACGGCCGGGGGGCCGACCGAGCCTGTGGCCGACACTCCGCCCACCCATTCTGGAGTGGGGAAGATCACATGTCAGGAGCTGTCCCGCTGCGTGGGAGGGTCCCCGCCGGAACCCGGACCGCCGCGACATCCCAGCGGATGGGATTGCAGGTTTCGGTGCGCGGCGGACCTTCCTAGCCTCCACACCAGAACTAGGCGAAGGAGCACTATGACCACCCGTCCCGCACCGACCCCTACCCCCGCACGCGACATCACCGTCGACCTACTCGTCGTCGGGGCCGGCACCGGCATGGCCGCCGCCCTGACCGCGAACGAGTTGGGGCTGTCCACGCTCATCGTCGAGAAGACGAAGTACGTGGGCGGATCGACGGCCCGCTCGGGCGGTGCCTTCTGGCTGCCCGACAACCCGATCCTGCGTGAAGCGGGCGCCGGAGATTCTCGCGAGCGGGCGGAAACCTACGTGCGTTCCGTCGTCGGCGGCACAGCGCCCGCCGAACGCGGCACCGCCTTCGTCGAGAATTCTTCTGCCACGGTCGAATTGCTGCAGCGCACGACGCCGATGAAGTTCTTCTGGGCCGAGGGCTACTCGGATTACCACCCCGAGCTGCCGGGCGGATCGGCGATCGGTCGCACCTGTGAGTGCCGCCCGTTCGACGCCTCGGTCCTCGGGGCGGAGCGGCCGCGTCTGCGCCCGGGCCTGATGGAAGCGCCTATGCCGATGCCCACCACCGGCGCCGACTACAAGTGGATGAACCTCATGGCGCGGGTGCCCACCAAGGGCATCCCGCGTGTCGTCAAGCGTCTCGCCCAGGGAGTCGGTGGCCTCGCGCTGCGCCGCGAGTACATGGCCGGTGGACAGGCGTTGGCTGCGGGTCTGTTCGCAGGCGTGGTGCGCGCGGGCGTTCCCGTCTGGACCGAGACCGAGCTGGTGCGTCTGGTCACGGAGGGCGATCGGGTCACGGGCGCCGTCGTCGCGCAGGGCGGCCGCGAGGTCACCGTCACCGCGCGCCGGGGCGTGGTGCTCGCGGCCGGCGGGTTCGACCACGACATGGCGATGCGGCACAAGTACCAGTCCGAGCAGCTCGGTGATCACGAGAGCCTCGGTGCGGAAGGCAATACCGGTGACGCGATCCGGCTCGCGCAGGAGGTCGGTGCCACCACCGGTCTGATGGATCAGGCGTGGTGGTTCCCCGCCGTGGCGGCCCTGCCCGGTCGCCCGCCGACCGTGATGCTCGCCGAGCGTTCGCTGCCCGGGTCGTTCATCGTCGATCAGGCCGGTCGCCGGTTCATCAACGAGTCCATCGACTACATGTCCTACGGGCAGAAGGTTCTCGAGCGCGAGCGCGCCGGTGACCCGGTGGAGTCGATGTGGATCGTGTTCGACCAGAAGTACCGCAACAGCTACATTTTCGCGGCCGGACTGTTCCCGCGTCAGCCGCTTCCGGAGTCGTGGTACAAGGCCGGCATCGCCCACCAGGCGTCCGATGCGGCCGAACTGGCCCGCAAGGTCGGCCTTCCCGAGCAGGCGTTCGCGGAGACGTTCCGAAAGTTCAACGAGGACGCGGCAACCGGAACCGACAGCGAGTTCCGGCGGGGCCAGAGCGCCTACGACCGCTACTACGGCGACCCGACCCAGCAGCCGAACCCCAACCTGCGGCCGCTGACGGGCGGATCGCTCTACGCGGTGAAGATGACGCTCAGCGATCTCGGCACGTGCGGCGGTGTCCAGGCCGACGAGCGGGCGCGCGTCGTGCGCGAGGACGGCAGCCCGGTCGAGGGCCTGTATGCCATCGGCAACACCGCGGCCAATGCGTTCGGCCACACCTACCCCGGGGCGGGGGCAACGATCGGGCAGGGTCTCGTGTTCGGCTACATCGCCGCACGCGACGCCGCCGAGCGGTCGCCGCAGTCCTGACCCAGCACCACCCCTTCTGAAGCGTCGGAGCTGCATGCGGCGGGAGACTCCCGCCGTATGCAGCTCCGCGGCGTTTTCGGCGTCAGCAGGCTGACGCTGCGGTTCTCAGCCGTTCGCGAACAGGCGGATCCGCTGCTCGCGGCTGCGCTCGAGGTGCGTCCGCATGTGTTCGCGGGCCGCCCGCTCGTCGCGGGCTCGGATCGCCTCGAGGATGAGGTTGTGCTCGGTGTTGAGGAGGTCGGGCTCGCCGTAGTTCGACGGCGGGCCGCTGTCGTAGATCCGCAACTGGGTCGTGAGGCGGATCAGCAGCGACGTGATTGTCGTGTTGTGGGCTGCCTGCCACAGTGCCTCGTGGAACCGGAAGTTTCCGCTCCGTACCTGCACGTCGTCGGCGGCGTGGCAGCAGGAATCGTGCAGTCGTTCCAGTCTCGCCATGTCGAGGTCCGTGTGTCGCAGGGCGGCGGCGCCGGCCGCCTCGGACTCGAGTGCGACCCGTGCGGCGTAGATCTCGATCACATCCTCGGGCGTTCCGGAGCGGACCCGGAACCCGCGCGCGGCGCGTTCGAGCAGCCCGTCGTGGGCGAGCCAGTTGAGCGCCTCCCGGATGGGGGTGCGGGAGGCGCCGTAGGACTCGACGAGTTGCGTCTCGTGCAGTGCCGCGCCCTGCGGAAACTTGCCGTCGAGGATGTCTGCGCGCAGGCGTAGGTACTGCTTGGACGTCTGATCGGAGCGGCCGGAGGCGTCGCCGGGTGTGAGCGGGCCAAGATCCGTCAGTTCGTCCCCGTGCGTCATCGATGCCCCATCTGTCGTGTCTCTTTCCGGACCCGATGATTATGCCACCGACGACGTCTGAATACTTGCGTATACGCAAGTCGTCATTTACGTTCGTGTACGTCGTCGTCGAAGGATGTGGAAGTTGCGTAGCGCTGAGTGGCCCCTGGTTCAGACGGAGGAACTCGTCTCCGAGCTCGGGGGTGCGGTCCGGCCCGTCGTTCTCGACGTGACGCTCCAACTCGCGCCGGCCAGATTCGACGGTGACTACCGTCCGGAGTCCGGTGCCGGACTGTGGCGTGACGCCCACGTGCCGGGGTCGCGGCACATCGACCTGCTCACCAGTTTCTCCGACACCGCCAAGGAGTTGCACTTCAGCCGGCCGCCGGTGAGGCAGCTTGCGGAAGAGCTTGCGCAGCTGGGCATCTCGTGGGACTCCGACGTCGTCGTCTACGACCAGGGGTCGATGACGTGGGCATCGCGGTTCTGGTGGCTGCTGCGCAGCGTCGGCATCCACGCCCGCGTCCTCGACGGCGGACTCGCCCGGTGGCGTGCGTCGGGCCTGCCCGTGGAGTCCGGCGACGAGGTCCCGGCGCTTCTGCCGGTCGACGCCGCCTCGGACGTCGAGTACCTGCCGCGGTGGGTGGACCGAGGCGACGTGGCCGCGATCAGCGACGGCACGGCGCCCGGCGCCCTGGTCTGCGCGCTCGCCCCGGGTCAGTTCTCCGGCGCCGAGAAGACCCGCTACTCGCGTCGCGGCCACATCCCCGGAAGCCGGAACCTGTCGGCGAAGAGCCTGCTCGACGAGACCGGCCGGATGCGTGACGTGGAAGAGGTGCGTGCCCTCGCCGCCGGCGCGCTGGCCGGCGCCGTCGACCCGGTGGTCGTGTACTGCGGCGGCGGTATCTCCGCGTGCCTGTCGGCGCTCGGCCTGGTGCTGGCCGGGTACGACGACATCAAGATCTACGACGGCTCTCTCGAGGAGTGGACTGCGGATCCGGCGCTGCCACTCGTGACCCTTCCCGGCGGTGATCAGTGACCCGATGTCGTAGGTCCTGATCCGCGTTCGCCCGAATCACGCCCTCCCCAAGGACTTTTCATGACCGAAGCTGTCACCGGCGGCCACCTCGCCGATGCCCTGGACGCGTTGCGCGCCCAGGTGCCCCTCGTCCACTCGCTCACCAACATCGTGTCCGCGAACTTCCTCACCAACGTCGTGCTCGCGGCCGGCGCCAGCAACGCCCACATCGACAATGCGCACGAGGCCGCCGGTTTCGCGCGCATCGCCGGTGGCGTGCTGGTCAATCTCGGCACTCCCGACGACGGCACCGCCGCGGCGTTCACGCTCGCCGCGGAGGCCGCGCACGATGCCGGCACGCCCTGGGTGCTGGACCCGGTCGGCGTCGGCGGGCTGCCGTGGCGCAGTGGACTGGCCGTCGACCTGCTGAAGCATCGGCCGACCGCCATCCGCGGCAACGCGTCCGAGATCATCGCGCTGGCCGGCCTCGGTGGCGACACCCGGGGTGTCGACAGCTCCGACGACCCGGCTGCCGCAGTTCCCGCCGCCGTCGCGCTGCTCGCCCATGCCGACGCGGTCTCGGCGTCCGGTCCGGTGGACCACCTCGTCGGACGTGACGTCGACGGCAACGTGGTCGGTGTCCGCATCGGTGGTGGCAGCGACATGCTGCCGCGGGTGACCTCCACCGGGTGCTCGCTCGGCGGACTCGTGGCGGCCTACCTGGCGGTTGCACCGACACCGCTGATCGGGCTCGCTGCCGCGCATGCCCACGTCGCGGTCGCGTCCGAGATCGCGCAGGAGACGTCGTCGGGTCCCGGCTCGTTCGCCGTCGCGTACCTCGACGCCCTGTACACCGTCGATGCCGCAACCCTCGCCGGGCGCGCCCGCATCGAGACGATCGACCCGACCGCAATCGCCGTGGAGGCTGGAAACCGATGAGCGTCAAGACTTTCTGGTACCTCACGCAGGCAGACGGTGACTATCCGTGGACGCCGGGCGGGCTGTTCCCGGTCGACGGGCAGCGTCAGATCGAACTCGCGAAGACCATCGACGACGGTGGTTTCGACGGCGCACTCGTCGCGACGTGGCCCAACGACCCGTTCGTGTCGGCGACGTGGGCGGCCTCGCACACCTCGCGGATGAAGTTCCTCGTCGCGGTGTACGCGAACATGATCCCGGCCCGGCTGCTCGCCGAGAAGGCGCTCACCTTCGACGCGTTCAGCGGCGGTCGGTTGATGATCAACTCGGTCAACGGTCGCGACAACATCCTCACCAAGTACGACATGAACGTCGAACACGACCGGCGTTACGAGTTGGGGGAGCAGTACTGGGCGGACTTCCGTCGGTACTACCGGGAGGGCACCGAGTCGAACTTCCCGAACACGCCGCTGCGCATCGACCCGCTCGCCGACCGCGAGGTGCCGCTGTGGGGCACCGGTGATTCGCCTGCGGGACTGGAGAACTCGGGCAAGGTGCTCGATGCGTACCTCGCGATGCTGCGCGAGACATCGTTCATCGAGGACAAGTTCGACGGTGCCCGCAGGGCGTCGGCCGCGGCCGGTCGCGAGTTCACCGACTTCGGCGCGCTGTCCGGTGTCATCGTCCGCCCGAGCCGAGACGAGGCGATCGAGCGCTTCCGATCGCTGTTCGAGAAGGCCGGCATCGACCAGATCAACGACATCCTGGACAAGGCGGTGCGCAGGCGCACGGGCGGCGAACAGGACCTGCGCACTTTCACCGCGCGGGACGCCCAGCGGCAGGGCTGGGTCGACACTATCGTCGCCGGCAAGATCCCCGAACCCGATGACCTGTACCTCGGCGACGGCCTGTACGCGGGTATCACCGCGTGGTCACCGCTGGACATCTTCGCGACCGGGTCGTCCGCTGTGTACTACGTGGGCGCGCCGGACGAGGTCACCGGCCACGTCCGGACCTTGCGTGAGCGCACCGGGCTGACCGGCCTGATCCTCGCGGGCTGGCCGCTGATCGACGAGGCGAAGCAGGTGGCCGAGCACCTGATTCCGCGGTTCGCCGAGATCGACTGATCGATCCACACGTACGGGAGGCCGCGCGGCGCGTGGCCTCCCGTCGTCGTTGACGCGGTCGGAGCATGCGAGAACAGTGAGGAGTGGTTCGTTCCGTACGACCGCTGGAGGTATCCGATGGTCACCGCCGCACTGCTGGTCCGCGTCGAGGCGAAACGCGGCAAGGAAAACGAGGCGGCACAGTTCCTCGAGAGTGCCCTGGCGCTCGTGCAGGAGGAACCCGACACCGTCGCGTGGTTCGCCCTCCAGTTCGGGCCCGCCACCTTCGGCATCTTCGACGCCTTCCCCGACGACGCCGGCCGCCAGGCCCATCTCGCGGGCAAGGTCGCCGCGGCGCTCATGGCGCGGGCCGACGAACTCTTCGTCGGGCACCCCCACATCAGCAAGGTCGACATCCTGGCGGCCAAGCTACCGGGCTGACGTCGTATGTCGCCGTAGACCACTACCTTTCGGCTGGTCATCCTCCGCCCGCGTGCCGGTAATGTCCGGTTCGCGGACCGTTCAGTTCCGTTTGGTCTCATCGCTGCGCCATAGCGGCAGACGATGAGGAGAGTGGTGTGATGACTTCGCTGACACGGCGTCAGGCAATGAAGGCGTTCACGGTGGCTGCAGGAACGGCGGCCCTCGGTGCGGGGGCGATCGGCACGGCCGCGTCCGCCGGAGCGTTCCCGTTCCAGGAAGTGCGCGTCCTGTCCATCAATCTCTGGCACAGCGGGAGCAAGATCCCGAACGGTCTCGAGCGGGTCGCCGACATCATCGAGTCCACCCGGGCATCGATCGTGTTGCTCTCCGAATCGGGCGACGCGACAACTGCGCTCGCCGACATCCTCGGCCGGCGAGGGTCCCGGTTCCACACCGCCACGTCGTCGGACACCGGCATCCTGTCCCGGTTCCCGGTCGAGGAGACGGGCGCGCTGGACTACATGGTCAAGGCGGTCGTGTCGGTGCCGGGCGGACCAGAGCTCGCCGTGTACTCGGCGCACCTCGAGTACCGGTGGTACGCGACGTACCTTCCGCGCGGGTACGGCGGCGGGATCCCCAGCCCGGGCGAGTTCTCGCAGTTCGGCTGGGGCAAGATGCCGGGTCCTGTCACCGACCCGGACGTGGTCCAGCGAGTCAACATCGACTCGGGCCGTCCTGCCGTGATTTCCGCGTTCCTGGAGGATGCGGCGCTGGAACGGGAGAAGGGAAGGTCGGTCATCATCGGCGGCGACTTCAACGAGCCGTCGAACCTGGACTGGACGGCGGAGGCCAGGGACCTGTTCGACCACAACGGCGTCGTGTTGCCGTGGGAATCGACCCGGCTGCTCGAGCAGGCCGGATATGCCGATTCCTACCGGCGGATGTACCCGAACCCGGTGACCCACCCCGGGTTCACCTGGCCGGCCGGAAATCCCGACGTCCCCGTCTCCGAACTCACGTGGGCGCCCGAGGCCGACGAGCGAGACCGCATCGACTACATCTTCGCCAGCCGGAACTCCCGCCTGCGCCTGACGTCGGCCGGCATCGTCGGACCGCGGGAGTCGATCGTCCGCAACGAGCGGGTGATCGAGAGCACGCAGGACCGATTCGTCGACTCCCCGCTGCCGTGGCCCACCGACCACAAGGCCGTCATGGCGACCTACCGGTGCCTGCCGGCGCTCGGTGGATCCGCCTCCTGACCGACCGATTCGCGCCCGGCGACTACGTAACGGCGCTGTGATGACCCCCGTCACAGCGCCGTCACGGCTCCGAGAGTGACCGGCAACACACGTAGTCCGAGGTATATGCGCTGGTCAGAGTGGGTTTTCTGAGGCGCGTAGGTAGCCGGGGGACGAAACAGGTACCCATGCGGGTAGATCTACCGGTGTATCGATCCGGTAACGACGGAACTCTGGGTTGTGCCCGAACACCGATGCCAGACCAAGTGTCGGACCACAGCAAGACTCGGAGGACCCTCGAATGGCCCTGAAGAACACCCGCTTGACCCGTACCACCCGCGGCCTGCTGCTCGGCGCCGTCGCCGCCGGCGCGATCATGATCCCCGCCGCTCCCGCCATGGCGCAGCCGTTCACGGCGCCCAGCTGGGGCAGCAGCTCGGTCGAGGTCACCCCGGTCGCCGGCTCCACCGGCCAGGCCGCCGCGAACGCAGCCCAGTCCAAGATCGGCTCACCCTACGTGTGGGGCGCGACCGGCCCGAACTCGTTCGACTGCTCCGGCCTCGTCCAGTGGTCCTACAAGCAGGCCGGCAAGTCCGTCCCGCGTACCAGCTACGACCAGGTCTCGGGCGGCACCCCCGTCTCCAAGTCGAACCTGCAGCCCGGTGACGTCATCGGCTTCTACGGCTCGGATCACGTCGGCATCTACATCGGCAACGGCAAGGTCGTCCACGCGCCCACCGAGGGTGACGTCGTCAAGGTCTCGCCCGTCGACTCCATGCCCTTCTCCGGCGCGAGCCGCTACTGATCAGAGCCTCGTGCTCTGACGAACGAGCTACGAGCCCGTCACTCCGATCGGAGTGACGGGCTCGTCCCATCCGGGCCGAGCAGATAGAAGTCCCGGCGTGCGGCCACGAACGCCTCGACAGTCTGTGCCGGCACGCCGGTCAGGCGCCAGGCGTCGTCGGTCGCGCGGTCGTAGCGATTCTCCCGGTGCAGCCGGGCCATGGTTGCGATGTGTTGCTCGGTGTGTCGTGGCAGTCCCGCCTTCGGGAGCACATCGGCCAGCCACCGGTCCGGCGGTACGTCCACATAGCGCACCGAGCGCCCGAGCGCCCGTGAGAACTCCTCGGCCACGCCGACCATGTCGAGAGTGCGTGGACCCGTCAGTTCGTAGACATCGCCCTCGAGCGCGGTCGCAACGGTCTCGGGCCTGGTCAGATCGCCGACGACAACCTCCACACCCATCGCGCGCAACTCGTCGGCGCGATCATCGACGCGGCGGACCATCACACGAACCGGTACATCGAGCGCGCGCAGTCGGTCGACGATGACGCGGCCCACGCCGCCGGCGCCGGGAACGAGAACAACGTTGTCGGCATCCATCGGTCGGTCTCCGTCCGCGTGGAAAGCGTGATCGAACCTGTCTCTGGTGCGTCGAGCCCTTTTGGCATGCACCTCGGCTCGCGGCGCCAGTCGTGCATGTGGCACTTCAATCAGGCTAGGCCGCTCGGGAACGTACCGGAGTTCGCTGCCGCATCCGTGGCCGGATACAGACGAGTCGACCCGCTCGGCGATCGGATCTGTGATCGCGGAGCGGGTCGACTCGGGAACTGCTGGGGGACGGACGCGGGTGGCGTCACGTAGTGCAGCAGGTCAGCGCACTATCTGACTCAGCAGTCGTAGTACAGCGAGAACTCGTACGGGTGCGGACGCAGGTTGACCGGGGCGATCTCCTGCTCGCGCTTGAGCGAGATCCAGGTCTCGATCAGGTCGGTGGTGAAGACGCCACCCTCGGTCAGGTAGTCGTGATCCTGCTCGAGGCGATCGATGACCGCGTTCAGGCTGGTGGGGGCCTGCGGGATGTTGCGGGCCTCCTCCGGCGGGAGCTCGTAGAGATCCTTGTCGACCGGAGCCATCGGCTCGATCTTGTTCTTGATGCCGTCCAGGCCGGCCATCATCTGCGCCGCGAAGTTCAGGTACGGGTTGCCCGACGAGTCCGGTGCGCGGAACTCGAGGCGCTTGGCCTTCGGGTTGTTGCCCGTGATCGGGATACGCACGGCCGCGGAACGGTTGCGCTGGCTGTACACCAGGTTGATGGGGGCCTCGTAGCCCGGCACCAGGCGGTGGTAGGAGTTGATCGTCGGGTTCGTGAACGCGAGCAGCGACGGCGCGTGGTGCAGGATGCCGCCGATGTACCAGCGAGCCAGGTCCGACAGGCCCGCGTAACCGGCCTCGTCGTGGAACAGCGGCTTGCCGTCCTTCCACAGCGACTGGTGCACGTGCATGCCCGAGCCGTTGTCGCCGAACAGCGGCTTCGGCATGAAGGTGGCCGACTTGCCGTACTGCCAGCAGGTGTTCTTCACGATGTACTTGAACAGCTGCAGGTCGTCGGCCGCCGCGAGCAGCGTGTTGAACTTGTAGTTGATCTCCTGCTGACCACCGGTGCCCACCTCGTGGTGACCGCGCTCGAGCTCGAAGCCGGCGTTGGTCAGGTTGGTCGAGATCGCGTCACGCAGGTCGACGTAGTGGTCGTACGGGGCGACGGGGAAGTAGCCACCCTTGGCGCGGACCTTGTAGCCGAGGTTGGGGCTGCCGTCGGCGTTGACCTCGGCGCCGGTGTTCCATGCACCCGAGATCGAGTCCACCTCGTAGAATGCGCCGTTCATGGCCGAGTCGTAGCGGACCGAGTCGAAGATGTAGAACTCGGCCTCGGCGCCGAAGAAGGCGGTGTCGGCGATGCCGGTGCTGACCAGGTACTCCTCGGCCTTACGGGCGACGTTGCGCGGGTCGCGGCTGTAGGCCTCGCGGGTGAACGGGTCGTGGACGAAGAAGTCCATGTTCAGCGTGCGTGCCTTGCGGAACGGATCGATCCGCGCGGTCGACACGTCGGGGAGCAGCATCATGTCGGACTCGTGGATCGACTGGAAGCCGCGGACCGAGGAGCCGTCGAACGCGAGGCCGTCCTCGAACACGTCCTGGTTGAACGCGGACGCGGGGATGGAGAAGTGCTGCTGAACGCCGGGCAGGTCGCTGAATCGGATGTCCACGTACTCGACTTCTTGGTCGGCGATGTACTTGATGACCTCTTCGGCTGTGGTGAAAGCCACGTTGGTGCTCCTTCAGTCGGTTACCTGCCGGTTGGGTTTCGGCGGTTTCGTCGAGGCAAGACGGTAGAGAGCCGGTGTTGCCCGTTAATCAAGCCTATGTTTCGCGGGTGTTACACGTCGGAGTTCGCTCGACGTACGCGCGGTGAATGTGACCAGATACACCGGTCACGGGTGTGACGAGCGGCACCGATGGGGCGACGGCCCGCCGGTATGCGCACGTCGACGCCTATCCTGGACGGCATGTCACGTATGACCGGCTCCTGGCTCTCCGGACCTTCCGCGGCTCTGCCCAAGGATCAGACGCAGGCGCAGGCCTACCGCGGCGAACTGCTGGGCCTGCCGGCCGACGGACCGGGCGCCCTGACCTCGACCGGCCGCCGCATCGCCGCGCTGGCGATCGACTGGTTCACCTCGGCCGGCGTCGTGATGCTGCTGATCGGCGAGGCGCCCCTCGAGAACTCCCTCGTCGGCACCTACACGCTGATGCTGTGGTTCGCCGTCGGCCTCGTGTGCGTCTCGCTGTTCTCGTTCACCCCGGGCCAGTACATGATGGGCCTGCAGGTGGCCCGCGTCGACGGCCCGGTGCGCGTCGGTTTCCTGCGGGCCCTGGCCCGGCAGGCGCTCATTGTGTTCATCGCGCCCGCCGTCATCACCGACGTCGACGGACGCGGCATGCACGACCGCGCCACCGGCACCGCGCTCGTCCGCACCCGCTGAGCGAGTCGCCCCACCCGTGAAACGCCGAATGTCACATCGGTTCAGTCCGACTGAACCGATGTGACATTCGGTCACATGGGGGAGCGGTGCGTCAGCGACGACGGATCGTGCGCTGCATGCCCTTCATCTTCGCGCCGGGCGGCAGCGGGCCCTTGGGGAGCGCGGAGCCGCTGCGGCTACCGAGGGCAGCCAGGCGGGACTCGATGGTGTCCATCCGCTTGGTGTCGATGTTGCGCGGCAGCTTGCCCAGGTGCTTGGCCAGCTGCGACAGCGGGACCTGGCCCTCCTCGTTGCCGACGATGAAGTCGTAGATCGGGGTGTCGCCGACCAGTCGCGCGGTCTTCTTCTTCTCCTGCGCGAGCAGACCCTTGACGCGCTGCGGCGAACCCTCGGCGACCAGGATCACGCCGGGTCGGCCGATCACACGGTGCACCGCGTCGAGCTGGGTGGTGCCGGTGACCGCATTCGTCACGCGCCACGAACCCTGCATGTTCTCGAGTGCCCACGCGGCCGCGCCGGCCTGACCCTCGGCCTTGCCGTAGACGGTCTTCTGGACACGCTTGCCGAAGATGATGAAGCCGAGCAGGACGCCGATGAGGATGCCGATCGGCAGCAGGAACCACTCGATCCCGAAGATGAGGCCGATCAGGAAGAACACGACGGCGCTGAGCACCAGCGTGCCGATCAGCAGCGGCAGCAGCAGCTTGTCTTCCTTGCGCTGCATCTGGAACGCCTGCCAGAGCTGAGTCCGGCGTTCCTTGGACGCCTGCTTGCGGGCCGCCTTCGCCGCAGCCTTCGCTTCCTTGCTTGGTTTGCCCGCTTTTCCGGACTTACTGCCGTTCGCCATACCTCACAGGATACGACCCTCACCGCGCCCGACTACGCGCGCGGTGAGGGGACCGAGCACGTCAGGCGCGGGTGGCGAGGCGCTCGAGGACCGAGCTGGCCTCCTGCGAGGCGCTACCGGCCTCGGCGAGATGGGCCTGCCCCTCGGGGAGAGCGCGGCCGTGATGTGCCATCGCCTGCGCGTACAGGCGACCGGCGCGGTATGACGAGCGGACCAGCGGCCCGGCCATGACGCCGGCGAAGCCGATCTCCTCGGCTGCCTTGGAGTGCTCGACGAACTCCTCCGGCTTGACCCACCGCTCCACGGGGTGGTGCCGCGGCGACGGCCGCAGGTACTGAGTGATGGTGAGGATGTCGCAGCCGGCCTCGTGCAGGTCGACCATCGCCTGATGCACTTCCTCCGGGGTCTCGCCCATGCCGAGGATCAGGTTGGACTTGGTGACCAGTCCGAAGTCGCGGGCCGCGGTGAGGACACCCAGCGAGCGCTCGTACCGGAACGCCGGCCGGATCCGCTTGAAGATCCGCGGCACCGTCTCCAGGTTGTGCGCGAGCACCTCCGGACGGGACTCGAACACCTCGGCCAGCAGGTCCGGCTTGCCGTTGAAGTCGGGGACGAGATTCTCGACGCCGGTGCCCGGGTTGAGGGCGTGGATCTGGCGGACCGTCTCCGCGTACAACCACGCACCACCGTCGGGCAGATCGTCGCGGGCGACGCCGGTGATCGTGGAGTAGCGCAAGCCCATCGAGCGGACGCTCTCGGCGACACGACGCGGCTCGTCACGGTCGAGCGCGGTGGGCTTACCGGTATCGATCTGGCAGAAATCGCAACGGCGCGTGCACTGTTCGCCACCGATGAGGAACGTTGCCTCCCGGTCCTCCCAGCACTCGTAGATGTTGGGGCAGCCGGCTTCCTCGCAGACCGTGTGCAGGCCTTCGTTTTTCACCAAGCCCTTGAGCTCGGTGTACTCCGGACCCATCTTGGCGCGGGTTCGGATCCAGTTGGGCTTGCGTTCGATCGGCGTTTCCGCGTTTCGGATCTCGATGCGGAGAAGCTTCCGTCCTTCTGGGGCGACAGTCACGTGCACGATGGTACGCCTGACCGATCCGTCGTCCGGGGCTGGGCGGGGGTGCTCAGCCGAACCTGACCGTGGTGAACTCGGGCGTCTGAAGTGCAGTGTCGAAGGTCACACGCTCGATGTCGTGAACCGTCACCGGAAGCTCGCCGGCGAGCGCCGCCATGACCGCCACCGTGACCGCCGGGGTGACGTCGTCGATCGTCACGTCGCGACCCAACTCGCGCGTCAGCGTCGTGACACCGGCGTCCTTGATGCCGCACGGCACGATGTTGTCGAAGCCGTCCAGGACGGAATTGCAGTTCAGTGCGAAGCCGTGCATCGTCACCCCGCGCTGCACCCGGACGCCGATCGCGGCGACCTTGCGCTCGGGCAGCCAGTTGCCGTCGACCAGGGAGGCCGGCAGCCACACGCCGGACCGCCCCTCGACGCGTCCGCACGTGATCCCCAGATCGGTACACACGGTGATGAGGGCCTGCTCGATCCGTCGCACATAGCTGACGACATCGACCGGCTCGGCGAGTTTGACGATCGGGTATCCCACCAACTGGCCGGGGCCGTGCCACGTGATCTTGCCGCCACGGTCGACGTCGATCACGGGCGTCCCGTCGACGGGACGGTCCTCGGGGGCGGTGCGACGGCCGGCGGTGTAGACGGCCGGATGCTCGAGCAGCAACAGGGTGTCGGGACCGACGTCGTCGGCGCGGGTCGTGGCGAGATCGCGCTGGCGATCCCACGCCGTCATGTAGTCGATGCGTCCGAGATGTTCGACGGCCATCGGCTGTGTGCTGAATCGGGCCGATGCGGTGGCACTGCTCATGGACCCAGACGTTACGCCTGGCATCCGCCGGCGCCGACCCGGCGGTCCGGGTACGGGCGCACGGTGCCGCTCGGTCCGTGCTCAGCGGGCGCAGGCGTAGGCGAGTGCCTCGTCGATCGTGCTGTGCCGGAACGTGAATCCGGCGCCGTCGAGGGCCGTCGGAATTGCGCGCTGCCCGGACAGCACCGCCTCCTGTGCGAACTCGCCGATCAGCGCGGAGACGGCGAACCCCGGCACCACCCACGGTGCGGGACGGTGCAGGGCCCCGCCCAGAGCCGAATTGAAGCGCTTGTTGGTCACCGGTTCCGGCGCGCACAGGTTCACGGGACCGTGGAGGTCGTCGCGGGCGATTACGAACTCGATGGCCGCGATCTCGTCGGCGAGAGAGATCCACGACATGTATTGACGGCCGCTGCCGAGTCGGCCGCCCAGGCCGAACGAATACAGCGGACGCAGCTTCCCGAGCATGCCGCCGGTGGGCGCGAGCACCGTCGCGGTGCGCAGCGACATGGTCCGCACGCCGGCCGCGCGGGCGGGCGCCGTCGCGGCCTCCCAGTCCCGGCACACCGCCGCCAGGAATCCGCTGCCCGACGGCGCGCTCTCGTCGACGACCCGGTCGCCGGTATCGCCGTAGTAGCCGATCGCACTGCCGTTGACGAGAACGGGCACCGCCGCGTCGGCGACGGCACGGGCCAGGACGTCCGTCGCGGTGAGCCGGCTGTCCCGGATGGCCTGCTTGTAGGCGCCCGACCAGCGTTTGTCGCCGATGCCCGCCCCGCACAGGTTCACGACCGCGTCGGCGCCTCGCAGGACCTCGGCATCGACGACGCCGTGTTGCGGGTCCCACTCGAACTCGTCGGCCCTCGAGGGACGACGGCGCACCAGCCTCGTCACGTCGTGGCCGCCGGTCCGCAGTGACGCGACCAGGGCCTGCCCGATCATTCCGGACGAGCCGGCGACGACGATTCGCATGGCATTTCTCCTCGAGCGGTGACGGCCGGTCACAGGCGGTGACCGAAACGCCGAGGGGCACCACTCCTCGCGGAAATGGTGCCCCTGGCGACGACTGGTGTCGTGATCGAGATCCGGTGGACCTTACAGGCCCAGATCGGCCTCGAACGACGCCTCTTCGAGACGCTGCTTGATGGTGGTCAGGAAGCGACCCGCATCCGCACCGTCGACCAGACGGTGATCGTAGGTGAGCGGCAGGTAGCACATCGAGCGGACGCCGATGGACTCGTTGCCGTTCTCGTCCTGGACCACGACCGGACGCTTGACGATCGCGCCGGTGCCCAGCATCGCCGCCTGCGGCGGAACCAGGATCGGGGTGTCGAACAGGGCGCCCTGGCTGCCGATGTTGGTGATGGTGAAGGTGCCACCGGAGAGCTCGTCCGGCTTGAGGCCACCGCTGCGGGCACGCTTGGCGATGTCCGCGATCGCGCGGGCCAGACCGGCCAGCGACAGGTCACCGGCGTTGTGGATCACCGGGGAGAGCAGACCCTGCTCGGTGTCCACGGCGATGCCGAGGTGCTCGGCCGCGTGGTAGGTGATTTCCTTGGCGCTCTCGTTGTAGCTCGCGTTCACGTTCGGGTGAACCTTGAGCGCTTCGACGACGGCCTTCGCGAAGAACGGCAGGAACGTCAGGTTGACGCCCTCGCGCTCGGCGAAGTCGGCCTTGGCCTGGGCGCGCAGCGCGGCGATCCGGGTGACGTCGACCTCGAAGGTCTGCGTGAGCTGCGCCGTGGTCTGCAGCGACTCGCGAGTCTTGACGGCCGTGATCTGACGGATCCGGTTGACCTTCTGCGTGGTGCCACGCAGGTGAGCGAGCTCCGGACGCACGCCGGCGGTGGCGGCGGGGGCCGGGGCGGCAGCGGCTGCGGGAGCCGGTGCCGCGGCAGGGGCCTTCGCGGCCTCGGCGGCGGCGAGGACGTCCTGCTTGCGGATGCGTCCGCCGACACCGGTGCCGGTGACCTTCGCCAGGTCGACGTTGTTGTCGGCGGCGAGCTTGCGAACCAGCGGCGTCACGTACGGCGCGTCACCCGAGGGCGCAGCGGCGGCCGGAGCGGCAGCGGGAGCAGCGGGAGCGGCCGGTGCTGCGGGAGCAGCAGGTGCTGCCGGAGCGGCGGGGGCCGGAGCCGGTGCTGCGGCGGGGGCCGGAGCGGGAGCTGCCGGCGCGGGGGCCGGAGCCGGAGCGGCCGGTGCTGCGGCGGCCGGCGCACCCGAACCGATGACCGCGAGCTGACCGCCCACGTCGACGGTGTCGTCTTCCTGCGCACTGATCTCGAGGAGGATGCCGGCGACGGGCGACGGGATCTCCGTGTCGACCTTGTCGGTGGAGACCTCGAGCAGGGGCTCGTCCACGGCGACCTCGTCACCGACAGCCTTGAGCCAACGGGTGACGGTGCCCTCGGTGACGGACTCGCCCAGTTCCGGCATGGTGACGGCCGTGCCGGACGCGGCACCGGCAGCAGGCGCAGCGGCGGGGGCTGCGGCAGGTGCGGGAGCGGCCTCGGCGGCGGGCGCGGGAGCAGCGGCCGGTTCGGCGGCGGCGGGAGCGGGAGCGGCCTCGGCGGCGGGCGCGGGAGCCTCACCGGCGTCACCGATCACGGCCAACTCGCCACCGATCTCGACGGTGTCATCCTCCTGAGCGACGATCTTGGTCAGAACGCCGGCGACGGGGGACGGGATCTCGGTGTCGACCTTGTCGGTGGAGACTTCGAGCAAAGGCTCGTCTACTTCGACCGTGTCTCCTTCCTGCTTGAGCCACCGCGTGACAGTTCCCTCGGTGACGGATTCACCAAGGGCTGGCATCTGGACGGAGAAGGCCATTTCTTTTGACTCCTCGACGGTTGTGTTCGGGTTGTTGAGTTTTGTCGACTTGTGGTCGAAAACCATTGTGCTCGAGATGCACGGTTCCTGCGGCGGTGTACGACGTTTCCGAGGCGCCTCACTCCGGTGGTGTGCTGCGCTTCGGACCCGTCGTGCGGCGCGCTGCGCCCATCCTTTCATTGATGCCCAGACCGTGTCCTCCGAGGGGCGGTCATGTGAAATTCCTCGTCGTCGAGCGCGTCTGCTGGCAAAATCGGACAGATCGTCGCGGACCGGTCCGTGGCGGGCAGGGAGGAGAGTTCACGTGGGGTTGTTCGGCCGATTCACGCGCGGGCGGTCGTCGCGTCCGACGTCCGACGCGGAGTCCGACGCACGGCACCTCGCGGACTGGGCGCACTCGCACCACGGGGTCGAGGCGTACGTCGAACCCCAGACCACGGTGACGGAGGTGACGGTGGTGCTCGTCGCGGCGGACGGCGAATGGACCCGCCGCAAGGTCGGCGGTGAACGTGGCGCCCGGAGGCTCGGCGAGGACCTGCACATCCCGGTGTACGACGTCCGCAAGACGGGCTACCCGCAGCGGATGCGCGACTTCGACGCGCGGCGCCGGATCGAGCGCAAGCGGGAGCGCGAACGCGAGCTGCTGCGGGGCGACCCCGAGCTGTGAACGCGGCGCACGCCCGACGGGCCCGCCCAGGTCTGGACGGGCCCGTCGGACGTGCAACGAGCAAGTGGGGAAACTATCCGTTGGCGGCGATGTCCTCGAGCACCGAGATCATCGTGCGGACCGGGACCCCGGTGCCGCCCTTGCCGGTGTAGCCGAACGGGCCTCCGGTGTTGAACGCCGGACCGGCGACGTCGATGTGCGCCCACTGCACGCCGTCGGCGACGAACTCCTTCAGGAACAGGCCGGCCGCGAGCATGCCGCCCCAGCGGTGCGGGGTGACGTTCGCCAGGTCCGCGACCCGGGAGTTGAGGTCGCCGCGCAGCTCGGCGGGCATCGGCATCGGCCACGCGTTCTCGCCGATCTCCTGCGAGATCGCCGCGACGCGGTCGCGGAACTCGTCGGTGCCCATCACGCCGGGCGTGCGGTTGCCCAGCGCCACCATCTGTGCGCCGGTCAGCGTCGCGGTGTCGATCAGGTAGTCGGGCGCGTCCTCGCAGGCGCGGGCGATGGCGTCGGCCAGGACCAGGCGACCCTCGGCATCGGTGTTGATCACCTCGACTGTGGTGCCGCCGTACTGCGTCAGGACGTCGCCGGGGCGCTGCGCGGTGGCCGACGGCATGTTCTCGGCCATCGGCACCCATGCGGTGACGTCGACGGGCAGCCTCAGCTCGGCGGCGAGCACGACGGTCGCGATGACGGCAGCGGCGCCGCCCATGTCGGAGGTCATGTTCTCCATGCCGGCGGCCGGCTTGATGGAGATGCCGCCGGTGTCGAAGGTGATGCCCTTGCCGACGAGCGCGACCTTCTTGACCCCGCGGCGCTTGCTGCCCGAATACGTCATCTGCACCAGGCGGGGCTGACGGGACGAACCCTTGCCGACGCCGACGATGCCGCCGAAGCCGGCCTTGGCGAGCGCCTTCTCGTCGAGGACCTTGACCGTCAGCCCGGCGCCGGTGCCGAGTGCCTTGGCGCGGTCGGCGAACTCGGCCGGGAACAGGTGGCTGGGCGGAGTGTTGACGAACTCGCGGGCCGTCGCGACGGCCTTCGCGATCGCGACCGACCGGGCGAGGACAGCCTTGGGCTCCTTCGCGCGCGGCGACTCGACGAGCAGTTCGACGCGGCCGACCGGCTGGGCATCCGGCCCCGGCGCCGACTTGCTCGACTTGAACTCGGCGAACGTGTATGCGCCCAGGAAGAAGCCCTCGGCGGCCGCGCCGAGGTCGACCGAGGACAGCGTCGTCGCGGCGGTGGCAACCCCGGACAGGGAACGGGCGGCGACGCCGGCGGACTTGCGGACCTGCTCGGCGTCGATCTTGTCGGCGGCGCCGAGGCCGACGGCCAGGACGCTCGACACCGACAGTCCGGCGGGAGCCGGGACGCGGGTGAGTTCCTCGGCCTTGCCGGTGGCGCCGACGGCCTGCAGGTCGTCGAGCAGCGCCGCCAGCACGTCCTCGTCCACCCCGCTGCCCAGGAGCGCCTCGGGGCCGTCGGATCCGGTGGTGAGACCGATCACGAGTACATCGACGCGCTTGCCGAGGGAACCGGCGAGTGCGACGTCGGGTCCGAGGGAACGGGTGGGGGAGGAAGTTGCGGGCACGGCATCTCCAGATTGGTTGGTTGCGACTGTCGGGTTGCGACTGTCTGGGTGCGACAGGCCGGTGTGTCGCGTGGGAAGTCGACGGCCGAATTCCGATGTTAGTTCGCCGACGGCGTCGGCTAGCGTTGTCCCTCATGAGCGACGCGAGCCTGCTGCAGGGCCCCATCCATTCCGTCCACGTCGACCTCGGTGCCACGTTCGCGCCGTTCGGTGGGTGGCAGATGCCCGTCTCCTACGCCGGCACCGTCGCCGAGCACACCGCGGTCCGCGAGTCGGTGGGCCTGTTCGACGTCAGCCACCTCGGCAAGGCGTTGGTGAAGGGTGCGGGTGCTGCCGACTTCGTCAACGGGACGCTCACCGCGGATCTCGCGAAGGTGGGCCCCGGCCAGGCCCAGTACACGTTGTGCTGCACCGAGACCGGCGGCGTCGTCGACGATCTGATTGCGTACTACGTGGCCGACGACGAGGTGTTCCTGGTGCCGAACGCGGCGAACACCGCCGAGGTCGTCGCCCGCCTGGCGGCCGCCGCGCCCGCCGGCGTCACGGTCACCGACCAGCACCGCGACTACGGCGTGCTCGCGGTCCAGGGCCCCAAGTCCGGCGACGTCCTCGCCGCGCTGGGACTGCGCGGTGACATCGAGATCGCGGACATCGAGTACATGGGCTTTACGGACATGGAGTGGAACGGTGTCCCGGTGCGGGTGTGCCGCAGCGGTTACACCGGTGAGCGCGGCTTCGAGGTGCTGCCGCGCTGGGACGACAGCGAGGCCCTGTTCCGGGCTCTGCTCGACGCGGTCCGCGCCGAGGGCGGCGAGGTCGCGGGCCTGGGCGCTCGTGACACGCTGCGCACCGAGGCCGGCTACCCGCTGCACGGACACGAGCTCTCGCTGGACATCTCGCCGTTGCAGGCGCGTTGCGGGTGGGCCATCGGGTGGTCCAAGCCGCAGTTCTGGGGCCGTGAGGCGCTCGTCACGGAGAAGGAGGCCGGGCCCGTCCGGCGGTTGTGGGGAATCAAGGCCCTCGACCGCGGTGTGCTGCGGCAGGGACAGACCGTCTCCCTCGGCGGCGCTCCGATCGGTGAGACCACGTCGGGGACGTTCTCCCCGACCCTCAAGGTGGGGATCGCACTTGCGTTGCTGGACACCGCGACTGCGCTGAAGGCGGGCGACGAGGTCAGCGTCGATGTGCGCGGGCGTAGTCTGCGCTGCGAGGTCGTCACGCCGCCGTTCGTGCCGGTCCACACCAAGTAACGCTCGATACCAGGGAAAAAGCGGCGCAACTCCGTTAGATAGGATCACGGCTTATGACAGACGGCCTCGAATTCGCGCGCATCCAGCATCCCTCTCCCGCGACCGAAGAGGCGCGGCGCGAGATTCTGGAAGCGCCCGGGTTCGGTCGGTACTTCACCGATCACATGGTGTCGATCATGTACACCGAGGGCCGGGGCTGGCACGACGCCGAGGTGCTGCCGTACGCCCCGATCGAGCTCGATCCGGCCGGCATGGTGCTGCACTACGGGCAGGCGATCTTCGAGGGACTCAAGGCGTATCGCCAGCCGGACGGCGGTATCGCATCGTTCCGTCTGACGGCCAATGCCGAGCGGCTGCGTCAGTCGGCGCGCCGCCTCGCGATGCCGGAGCTGCCGGACGACCTGTTCGTCGGATCGATCGACGCACTGCTCGACGTCGACAGCGATTGGGTTCCCGCGGCCGGCGGCGAGGACTCGCTGTACCTGCGCCCCTTCATGTTCTCCACCGAGGCCGGACTGGGTGTCCGCCCCGCCAAGGAGTACCGCTACCTGCTGATCGCCTCCCCGGCCGGTGCGTACTTCCCGCGGGGCGTCAAGCCCGTGAGCGTGTGGCTCTCGCGTGAGTACGTCCGCGCTGCACCGGGCGGCACGGGTGCCGCCAAGTTCGCCGGCAACTACGCGGCGTCGCTGTTGGCGCAGGCGCAGGCCTCCGACGAGGGCTGCGACCAGGTGGTGTGGCTCGACGCGATCGAGCGCAAGTACGTCGAGGAGATGGGCGGGATGAACCTGTTCTTCGTCTTCGGCTCGGGTCCCGACGCGCGCCTGGTGACGCCGTCGCTGTCCGGTTCGCTGCTGCCCGGCATCACCCGCAACTCGCTGCTGAGCCTCGCCACCGACGCCGGCTTCGCGGTGGAGGAGCGCCGGATCAGCACCGACGAATGGCGTGAGAAGACCGCGTCCGGTGAGATCACCGAGGTGTTCGCGTGCGGTACCGCCGCCGTCATCACGCCGGTCGGCCGGGTGAAGTCCGCCGAGGGCGAGTTCACGATCGCCGACGGCGAGCCGGGCAAGGTCACGATGGCCCTGCGCGACACGCTCACCGGTATCCAGCGCGGCACGTTCGCCGACACCCACGGCTGGATGACCAAGCTGCGCTGAGTTTCTTCAGTCGACGATCGGGCCCTTCCGCTGCTGCGGGAGGGCCCGATTCGCTTGTCGGGGTCAGCCTCCGAGCAGGAACCCGACCGCGGTGGCGGCGACCGCGAATTCCAGTGTGGCACCGAGGACGTCGCCGTTGATGCCGTCGAACCGACGCGCGCAGTGCCGGATCAGGAAGGCGGCGACGGCGAGAACTGCGACGATCACCACAGGTCCCTGCCACGACCGGTCGGGGACCGCCCACACGGCCGCGGCCGCGAGAACGACGGTCCACAGTCCGACAGCCCACCGGCCCTGGGAGTCGGCGACCAGCGCGCCGAAGCCGCGTGGGCTGGAGGCGGGAACTCCGCGCCGGCAGGCGATCACGACCGCGACCCGGCCCGCGGTGACGGCCACGATCACGCCCGCCCACTGCTGGGCCGCGCCCAGCGCGCCGAACGACAGAGCCTGCACGCCGATGGTCACGATCAGCGCCGCGACGCCGAACGGACCGGCGCCACCGCTGCGCATCACCTCACGGGCGCGCTCCGGCGCTCCGTAGCACCCGAGGCCGTCCGCGGTGTCGGCCAGTCCGTCGACGTGCATGCCGCGGGTGGCCAGCGCCAGTGCACCGACCGTCAGCAGTCCGGCGAGTGTGGGATCGAGTCCGGCCTCCGACAGCACCCACAGCGCGCCGGCGACCGCGGCGCCGAGCAGGGCACCGACCGCGGGCGCCGCCGCGATCGCGCGCCGACCTTCCGGGCGACCGATGTCGTGCGGGCCGCGGACCGGCAGCACCGTCAGCCACGACAGCGCCAGCGAGAGGCCGGTCACCGCGGCGCGCACGATCAGTTCGATTCCGTCGGTTCGGATTCGGGTTCGGTGTTGTTGCTCACGCCGGCCTGGTCGAAAGTTGCCATGTGGGCGAGTGTCGCCACCGCGCCCTGCAGGATCGGCAGCGCCGCGACGGCACCCGAACCCTCACCGAGACGCATGTTCAGGCCGAGGATCGGGTCGAGTCCCAGGTGTCGCAGCGCGATCGTGTGGGCGGGTTCGGTGGACCGGTGGCCGGCCACCCACCACTCGCGGGCGCCGGGGGCGAGTTCCTCCGCGACCAGCGCCGACGACGTCACGACCAGACCGTCGACGATCACCGGGGTCCGGCGGACCGCGGCCTGTGCGAGGAACCCGGCCATCGCGGCCAGGTCGGCGCCCGACACGGTGCGCAGCAGGCCCACCGCGTCCCGCACGTAGGGCCGGGCCCGACGCAGGGCGTCGCGCACGGCGGCCGTCTTGCGCATCCATCCCGCGTCGTCGATGCCGGTGCCGCGTCCGACGGCAGCGACCGGTTCGGTGTCGGTGAGGGCGGCGATGAGGACCGTCGCGGGCGTGGTGTTCCCGATGCCCATCTCGCCCGCGATCAGCAGATCGGCACCCGAATCCACCTCCTCGTCCGCGATGGCGCGGCCCGCGGCGATCGCGCGCAGCGTCTCCTCGTGCGTCAACGCGTCCTCGCGGTCGATCGATCCCGACGAGCGGCGGATCTTGTAGGCCGACACCGACGGATCCGTGTCCGCGTCCACTGCCAGGTCCACCACGCGCACCGCGGCACCGGCGATCGAGGCGAGGATGTTGACGGCGGCGCCGCCGTCGCGGAAGTTGGCGACCATCTGCGCGGTGACCTCCGGCGGATACGCCGATACGCCGCCGCGGGCGATGCCGTGGTCGCCGGCGAAGACGACGACGCGGGGATCGGCGAAGATGTGCGGTGGGCAGACACCCTGGCAGGCGGCCGCCCACACGGACAGTTCCTCGAGCCGTCCGAGGGATCCGGTCGGCTTGGTCAGCAGCAACTGGCGAGCCTGGGCCTGATCCCGGATCTCTGCGTCCGGCGGGACGGGAGGTTCGAAGTCGGGGGCGGATGGACTCACGGATTCGCTTGTCACGCTAGGCCTTTCATTTGAGCGCCGATCATTTGAGCGTCAGGGCGATGCCCGCGACGACGAGGATCACGTCGTCGCACACTGCGGCCAACCGGGAATTGAGGGCGCCGATTTCGTCGCGGAACAGCCTTCCCGAGCGAGTCTCGGGGATCACGCCCAGGCCCACCTCGGGACTCACGAGCAGCAACCGGCCCGGATACGCGTCGACCGCGCGGACCAGTGCGTCGATGTTCGGCTCGACGGTGCCGCGGGGGGCGTCCCACGCGTTCGCGTCGTCGAGCTCACCGGTGAGCCAGGTGCCCAGGTCGTCGACGAGCGTCGGGGGATGCGCGTCCGGATCGGTGAGGACATCGATGAGGTCGCCGTCGCGGCCGGTCTCGACCGTCGCCCACGACGCCGGTCGGCGGCTGCGGTGCTGGTCGATCCGGGACTCCCAGTCGTGGTCGTCCGGGTACCGGCGGGCGGTCGCGACGTACCGCACCGGCGCGCCGGCCTCGACGTCGTCGAGCAGGCCCTCTGCATGTGCCGACTTGCCCGACCGGGCGCCGCCGAGGACGAGTGTGCGGCGGGGGCGGGGCGAATCGGGGGAGGGCACGGGCATAGACGCTACCAATCGACTCGGGCCGGTCCCCGCAGTGCGAGGACCGGCCCGAGTCGGTGTGTGGGTCAGACGGCGTCGCCGGGGCCGACCCGCGGCTTCGGGGCGCGCATCTTGCGGATCTGCGAGGCGCGCACGAACGCGTACCAGCCCAGCTTGAACCCGCCGTCGGTGCTGTCGGGGAAGCGCTCGCGCACCTTGTTGTTGATCATGCGGCCGAGGAAGTAGCCCTCGCCGGCCATGAACAGCATCATCACGAGCATCGCGAGTGTGACGAAGTTCTGGATGACCGGGCTCAGGAACATCGCCATGATCAGCACCAGTGCGAGCGGCATGAACATGCCGACCAGATTGCGCCGGCTGTCGACGATGTCGCGGGCGTACGCGCGGACCGGACCCTTGTCGCGCGGCAGCAGGTACTTGTCCTCGCCGGCGAGCATGCGGGCACGACGATCGGCGGAGTCGGCACGGCGCTCCGCGGCGGCCGCCTTGCGCTCCTCCTTGGAACCACGGGTGGCCTTGCGGCGGGCCCGGGCCTCCTTGGCGGTGAGCGGAGCGGGTGCGACGGGGCCACGACGTTTGGCCTCGGCCTCGCGGCGCTTGGGCGTCGGACGGCCCTTGCCGGGGGTCGCGGCCCCGGCGGTCTCGATCGTCTCCGCGGTCGTCGCGGTCGACTCGGTGATCTCTCCGGCGGCCGCACCATCGCGTTTGTCGGAATTGTCAGAGTCGCCTCGGCGTAGCAGCTTCACGCATCCAGGCTATGGGATAACTGCCGTGCTGGCGAAACCGACCACCGTGGAACCACCAGGACCCGCCCCGAAATGCCGAGGTCGGGGCAGCGCCATACACTCCGCTGATGCGTGTGCTCATCGCCCCCGACTCGTTCGGTGAAACCCTCACTGCTGTACAGGCGGCCGAGGCGATGGCCTCCGGGTGGGAGACCGCGCGACCCGACGATGTCGTCGTGCTCGCACCGCAGTCCGACGGCGGCCCGGGATTCGTCGACGTGATTTCTGCCACCGTCGGGGGAATCAGGTCCGTTCGGGTGGAGGGACCGCTCGGCCGGCCGGCCGACGCGCGCTGGGTGCTCGCCGACGACACCGCGTACGTCGAATCGGCGCAGGCCGTCGGGCTCGGGTTGCTCGACGGGCCACCGACCTCGCGCAGCGCTCTCGATGCGCACAGCCGTGGGGTGGGGCAGCTGATCGACGCCGCGATCGACGCCGGCGCCGCACGGATCGTCGTCGGTCTCGGCGGGTCCTGCTGCACCGACGGTGGGCGCGGAATGATCGCCGCGCTGGGTGGTCTGGACCCGGCGCGCCGACGGCTCGCGGCGATCGAGCTGGTCGCCGCCACCGACGTCGAGAACCCGCTGCTCGGCGAGCACGGGGCCGCACGGATCTTCGGTCCGCAGAAGGGCGCCGACCCCGCCGCCGTCGAGGAGCTCGAGCAGCGCAACTCGGAGTGGGCGACGGAGCTGGACGCTGCCGGCGCCGGCCCGATCGCGGACCTGCCGGGCGCGGGTGCGGCCGGAGGCCTGGGCGCCGCGCTGCTCGCACTCGGTGCTCGTCGTGAACCGGGCGCCGCGATCGTCGCACAATGCACCGGACAGGCGCGGCAGCTGGAGTCCGCGGATCTGGTGCTCACCGGAGAGGGCAAGTTCGACCACCAGTCGCTGCGCGGCAAGCTCGTCACCGCGCTCGCCGCCGCCGCGACCCGGGCGGGTGTGCCGACCGTCGTGATCGCCGGCCAGGTCGCCGTGGACCGGGACACCGCCCGGGCGGCCGGGATCGTCGCGGCGTTCTCGGTCACCGAGTTCGCGGGATCCGTCGAGCGCGCAATGAGCGAGGCCGCGTCCCGGCTCGCGGCATTGACGTCGTGCGTTGCAGACGGTTGGCGGGGTGCGTCGGGGTTCACCCATATCGGGCCGATACATGAGGAATAGAGGTCCGCAGAGTACCGTTGAAGCGATCACGGGTTTGGCACGAGCGACAGGGAGAGCCCATGACTGTGCAGAACGAGACCGCCACCCACGGCGTCAAGATGACCGAGGCTGCGTCCGCCAAGGCGAAGGCACTGCTCGATCAGGAGGGGCGCGACGACCTCGCGCTGCGCATCGCGGTGCAGCCGGGTGGCTGTGCGGGACTGCGCTACCAGCTGTTCTTCGACGATCGGAACCTCGACGGTGACCTGATCGTCGATTTCGGCGGCGTCAACCTTGCTGTCGACCGGATGAGCGCGCCGTATGTCGAGGGCGCCTCGATCGACTTCGTCGACACCATCGAGAAGCAGGGCTTCACGATCGACAACCCCAATGCCACGGGGTCCTGCGCCTGCGGCGACTCCTTCAACTGAGTCCCGTACAACTTTATCAACGCACTCTGACGCGGAGTCTGCCTCACCGGCGGGCTCCGCGTCAGACTGCGTTTCCGACCAGACCATCCGAGCTGAAAGGGATCCGCGCGTGACTATTGCGGTTACCGGTTCCATCGCCACCGACCATCTGATGCGGTTCCCGGGCCGCTTCGCCGAGCAGCTGCTTGCCGATCAGCTCGCGCACATCTCGCTGAGCTTCCTCGTCGACGATCTCGTGATCCGTCGGGGCGGCGTCGGCGGCAACATCGCCTACGCGATGGGCGTGCTCGGGGGCTCGCCGCTGCTGGTCGGCGCGGCCGGTGCCGACTTCGCCGAGTACCGCGCGTGGCTCGAGTCCAACGGCGTCGACTGCGGCGGCGTGCGCGTGTCCGAGACGGCGTACACGGCCCGCTTCGTGTGCACCACCGACGAGGACATGGCGCAGATCGCGTCGTTCTATCCCGGCGCGATGAGCGAGGCCCGCGACATCGAACTCGCCGCCCTCTCGAAGTCCGCCGGCGGCCTGGACCTGGTGCTGATCGGGGCCAACGATCCCGAGGCCATGGTCCGCCACACCGACGAGTGCCGCCTCCTCGGCATCCCGTTCGCGGCGGACCCGTCGCAGCAGCTCGCTCGCCTGTCCGGCGACGACGCGAAGAAGCTCATCGCCGGCGCCAAGTACCTGTTCACCAACGAGTACGAGTGGGGTCTGCTGCAGCAGAAGACCGGGCTGTCGGAGGAAGAGATCCGCGCCCAGGTCGGGCTGCGGGTCACCACCCTCGGCGCGAAGGGTGTCGAGATCGTCGACGGCGAGGGCAACTGGGTCCGCGTCGGCGTCGTGCCCGAGCGCGGCAAGGTCGACCCCACCGGTGTCGGCGACGCGTTCCGCGCCGGCTTCCTGCTCGCCCACAGCGCGGGCCTGAGCCTGGAACGCTCGGCTCAGTTGGGTTCCCTGGTCGCCGTCCACGTCCTCGAGACCGTCGGCACGCAGGAATGGACGTTCCAGCGCGACGACGCGATCAAGCGTCTCACCGAGGCGTACGGCAAGGACGCGGCCGACGAGATCTCCGCGCTGCTCCCGTAAGCACGTTCACACGCCACCGCCCGGGTCCTCGACGAGGACCCGGGCGGTGGCGTTTCGGCGGTGGGCCGCTACAGGTTGACCGGGTATGCCGGTTCCTGGATCTGCGGCACGATGCGCTTCTCGACGAAGATGCCGTGCCACACCATGAAGCACAGGACCGTCCACAGCCGTCGGCTGTGATCGGACGCGCCCTCGCGGTGCTCGTTGAGCATGCGGGTGACGGCGGCCTTGTCGAAGATGTGGTCGGTCTGCGACTCGGCGATCTGCAGGTGTGCCCAGTCGAACAGCTCCGTGCCGGCGAGCCAGTGCCGCAGCGGCACCGGGAAGCCCAACTTCGCGCGGTGCAGCACGTGCGGCGGCACGATGCCCTCGAGTGCCTGCCGCAGTGCGTACTTCGTCGTCGTCTTCGTGATCTTCTGATCCAGCGGCACGCGCGACGCGACGTCGAACACCTCGGGGTCGAGGAACGGCACGCGCAGCTCGAGCGAGTTCGCCATCGTCACCTTGTCGGCCTTGACCAGGATGTCGCCGCGCATCCACGTGAACAGGTCCAGGTGCTGCATGCGCGCCACCGGATCCCAGTCCCGGGACTGCGCGTAGATCGGCGCGGTCACGTCCTGGTGGGTCCACTCGGGGCGGAAGTCGCGCAGCACCGCCCGCAGCTGGGCGTCGCTGAAGCTGCGCGCATTGCCGTAGTAGCGATCCTCGAGCGTCATCGAGCCGCGGTGCAGCAGGCTCTTGCCGCGGGTGCCCTCGGGGATCCGATCCGAGAGCCGGCCGGCGGCCCGGCGCAGCCGAGCCGGCAGGTACTCGAACGGCCTGAGCGACAGCGGCTCGCGGTAGATCGTGTAGCCGCCGAACAGCTCGTCCGCGCCCTCGCCCGAGAGGACCACCTTGACGTGCTTGCGGGCTTCCTTCGCGACGAACCACAGCGGCACCAGTGCCGGGTCGGCGACCGGATCGTCCAGGTACCAGATGATCTCGGGGATCGCGGCCACGAACTCGGCGGGGGAGACCACCTTGACGACGTGCCGGGCGCCGATCGCCGCCGCGGACTCCGCGGCGACGTCGACCTCGGAGTAGCCCTCACGCTCGAACCCGGTGGTGAAGGTGATCAGGTTCGGGTTGTGCCGCATGGCGAGCGCCGCGATGGCGGTGGAGTCGATGCCGCCCGAGAGGAACGATCCCACGGTGACGTCGGCGCGCATGTGCTTGGCGACCGAGTCCTCGAGGGCCTCCGCGATCTCGCGGTAGCGGGCCTGTTCGCTGCCGGAGGCGAACGGCACGGCCGGGAACTTCGGTGTGAAGTAGCGGGTCACCTCGGGAGCCTTGCCCGGCGTCAGGCGCGCGTAGCAGCCGGACTCGAGCCGGCGGATCTGCGCGTGCAGCGTCTCCGGTTCCGGCACGTACTGCAGGACCGTGTAGTGCTCGATCGCACGCGGATCCAGGTCGGTGTCGATGCCGATGACGTCCGCCAGTTCGAGCAGGCTCTTCTTCTCACTGCCGAACGCGGTGCCGCCCGTTCCGGTGGCGATGAACAGCGGCTTGATGCCGAACGGGTCGCGTGCCACGAACAGTTCACGGGCCTCGGTGTCCCACACCGCGAACGCGAACATGCCACGCAGACGGCGGACCGCGTCCGCGCCCCAGTAGTGGAACGCGGCGACGATGGCCTCGCTGTCGCCCTCGGTGCGGAACCGGGCGTCGTGATCCTTCGCGAGCTCGGCGCGGATCTCCAGGTAGTTGTAGATCTCACCGTTGAAGGTCAGGGCATAACGCTCTGGGTTCTCCGGGGGACCCCAGCGCAGCGGCTGGTGCGAGTGCTCGATGTCGATGATCGACAGCCGGTTGAAGCCGAAGATCAGATCGTCGTCGTGCCAGGTGCCGTGTTCGTCGGGCCCGCGATGACGCAGACAGTGCATGGCCGCATCGACGCGCGCGACGGCGTCGTCGCTGGTGCCGTCGGTGGTGAGTAGTCCGAGCAGTCCGCACACGGCGTCCAGTACCTCGATTCAGAGTCGATTGTCGGTAGGGAGTCGGCCTTCCGGAGATGGTCCGAATTCCTCAGGGAAGTATGCCGCAGTTTCCGTTCCCGGATCGTGCCCGCACCGTCCTCGGGTTCTCGGGACTCAGCTGAATCCCAGGTCGCGCGCGTACGGTGGAGGGTCATTGGTCCTGACTGCAACACGGGTGCCGACCCGACAGTGGAGGATCGACGCCTTTGGTCTACGCTGCGTAGTAATTGGGCCTTCCCTTCGGGTGTGCCCTAGTGGAATTGCGGCGATCAGGAAGGCGTGAACGTGGCGCAAGGTCGGATCCTTCGGCGAGCCGGGCTGGCAGCATCTTTGGGCATAGCTGCCATGCTGCTGTCGGGTTGTTCAATCGACAATTCGGTGCTTCGCTTCGGGTGGCCATCGGGAGTTACCCCGCAGGCCGAACGTATGCGCGAACTCTGGACGTGGTCGGTTATCGCCGCCCTCGTCATGGGTGTCATCGTGTGGGGTCTCACCTTCTGGGTGGTTATCTTCCACCGTAAGAAGAAGGACTCGCCCGAGTTCCCCCGGCAGACGGCATACAACGTGCCGCTGGAGCTGTTCTACACGGCAGTTCCGTTCGTGATCATCGCTGTGCTCTTCTACTTCACCGTGGTCGTGCAGAACTACGTCACGGAGAAGAAGGACAATCCGAACGTCGTCGTCGATGTGACGGCGTACCAGTGGAACTGGAAGTTCGGCTACCGCACGATCGATCTCGGTGACGGCACGGCGAAGTACGAGGGCACCGACGAGGCCGCCACCGCTGCTGCGCTGGCTGCGTCGAAGCCCGAGGGCCTCGACGAGCACGGTCGGGAGAAGACCGGCCCGATCCACGGTAAGAACACCCAGGATCTGTCCTACCTGAACTACGACAAGATCGAGACCGTCGGCACCAGCAACGAGGTTCCGATCCTCGTGCTGCCGACCGGCAAGCGCATCGAGTTCGTGCTCGCATCGTCGGATGTCATCCACTCGTTCTGGGTTCCGGAGTTCCTGTTCAAGCGTGACGTGAACCCGAACCCGAAGGAGAACCACTCGGACAACGTCTTCCAGATCAGCGAGATCGAGAAGGAAGGCGCGTTCGTGGGCCGCTGCGCCGAGATGTGCGGCACCTTCCACGCGATGATGAACTTCGAGGTCCGCGCTGTGACGCCGGAGAAGTTCGAGCAGTACATCGAGGCTCGCAAGTCCGTCGAGGAAGGCGGCAAGGGCCTGACCACTGCCGAGGCGCTGGCATCGATCGGCGAGTCGCCCACCGCGACCTCCACCTCGCCGTTCAACACCGACCGCACGGTGCGCGAAGCATCGACCAGCGGCAACTGACCCGCGAATCCCGAGAATCTCTGACCAAGGACAAGAACTGATATGAAGATCGAAGCCAAGCTCTTCGAGATCCTGACGGTGTTCTTCATTCTCGTCGCGATCGTCTACGGTGTCTTCACCGCGATGTCGCGGACCGGAATCGAGTGGGCCGGCCTCACCGCAATCGTTCTCTCGGCCGGACTGAGCCTGATCGTCGGCACATACTTCCGGTTCGTGGCCCGTCGTCTGGACACCCGCCCCGAGGACTACGAGGAGGCGGAGATCTCCGACGGCTCCGGCGATCTGGGCTTCTTCAGCCCCGGTAGCTTCTGGCCCATCCTGCTGGCCGGTGCCGCTGCGATCGCCGCGATCTCGCTGGCGTTCTTCCAGGCCTGGATGATCGTCGTCGCCGTGGTCCTCGTGATCACCGCTTCGGCCGGCCTGGTCTTCGAGTACCACCTCGGACCGGAGAAGCACTAGCTCTCACCTCAGAACGACGCTGAAGGCGCCGAACCCGAAAGGGGTTCGGCGCCTTCAGCCATTTCCGCGAGCAGGTCGCCCGGCTGCACTGTCCGCGACAGCGGAAAGCGGTCGGGCCGGACAGAGTCGGACCGCATCCGGGAGGATGCTCGTCATGCGGATCTCCGAGGCCGAACGCGATGACCGTCTCCTGTGGCGCTTCGCGATCATCGACGACGTACCCGACTACTTCGACAGTCCGGGTGAGAGGTTCGACCTGCCCGGTTCGTGGGTGGATGCAGTCGTCGCGGTCACTCGGGACCTGCGTTGCCTGCGTCATGGGCGTGACGTTCAGCCCGACGGACTGATGTGGGAACTGTCCATCGGCGCCGAGTACGCCGTCACGATCGGGTGGAGCGGAACCGGCGGCGTGAGCGGATTCAGCGTGTGCAACGGACTGTCGGTCGAAGCCCCGTTCGCCGAAGCTGCGGTGTGGGTTGCGGACACAACCCAGACGGAGTTGGCCGGCTACGAGTTCGTGCAGTGGCCCTCGCGTGGTCGCCACCTGCTGGTGCCCCGTCTCTGCGACGGCGCTCCCGTCTGGATGGACCCGCACAGCGACCGAGTGATCTGCGCGATCGGGGAGCTGTGCACCGCTGTCGACCGAGCCTGACTCCCACCTGTGGCGTGGCGCGGCCATCAGAGGGCCGATGCGGTGTCCGGTATCCAGTTCCCGTGGAAGCCGGCGGGTACCCGTTGCGGCAGCGCGATCGACGCCTGATCCTCGAGCGTCCGCGCGTCCAGGATCCGCAGCTCCGTCGACTTCGACCCGAGATCCGATACCAGTCCCATGACCACGCCGTGGCCCTCCGGGGCGTCCGGAGCCTCCGGGTGGAACACGAACTCTCCCACCGCGGATCGCGGACCGAAGTCGCGCATGGCCTGGACACCATGGGCACGATCCGACCTGATGAGCCGGTGTTCGCCGGACAGGTCGTCGGAGCCGACGACGAGCCAGCAATCGTGATGGAGCGAGGTGGTGAAGCGCTCGTCGAACCGCGGAAACTCCACGTGCTCGTCGCCGAGCCGGGTCCGGCGGACCCGGTTGCTGACCCGCGGCTCGAGATGCCAGCGCTCCAGTCGCGGACGCCCCTCGGACGGTCCGGTGCGGTCGGCGTCGAACACCCGCTCGTGCACGACGAGATCCACGACCACCTTCCCGTCGTCACTGGTGGCGTTGACCGGATGAAAGACGTAGCACGGCTCGACCTCCAGTCACAGCGGTGTCGGATCACCGTGGCGGGGGACCAGCCCGACGCGGGGCGGATAGCGGCGGTCCCAGCGGTACGGAAAGCTCCCGGCGCGGGTCGGAGGCAGACGGTTCAGGACGGGACGCGGCACGCGGACGCGTCCGATCGTGGCACTGAGCGCGAGCGCAGCGAAGGGACGGAGCGGTCGCGCGACGTTCGCGGTGACGGCGCTGCGGACGTCGAACGTGACCGGCAGATCGTAGATCACCACGTAGTCGCGGGTCAGCGAGAATGCGTGCATCATTGGGCTGCCGCCGACCCGGATCGGGACCTTCCTGCGAAGTCGGCCGTCCAGTCCGACGACGGTGTAGAGAACGGTGTCGCCTCGGCCGAAATGGTACGAGACTGCGTGGAGCTCGCCGGTTTCCGGTTCCTCGATCGGATGCGCGGTGTAGCCGCCACGCACCGTGCCGTCGAAATCGCACACGTCGACCGTGTCCAGATCGTAGGAGAGTTCGGCGCATGCGACGCCGGCTTCGACCAGCGCGAGCGTGCGGCCCGCGAAGCCGATGACGTTGGTGTTCGCGGACGGTCCGTGCAGCGGTGAGCGGCCGTGCTCCGGGGGAGCGGATCGGTGCAGCGCCTTCGACGTGACCTCCGAGTCGACCCACCTGTTGCGGTACCACAGCGCGCGTCCACCGCTCATCCGGATTCCGTGCACCATGCCGTCGCCGGTGAACCAGTTGTATTCGTCCGGACGCACGTCCGCGATCGGGTTGGGGCCGTTGCGCAGATAGCGGCCGTCGAGCCATTCCGGAATCGCGCCCTGCACTGGCAGGTCGAACTCGGTGACCTCGGCACGCACCGGGGCATACCGTTCGTAGACATAACTCGCCACCATCGGACCCCCGGAACCTCGTCGTTGTCCAGGACAGTAGAGGTCCGCCGGGCAGCTTCGGGCACTTTCCGGCTTCCTCGACCTGGCAGTCCAGCCAGGCGGCCGACCCGACCGAGTGTCCGGACGCCAACGAGGAAGGCCCCGAACCGATATCGGTTCGGGGCCTTCCTCGTCAGTCTCGGCGAACTAGTGCGCTTCGCCGTCGCCGGAGCCGTTTCCGGACCCGATTCCACGGGCGCGGTCCTGGTACTCCGTGAGCACCTTCAGCTGCTCGTGCTCGCCGGCATGCTCGGCGGCCTCGAGAGCCTGGCTCTGCTCGACCGGGTCCGGGGAGACCCAGCTACCGGAACCGGGCTTGCCGGCCGATCCGAGCTTGTTCATCTTCTTCGGGATCGCGGCACCCTGGTACTCCAGCGGGATCGGGTGGCCGTGATCGTCGACCGGGCCGAGCGGCTGGTGGATCTCGACGTACTCACCATGCGGCAGGCGCTTGATGATGCCCGTCTCGATGCCGTGCTCGAGCACCGCGCGGTCGCTGCGCTGCAGACCCAGGCAGAACCGGTAGGTGACGTAGTAGGCGATCGGAGGCAGGACCACCATGCCGATACGACCGATCCAGGTCATCGCGTTGAGCGAGATGTCCAGGTGGTAGGCGATGATGTCGTTGATGCACGAGATCGTCAGCACCAGGTAGAACGCGATGGCCATCGCACCGATACCGGTACGGACCGGAACGTCGCGCGGACGCTGCAGCAGGTTGTGGTGAGCGTCGTCCTTCGTGAACTTCTTCTCGATCCACGGGTAGGCGATCAGCAGTGCGAACACGATGCCCATGATCAGCGCGACAGCGAACACCGCGGGAATCGTGTAGCGATCGAACAGGTAGATCTCCCACGCAGGCCACAGACGAGCCATGCCGTCGGTCCACATCATGTAGAAGTCGGGCTGCGAACCAGCCGACACCTGCGACGGGTTGTACGGGCCGATGTTCCAGATCGGGTTGATCTGCAGCAGACCACCCATCAGCGCGAGGATGCCGAACGTGAACGCGAAGAACGCGCCGCCCTTGAGAGCGAACACCGGGAGGATGCGAACGCCGACGACGTTCTGCTCGGTGCGGCCGGGGCCGGGGAACTGCGTGTGCTTCTGGTACCACACCAGCGCGAGGTGCGCGGCGATGAGGGCGAGGATGATGCCGGGCAGCAGCAGCACGTGTGCGACGTACAGGCGCGGGATGATCAGGGTGCCGGGGAAGTCGCCACCGAAGATCAGCCAGTGCAGCCAGGTGCCGGCGACCGGGACGCTGAGCGTGATGCCGGACAGCGCGGCGCGCAGGCCCGTGCCGGACAGCAGGTCGTCGGGCAGCGAGTAGCCGAAGAAGCCCTCGAACATCGCCAGGATCAGCAGCAGCGAGCCGATGACCCAGTTCGCCTCACGCGGGCGACGGAACGCGCCGGTGAAGAAGATGCGCAGCAGGTGCACGATGATCGACGCCGCGAACATCAGTGCGGCCCAGTGGTGGATCTGACGGACGAACAGACCGCCGCGGACCTCGAACGAGATGTCGAGCGTGGTCGCGTAGGCGCGGGACATCTCGACGCCGCGGAGCGGCTCGTATGCACCGTTGTAGGTGACCTCGGCCAACGACGGATCGAAGAACAGGGTCAGGTAGACGCCGGAGATCAGCAGGATGATGAAGCTGTACAGCGCGATCTCGCCGAGCATGAAAGACCAATGGGTCGGGAAGACCTTGTTGATCTGTCGCTTCATTCCGGCCGCGATGTGGTACCGGGAGTCGACTGCCTCTGCTTGGGCGGCAACTCTGGATGGGGTTGTAGTGGTCACGGTCGACGCTCCCAAAATGCCGGGCCGAGGGCTTCGATGAAGTCACCGTTGGCGACGAGGTAGCCCTCTTCGTTCACTGTAATAGGCAGCTGCGGAAGAGCACGAGCGGCGGGACCGAAGATCGGCTTGCCGTACTGCAGCGCGTCGAACTGCGACTGATGGCAGGGGCACAGGATTCGGTTGGTCTGCTGCTCGTACAGCGAGGTGGGGCAGCCGAGGTGGGTGCAGATCTTCGAGTACGCGAAGTAATCGCCGTAATTGAAGCTCTCCTGGTCCTTGCGCTTGACGACCTTCTGGGTGTCCTCGGTGCGCAGACGGATGAGCATGACCGCATTGCGGATGCCGCGCAGAGCCTTGAACAGCTCCTCGTCGTTGCCACGCTCGGACTCACGGAACGGGAACACCGTCTCCATGGAGCCGGCGTCGAGATCCTCGGGGCGCACCAGCACGATGTCGTGCGGACGACCGGTGTCGCGACGCAGGTAGATGGTCTCGCCCTTGTAGCGCGGGGTCCATCCGGACACCCACAGCGGGGAGTTGTCGCCCTTGGCCCACGGGTTCTTGATCAGGCCACCGAGGGGCATCACCGACATGATGCCGAGCGCGCCACCACCGAAGATCAGGCTGCGCTTGATGACCTTGCGGCGGCCGATCGTCGACGTGTCGAGGGTGTCGCTCAGCTGAGCGACGAGGGTCTTCTTGTCGACCTCGGCCGAACCGCCGTCGTGGCGGTCCTGGATCGAGACCTCTTCGGGGACGAACTTCTTGGTGAACTTCACCGCGCCGACGCCGACACCGAGGATCGCGAGACCCATGGTGAAGCCGATCAGCGGCGTGTAGAGGTTGTACGCCCAGTAGGTGTCCTCGCCCGGGCCCGCGTACTCCCAGGGCCAGAACAGGAAGATGCCGATGAAGGCGATAGCGGACAGGCCCGCCAGGATGAACCAGAAGGCCACCGAGCGCTCGGCGCGCTTCTCGGCCTTGGTGCCCTCGACCGCCCAGCGATCCCTACGGAACGCGACATCGACGCCGTCGAGATTGGTACCGAGTTCGACGAGTTCGTCCCGGCTCATCCGGTCGAGTTCGTCGTCCGTGTACTTCTTCGGCGTATCGCCGCTGCCGGCGTCGCTCATGACCTTGCTCCGATCCACAGTGCTGCACCGACGACAGCGACGATGCCGATGACCCACATAGCGAGGCCCTCGGACCCCGGTCCGATGCCGCCGAGACCGTAACCACCCGGGTTCTTGTTCTCGCTCGACTGCTTGACGTAGGCGATGATGTCCTTCTTCTCCTCCAGCGTCAGCTGGCGGTCGGAGAACTTGGGCATGTTCTGGGGGCCCGTGACCATGGCGGCATAGATCTGCTGCTCGCTGGCCGGATCCAGAACGGGGGCGTACTTACCGGAGGACAGCGCACCGCCGCGCCCGGTGAAGTTGTGGCACGACGCGCAGTTGAGGCGGAACAGCTCGCTACCGCGCGCGACATCGCCGCCACGCAGCGACGACTGTGCGATCTCGCCGTTCTCGTCGCGGACGAGGGTGGGGCCGCCACCCTGCGACTGGACGTAGGCGCCGATGGCGTCGGTCTGGCGCGCGTCGAACTTGGCCGGCTTGCGGGAAGCCTGGGCCTCGTTGCGTGCGGCGGGCATACGACCGGACGACACCTGGAAGTACACGGCTGCCTCACCGACACCGATCAGGCTGGGGCCGCGGTCCTGCACACCCTGCAGGTTCGCGCCGTGGCACGTGATGCAGGAGGTGTCGTAGAGCTGCTTGCCTTCGCGGATCAGGGCGGCGGAGTCGTCGCTCGCGGTGGCGACCTGCGGTGCAGGCGTCAAGGCGGAAGCGAGGAAACCAGCGCTGACCAGGCCCAGCATGAGGATCAGCGCGCCGGTGACGCGACGGCGCATCTTGCGCTGACGTCGCGTCTTGGCCGCAGAGGCTGCTGCGGGACGGTGGGGCATGTCACCCTCGATTGCGGGAGGGGGGGATGAACTCATCTGTATCCCTTTGGTATGTCGGGACGACTGAAGCGTCAGGGGGCTGCCTGGGCGTCCAGCTGGCTAACGGATGAAATAAATCGTGGCGAACAGGCCGATCCACACAATGTCGACGAAGTGCCAGTAATACGAGACGACGATCGCCGCAGTTGCCTGTGCAGGCGTGAACTTGCTGACCTTGGTGCGGACGATCAAGAAGACGAAGGCGATGAGGCCGCCGATGACGTGCAGACCGTGGAAGCCGGTGGTCATGAAGAACACCGAGCCGTACACGCTGCTCGAAATCGTCACCCCTTCCTTGACGAGCGTGATGTACTCGAAGCCCTGGCCGAGCACGAAGAACGTGCCCATAGCGAGAGTCACCAGGTACCACCGCCGAAGTCCGAAGACATCACCCTTCTCCGCGGCGAAAACGCCCATCTGGCAGGTGAAGGAGGAGGCGATCAGTACGAGGGTGACCGGCACTGCCAGTGCCAGGTTGAGATGCACGGGTTCCGGCGGCCAGTTGTCGCCCGCCTGCGCCCGCGCAACGAAGTACATAGCGAAGAGCCCTGCGAAAAACATGAGCTCGCTTGACAACCACACGATGGTGCCGACGCTGACCATGTTTGGCCGGTTCAGCGAGTGCACGCGCTGGGTGATTGCCGATCCTGAAGTCCCTACTGCGCTCGTCACGCTGAGAAGTATGACGCCTTGTCGTAACAGACGGGTAGCCGGGTCCTATGTCGGCGCGTCGGCCCACGTCAGAGCATGTTATCCGGTCGCGTCAGCGGGTCCCGGCGAACATGGCAAGGTAAGCGCATGGAACTCAGGCGCGGCGTCGCACGTTGGATCAACGGTCTTCTGTCTCGGAGCGAGCCGGCCCCTCTCGATCGAACTCGTCCGGATCTCGTCGTGGTCGTGTCGGGATTCGACGACGCGGAGGCGTCGTCGACGGTTCTCGAACGCGGCGCCGGCGGCGATCCCGCCTGGATCCCCGAGGCCGAGGCGGTGCTCCGGCATCACCTGCGGCTCCCCGTCGCCGAGGTCCGGGACGCGGTCGCCGTGGCGGCCCAGGACGGCTACGAACTGGCGGGCGATCCGGAGTCGGCCGACGACGGAACGGTGTCCGTGGTCCTCGAACGGGTCCAGATCCTCGATGCCCTGCATTGTTCGCAGGAGCGATCCCGGATGGCGGGCCTGGCGCAGCGCTGGGGTGGCACGGCGCTCGGTTGGGAGGGCCTGCAACCGCCGTCCGCGTCGTGACCCGCGGCACGCGCACTAAGCTGCGGGGCGACATGCCCACCCGGCAGTTGGTGGGCGCCCGGCAGAAAGGGTCGTGATGGTGCGGCAGGCAGTAGCGCAAGGCACGGAACGAGTGGCAGGCGCGACTGACCGGAGCTGGCCCGCGGTCCTGGGAGCCCTCACCGACGGTCGTGACCTCACCGCCGACGACACCGCGTGGGCGATGGACGAGATCATGTCCGACGCCGCGACCTCGGCGCAGATCGCGGCCTTCGGCGTCGCGCTGAAGATGAAGGGGGCGACCCCCGCGGAGCTGCGCGGACTCGCCGACGCGATGCTGGGCCACGCGAAGACGGTGCCGGTGTCGCCGGACGTCGTCGATGTCGTCGGCACGGGCGGCGACCGGTCGCACACGGTCAATATCTCGACGATGGCGGCGGTCGTCGTCGCCGCCGCCGGCGTGCGGGTGGTCAAGCACGGCAACCGGGCCGCGTCGTCGAAGAGCGGCGGCGCCGACGTTCTCGAGGCGCTGGGCGTGCACATCAATCTCGGTGCCCAGGACGTCGCGCGGTGTGTGGAGGAAGTCGGGATCGGCTTCTGCTTCGCCCCGGTGTTCCACCCGGCGCTGCGATTCGCGGGGGCCCCGCGCAAGGAGATCGGAATTCCCACCGTCTTCAACGTGCTCGGACCGCTCACCAACCCGGCGCGTCCGCGGGCCGGTCTGATCGGGTGCGCGTTCCAGGACCTCATCCCGGTCGTCGCCGGGGTGCTCGCGGAACGCGGGAACTCGGCGCTGGTCGTGCGCGGTGACGACGGACTCGACGAGATCACCACCTCGACGACGTCGGAGGTGTACGTCGTGTCCGGCGGTACCGTGCGGACCCAGAAGCTGGATCCGACGGACCTCGGGATCGCCCGCGTTCCGCTCGACGCGCTGCGCGGTGGCGATGCGGTCGACAATGCGCGGGTGGCGCGGGGAATCTTCGCCGGCGACGAGGGCGCCGTGCGGGACGCGGTGCTGCTGAACGCGGCGGGCGCGATCGCCGCGTACGACGGGCTGTCCGGCAGCCTCGAGGAGTCGCTGGCGGCGGGCATGGAGAAGGCCGCTCGGGCGATCGATTCCGGTGCGGCAGCGGCCCTGCTGGAGCGTTGGGCCGCCTTGACCGTGGGGTTGGCCGCCAAACGCTGAGGCGGACACGTTCGATGGTCCCGGGGCTCCCACGCCCCGGGACCCAGCGGTCTACTCGCCGAGCGAGAAGGCCGCCTCGACGTCGGCGCTCGAGTACGACTGGAAAGCGATGTGCGTCGCGGTCTTGAGCACGCCGGGCACCTTGTTGATCCGCTCGGTCACGACCTCGGCGATCTGTGCGTGGTCGCGGACCTTGACGATCGCGATCAGGTCGATGTCGCCCGCGCACGAATAGACCTCGGACACTCCGGCGAGATCGGCCACCGCCTGCGCGGTCTCGGGGATCCGGTCGGCCTCGGCGTGGATCATGACGATGGCGTTGATCATGGTGCTCCTTCAGTGCTCTGGTGCGGCACGGTGCTGTCGTTCGTCCAACACAGTAGGCGGTGCCGCGCCCCGCGCCAGCGTGCACCAGTCCTCCCACGAACCCGCTCCGTGGGCCGGTTCGCCGTATCCCGCACTGGTTCGGACGATGCGGGTGCCGTCGGCGTACAGCCATCGTGCGACGAGCCCCACTTCCTCGGGCGAGGCGCCGCGGAGCGGAGTCGCATCGGGCAGGACGGTCTCCGCCGACGCCACCAGCGCCTCGACCACCGGCATCGGTGGAACCCCGCGCAGTGCGACGCCGGCGGCGGCCAGGCGCCCGGAGCGGACCATCGCGAACTCCCACCCGCCGTCGGCCGCCCGCCGGGCCGCGATCAGCTCGTCGACGGCGGTCAGCGACCCGAGCCGTTGCATGCGCCGAAGGGCCAGCCCGAGCGCCGCGGTGCGGTCACGCAGTCGTGCGGCGCTCTCGAACAGCTCGGCGGCCGCCAACTCCTCGATCCGGTCGCGCATTCGGTGCAGTGGCGCGTCGTCGGTGCCGCGGAACAATGCCCGCGCCAGCTCGGGCGCGACGGCGTAGCCGTCCTCGTCGTCGGAGATCGCGGGACAGCCGCCGAGATCGCGGGGAGGGCACTTGGGTCCGTGCGGCTGGCCCCGGCGGATGCGCGTGGTGCACGTCCGCAGGCCGCAGAACTCGGCGACGGTCTGTGCGGCGTCGGCGGCGTCGGTGCGGGACCGGAACGGCCCCAGCGCGTCGATCGTCGCTGTACGGACCACCGAGAGGCGCGGGAAGGCCTCGTCGGTGAGGGTGACCCACCAGCCGCGCATCGGGAACTTGGATCGGCGGTTGTACGGGGGCACGTGGGCGCTGAGCAGTCGGAGCTCGCGTACCCCGGCCTCGAGTGGATGCGCGCATTCGACGTGATCGATCCGTGTGGCGAGCGCGACCATCTCCTTCATCCGCCCCCGCGTCTCCGACCCGGTGAAGTAGGTACGGACCCGGCTGCGGAGATCGGTCGCGGTGCCGACGTAGAGGACCTCGTCGGACGGGCCGCGGAACAGGTAGACCCCGGGGGTGCGGGGGAGGTGGCTCGCGAGTGTGCGCTTGGCGCGCTGTTCGGACGACACCCGCGGCAGGTAGTCGAGAAGCTCGGGGAGGCTGTGCACACCCTGATTGCCGACCCGGCCGATGAGGGCGTGCAGGACGTCGACCGTGGCCTTGGCGTCGTCGAGTGCGCGGTGCGTCGGGGTGGTCTCGGCCCCGAACAGGGTCGCGAGCGCCGAGAGCTTCACCGACGGCGCCTCGTCGCGGCTCAGGACACGGCGGGCGAGCTTCACGGTGCACAACACCTGGAACTTGGGCCAGGGGATGTCCTGGCGGGCCGCGGCGGCCTTGAGGAACCCGACGTCGAATCCCGCGTTGTGGGCGACCAGCACGGCACCGCGGGCGAACTCGAGGAACGCGGGCAGGACGGCGTCGATGCGGGGTGCACCGCGCACCATCGCGGTCGTGATTCCGGTGATCTCGACGATGTACGGCGGGATCGCGCGTCCCGGGTCGATGAGAGTTCCGAGCTCACCGACGATCTCGCCGCCACGCACCTTCACGGCGCCGATCTCGGTGATGGCATCGGTATCGGCGCTGCCGCCGGTGGTTTCGAGGTCGACGACGACGAAGGTGATCTCGTGCAGCGGTGTGTCCAGCTCGTCGAACGTCAGTTGGGTTCCGTCGGTCGAACGGGCGGATCGCGGCGCACTCACGCCTCGGGACACTAGAGACCGGCACCGACAGTGCCCGCGGCACGCGGGGGCACGCACCGGAAGTCGGTGGATCGGGTGGCGATTCGGCCTGGAGAGACGAGGATCACACTGGCCCGGCGGGCTCGTCGAATGTGTGGCGCGTGATCTTCGTTGCGGGACTGCGGTTTCGGTGGCCGCGTGTGGGTCGTGTGCCGTTGTCGGCGGGGGCGCTGCGTCCCTCGGCCCGGCGCGGTGTCGATCGGCGTTGACCAGTGGTGACGCCGGATACACGGGCTCCTGTCGGGGTGTGGTCGGTCCCCGGCGGGGCGCGGGGTGCCGGTCGCGGGTGCGAGGGAAAGGGACCGCTCGTTATCTCGTCGTGATCATGTGTCGATCGAAGCGGGTTCAAACCCGGCAAATCGGGAAAACGGAGCGATTTCCGCGCGTCCAAGTCGACACGAGGGATGCGCTTTCGTAATCTTCTCGAGACCTAGCGGAGTCTTGCCGCCCCACCCGGGACGGCATCGCTGGGACCGCCTAATCGGAACCTCTCCGGAGGGGACGAGCCGGGAACCCAAGTTCTTCTGGGGTGAATCCCGTCGAAGCCGCGCTGCGGTGTCGTCGGGTAGGGCTGATCTTCCCAGCCCGAACCCGTCAGCTAACTCGGTCGGCGGACGAACGGAAGAAACGGAGTCCCCTTTCTCGTGGCGTCATCTACTTTCACGCGTTCCGCGCGTCGCGCCGCCGTTGCCGGCGCACTTGCCGTCGGAGCCGTCACGGTTTCCGCCGCCCCCGCCCTTGCCGATCCGATCAACATCCCGGGTGTCGGCACCGTCGAGGTCCCCGGTGTGACGCAGCAGCAGGTCGACGCCGCGATCGCGAGCATCACCCCGAGCATTCCCGAGGGCATCGTGCCCGGCGTCGCGACCGGCAGCGCGGCTGCGGTCCCGGCCCCGCTCGCCCCCATCGTCACCGCAGGTGAGAAGGCCGTCGAGGCCGCCAGGGCCAAGCTCGGTGCCCCGTACGTGTACGGCGCTGCCGGCCCGGACGCGTTCGACTGCTCGGGTCTGGTCCAGTGGGCCTACAAGCAGGCCGGTCTGAACCTCCCGCGCACCAGCTACGACCAGGCCGCCGCCGGTTTCGCCGTGGCCCAGTCCGACCTGCGGGTCGGCGACGTGATCTCGTTCTACGGCGGAAGCCACTCGGGCATCTACGCGGGCGACGGCAATGTCATCCACGCCTCGACCGCGGGTCAGCCGGTCAAGCTGGCGCCCGTGTCGTCGATGCCGTTCGACGGCGCACGCCGCTACGCGTGACGCGCTAGACGTTCGACGTGTGCAGGGCGGGTCCGACTCCGGTCGGACCCGCCCTGCACGTCTTTCGACACGTGTCCGTCCCGGGCCTTTTGTGGCTTTCGCGACGATGTACGAATTGTCCTACTCCCGGGTAGACACGGACATATGCCATTCCGTAACCTGTTCGAGACCTTACGGACCCCCTTGCAGGCCCCACCGCCGTCTGGTGGAGACGAATCCAGAAACGGAGAGTCGCGCCGCTGTGCCCTCCCAGAAGTCCTCGCAGAAGATGAAGCGTTCGATGTGTGCCGCTCTGGCGACGGGAGTGCTCTCCCTGACCCTCGTGGGACTGCCCGCCGGTTCGGCCGGCGCGGATCCGTTGGTGAGCAACCCGACCGAGGCGCTGGAGCGGCTCGCGGACCTGTCGCGCGAATCCGAACAGACCACCGAGGCGCTGCACAACGCGCAGATCGACCTCGACGGCAAGCAGGCGGCCCAGCGGGACGCGGAGGCGCGCCTGGCCGGAGATCGTGACCTGCTTGCCGCCGCCGAGTCCCGGATCGACCAGTTCCGTCCCACGGTCGGCAAGCTCGCCGCCGCCAGCTACCAGGGCGCCCGCACCAACCGGTTGTTCGCGCTGATGGTGAGCGACTCGCCGCAGCAGCTGCTCGATCAGATGTCGGCGCTCGACGCGATCTCGAACGAGACCTCGAAGGCCGTCTCCGGATTCAAGCAGGCGACCGCCGACGCGACCGCCGCGGCGGAGGCCTCGCAGGCTTCGGCCGATGCGGCGCGCGCCGCGACCGAGCAGGCCAAGCAGGTCAGCGACGAGCTCCAGAACAAGCAGAGCGAGCTGCAGAAGCAGATCGACTCGGTCACCAAGGCATTCGACCAGCTCACCGGTGCCGAGCGTGCACAGCTGGCAGGCTCGCCGTTCCCGGCCGGCGTCGACGCCGGGAGCATCCTGGCGAACCTCGGCTCGGGTACCGGATCGGCCGCGTTGCAGGCCGGACTGACCCAGGTGGGGAAGCCCTACAGCTGGGGCGCGACCGGTCCTGACGCGTACGACTGCTCCGGGCTCGTGGTGTGGGCGTACAAGCAGATCGGCAAGGTTCTGCCGCGCTCGAGTCAGGCGCAGGCCGATGGCGGTACGCCGGTCGACAAGAGTCAGCTGCAGCCCGGCGACGTGGTGTTGTTCTACAGCGACGCCTCGCACGTCGGCCTGTACGCCGGTGACGGCAACGTGCTGCACGCCTCGACGTACGGCACGCCGGTGAAGGTCGACTCCATGGCGTCGATGCCCTTCTACGGCGCTCGCCGCTACTGAGAACGCCGCCCCAACGCTCGATACACCGACACCGGATGGACCCGATACCCAGGGGTATCGGGTCCATCCGTGTCCGCGGCTCCTAGACTCTCGGACGTGCCCGATGATGATCACTCACCGAGTCCCGCGCCGCGGCGGCGTGTGCGTCGGTGGGAGTGGGTAGGTCTGGCCGGGCTGGGTATCGCGGTGGCGCTGGTCCTCTCCCTGACGACGTTCGACCGGGGCGGTGACGAACCGGAGGCGCCGGGCCCCGCAGCGCCGGTCGGGAACCCGTACGACGACGGTCGCCGAACGGGTGCACAGGCAGTGCTGGACGAGTGGGCGCGTGCGGTGCGGACAGGAGACACGGCGGCGCTGCCGGCGTTGTTCGATCCGCAGGCGATACCGGGTTTTCTCGACTCGGAGGTCCGGCGGGCCGACAATGCTGCGCAGGTTCCCTTCTCCGAGTTCGCCTACGACATCGGGCTCGAACCGGAGACGCCGGTCCCGTCCGGGTTGGCGGACGCGCTCGGTGCCTCCGACGTGTGGGCCCCGGCGGTGTACCTGCGCTACGGGATCGCCGGCGCGGATGCCCAGTCCACCCGCAAGCCGGTCTCGCTTCTGTTGGCTCGGCATGGTGACGATTGGAAGCTGGTGGACGATTCGCCACTGCCTGGATCGAATCGTGAAACGTGGCGCGGTCCTTGGGATTTCGGACCCGTCACGACACGGACGGTGGCCGGTGAAGAGGGGCGCCCGTCGATCGTGCTCGGTCACCCCGAGCAGTCGGCGATGATCGATTTGATCGCGGCGGACCTCGGGGACGCCGTCGCCCACGTGACCGACGTGTGGGGCGAGGACTGGTCGCGAAGGGCCGTCGTCATGGTGGCCGGCTCGCAGGAGGAGTTCTCCTCGCTGGTGGGCTCGGACCACAGCGGAGCCGACATCGCCGCGGTCGCGGTGTCCGATGCCGTGGATCATCGTTCGGGGACGGCGTCGGGGCAGCGGATCGTGTTCAGTCCGGAGGCGGCGGGACGCCTCACCGACCTGACCCGGGTCTCGGTCCTGCGGCACGAACTCACCCATGTCGCGGCCCGTCCGGCAACCGAGGACGGATCCCCCATGTGGATGCTCGAGGGCTACGCGGACTACGTCGGCTACCACGGGATCGAGGCGCGATTCGGGGACCTCGCGCCCACCCTGGCGGCGGAGGTGGCGCGGACCGGTCCGCCGACGGCGCTGCCGGCGAACGAGGACTTCCGGGCCGGCGGTGACACCGCCCGCGCGGCCTACGAATCGTCCTGGTCCCTCGCGGCTTTCATCGCCGCCGAGTACGGCGAGCCGCGTCTGGACGAGCTGTACCGGCAGCTGGCCCGGGGGCCGGTCACCGCGACCGATCTCGACAGCCGGATCCGCGGCATCCTGGGCACCGGGACGGACGGGTTGGTCGATTCGTGGGCCGGCTGGATCAAGGGGCAGCTGTCCCGACCCTGACGCCCGGTGCCGGGTCGCCGGCACCTACGGTGGACGCATGCGTCGAACCCTGTTGGTGACGAATGACTTTCCTCCGCGACCTGGTGGAATCCAGTCGTACCTGCATGCCTTTGCGGCCCAGCTTCCCGCGGACGAACTGGTCGTCTACGCCCCGAGATGGCGCGGGGACAGCCACATTCGTTTCGACGCCGAGCAACCCTACGCGGTGGTGCGGCACCCGACGACGCTGATGGTGCCCACGCCGTTCGTGGCGCGGCGTGCGGCCAAGCTCGTCGAGAAGTACGAGTGCACCAGTGTGTGGTTCGGGGCGGCGGCCCCGCTGGCCCTGCTGGCGCCGACGGTCCGCCGCGCCGGTGCGCAGCGGGTGATCGCGTCCACCCACGGCCACGAGGTGGGCTGGTCCATGCTGCCCGGCGCGCGACAGGCCCTGCGCCGGATCGGGGACCACACCGACGCCGTCACCTATGTCAGCAAGTACACGCGGGGCAGGTTCGCGGCGGCATTCGGGTCGCACGCCGCGCTCGAGCACCTGCCGTCGGGCGTCGACACCGACCTGTTCCGTCCCGACCCGGCGGCGCGCGCGGAACTGCGCGCACGCTACGGGCTGGGGGATCGGCCGACGGTCCTGTGCCTGTCGCGGTTGGTTCCGCGCAAGGGGCAGGACCAGCTGATCCGCGCGCTGCCCGCGATCCGGCGGCGCATCGACGGCGCGGTCCTGGTGATCGTCGGCGGGGGGCCCGACGCCGAGCGGTTGCGGGCGCTCGCCCACGAGTGCGGCGTCGCCGAGCACGTCGTGTTCACCGGCGGCGTCCCGGCCGCGGAGCTGGCGGCGCACCACACCATCGCGGACGTCTTCGCGATGCCGTGCCGGACCCGCGGTGCCGGGCTGGACGTGGAGGGACTCGGCATCGTCTACCTCGAGGCGTCGGCCACCGGCGTGCCGGTGATCGCCGGCCGTTCCGGTGGTGCGCCGGAGACGGTCGTCGAGCACGAGACCGGGCTCGTCGTCGACGGCACGTCCGTGGACGACGTCGCGCAGTCGGTGATCTCGGTGCTCGAGGATCGGGACCGGGCCGCCGCGATGGGCGCGGCCGGGCGTGAATGGGTGAAGGCGAACTGGCGCTGGGATGTGCTGGGGGGCAAGCTGCGTCGCCTGCTGGGCTGACGCGGGCAAGAGCCGCGCACGGAAAAGTCGGGCGCCCACCGTCCGAAGAGGAGGGTGGGCGCCGGACCAGGTCGCGGTGGAACTACTTGCTGTAGATCCGCTCGATGTCGTCGGCGAAGCTCTCGTGGACGACGTTGCGCTTGAGCTTCAGGGTGGGGGTGAGCTCACCGGTCTCCTCGGTGAAGTCGACCGGCAGGATGCGGTACTTCTTGATGGCCTCGGCATGCGAGACGAGCTTGTTGGCCTCCGCGATGGCCTCGTCGATCTCGGCGGTCAGATCGGGATCGCTCAGCAGTTCGGCGACCGTGGTTCCTGCGGTCTTCCCGTTGCGCTCGTTCCATCCGGGCAGCGCCTCGGCGTCGATGGTGATCAGCGCGCCGATGAACGGCTTCTGGTCGCCGACGACGATCGCCTGGCTGATCAGCGGGTGGGCCCGCAGGTGATCCTCGAGCTGCGCGGGGGCGACGTTCTTGCCGCCGGCGGTGACGATGATCTCCTTCTTGCGGCCGGTGATGGTGATGTAGCCGGCGGAGTCGACGGTGCCCAGGTCGCCGGTGTGGAACCAGCCGTCCTCGATGGCGTCCTTCGTCGCGGCCTCGTTGCGCCAGTAGCCGGAGAACACCACCGGGCCGGACAGCAGGATCTCGCCGTCCTCGGCGATGCGAACCGAGTTGCCGGCCAACGGCTTTCCGACCGTACCGACCTTCTGGTTGCCGATCGTGTTGACGGCGAACGCGGCGGTGGTCTCGGTGAGGCCGTAGCCCTCGTAGATCGTGACGCCGATGCCGCGGAAGAAGTGGCCGAGGCGCGCGCCCAGGGGAGCGCCTCCGGAGATCGCGAGCTGGCACTTGCCGCCGAGCGCCGCCCGCAGCTTGGCGTAGACCAGCTTGTCGAACACGGCGTGCTTGATGTTGAGGATCAGGCCCGGGCCGCCGTTGTCCTTGGCCTCGCTCCACTCGACCGCGGTGGTGGCCGCCAGGTCGAAGATCTTGCCCTTGCCCTCCGAGTGCGCCTTCTGGCGGGCGGTGTTGTAGACCTTCTCGAACACGCGCGGGACGGACAGGATGAAATCGGGCTTGAAGGTGGCGAACGTCGGTACCAGGTTCGGGATGTCACTGGTGTGGCCGAGGGAGGCGCCGGCGTCGAAGGCCGCGATGCTGACTGCGCGCGCGAGGACGTGCGCGAGCGGCAGGAACATCAGGGTGCTCACGCCCGGCGTCGTCAGCAGCTTGCCGAGACTCGAATCGATGATGCCCTTGGACTCGGCGATGAGGTTCGAGTGGGTGAGCTGGCAGCCCTTGGGGCGTCCGGTGGTGCCGGAGGTGTAGATGAGGGTCGCCGGATCGCTGGCCTTCAGGGCCTTGGCGCGGGCCCGTACCTCGTCGTCCGGGATGTCGGCGCCCTGCGCCGTCAGGACCGCAACCGCGCCCTCGTCGGTACCGGACGGCTCGATCTGGAGCACGGCCCGCAGATCGGGTGCGGCGGCGGCAACCTCCGCGATGGCCGTGGAGTGCTTGGCGGTCTCGACGATGAGGCCGATCGCGCCGGAGTCCTCGAGGATCCACTTGACCTGGTCGGCGGAGGAGGTCTCGTAGATCGGCACCGTGACGCCGCCCGCGCTCCAGATCGCGTAGTCGAACAGGGACCACTCGTAGCGGGTCGCGGACATCAGCGCGACGCGGTCGCCGGGCTGGACGCCGCGGGCGATCAGTCCCTTCGCGACGGCGGTCACCTGATCGGCGAACTCGCGGGCGGTGACGTCCACCCAGGACCCGCCGACCTGTCGCCGGTAGACGACGTGTCCGGGCTTGGTCGTCGAGTACTCGAAGACGGAGTCGACCGCGGATGCGTCCTCCGGGATTGTGAACGTGGCAGGAACGCTGAACTCGGGCACGACAACCTCCGACACTGCAGATACTGACGAGTAGGGTTTGCTGGTCCTCACGATAGACCGACCGAGGACAGCACGCGGCAAGGCTACCTACCTGCGGCTTGGTGGATCTTCTCCCACCCAGGTGTAGTCCAGATCACGGGGCGTGAGGGCGGTGTGTGAAGCTGTGGGAGTGAGCAGCATTCAGGTCGCCGACCAGACTTTTGTCGCCGCAGCCCCGGAGAAGGTGGCTGCCCGCGTATCCGTGCCCGCGCGCTGGCGTGCGTGGTGGCCCGACCTCGTTCTCGACGTCCGTGAGAATCGGGCGGAGAAGGGGATTCGCTGGACGGTGGCGGGTCCGCTGACCGGCACGATGGAGGTGTGGCTCGAGCAGGTCATGGACGGCACCGTCGTCCACTACTTCCTGCATGCGGAGCCGACCGGCGTGAGCCCGCAGGCGCTGGCGTCCCTCGACCTGGCCGGAATGAACCACGCCCGACGGCTCGCGGGCAAGGTGATGACGTTCGAGCTCAAGCAACAGCTCGAGGCGGGACGCGCCGCGGGTGAACCCCCGCAGTAGTGAGATTGTGAGTCCTGTCGGAAATCGTGTGAGATGGACGTGCGGTGACGCGCACGTCGCGCCGTTCTGAAAGGAAGCGTCCGAGGCATGGCCGAGAAGACCAAGAGGTCGATCACCGTCGACGCACCCGCCGAGCGGGTGATGGGTGTGATCGCCGACTTCGACGACTACCCGGCATGGGTGGAGGCCGCGAAGTCGGTCGAGGTGCTCTCGACGGGGCCCGACGGCCGCGCCGAACAGGTCCGATTCGTGCTGGACGCCGGGATGGTCAAGGACACCTACGTGCTCCGGTACCGCTGGGCGCCCGACGGGATGTCGGTGAGCTGGGAGCTGGTGTCCGGCGAGATCCAGAAGGCGCAGTTCGGGTCCTACACGCTCGAACGCGAACCCGGCGGCGGCACCAGTGTCACCTACGAACTGACGGTGGATCTGACGATCCCGATGATCGGTCTGTTCAAGCGCAAGGCGGAGAAGGTCATCACCGACACCGCGCTCAAGGAACTGAAGAAGCGGGTGGAGGGCTGAGCGCCGCCGGTTCCACCCGGGTCACCCAGGTCCGACTGTTCGTCGGCAAGGGCGGTGTCGGCAGGACGACGGTGGCGGCGGCGACGGCGGTCGCGCTCGCCGAGGCGGGACGTCGGGTCCTGCTGCTGTCCCTCGACCAGGCGCACTCGCTGTCGGATGTGCTCGACCGCCCGGTCGGGCGGAGCGAGGAGTCGCGCGTCGGACCGGGCCTCCACGCTCGCGAGATCGACACGCAGGCACTGCTCGAGGAGCGCTACCGCGGACTCGTCGCGCTGCTGGCCCTGGGTGGTGTCCACGATCACGGCGCCCAGTTCGCCGATCTGGCACCAGAGGAATTGACGGGGCTGCCCGGCGTCGAGGAGGCCCTCGGGCTCAACGAAGTGGTGCGACTGGCCGAACAGGCGCGCTGGGACGTCATCGTCGTGGACTGCCCGCCGACCGCGGACGCGCTGCGCACGTTGGCAATTCCCGGATCCGTCTCCGGATACGTGGAGCGCGTGTGGCCGCAGCACCGGCGTATCGCCGCCGCGACCTCGACCGATGCCCGGCTGGCCTTCGTCGTCGCGATGCTCGATCGGGTGCTCGACGCGACTGCCGCGGTGGGGGACCTGCTGCAGGACCGCGACCGGACGTCGGTGCGGGTGGTGACCTGCGCCGAGCGAGTCGCGCTCGCGGAGACCCGCCGGGTCCTGTCCGCGCTGGCGCTCGCCGGGCTCCGCGTCGATGCGATTGTCGTGAACAAGACTCTGCCCCAGATGGATTCGGGCGACATGCCGGAGGAGCTCGCGAGTTGGTGCGACACCCGCCGCACCGCGGAGCGGAAGATCCTGGCCGAGTTGACGGCCACGACGGGTGAGGTGACGGTGCTGTCTGCCGACCACCTCGCGAACGAGCCGATAGGGTGGGATGCCCTCGGTGGTGTGGCACGCACGGTCTACACGGACGTGGCAGATCCGTCCGAGGTGCTCGGGGCAGACTGTGCGCCGGTGCGCGTCGCCCTCGAATCGGGTTCGGGCGACGTCGAATCGGTGTACGCGATGCGCATGCACTTGCCGCTCGTCGATCCCGGGACGTTGACGCTGGGACGAGTGGAGGACGACTTGCTGGTGGGAGCCGACGGCAGACGTCGTCGCGTGCGCCTGGCGTCGGTGCTGCGCCGCTGCGTCGTGCGCGACGCCGACTTCGACGGATCCGACCTGGTCGTGCGGTTCGTCCCCGATCCCGCAGTGTGGCCCCGGTGACCGGCGACCACGCCGAACTGGCCGCCGAACTCAAGGCGCTCGCCGAGGCTGTTCTCGACCGGCTCGAGCCGATCCTGCAGAAGGCCGCGGCGGCCCGCTCCGGGGAGGGCGCAGCCGATGCCGCCGCTGCAGTCGCCGACACGGCCGGCGCGGGCACCGGCGCCCAGCCCGCCTGCAGCAGTTGCTCGTGGTGCCCGCTGTGCGCGCTGGCCGCGCTGGTGCGCGGTGAACAGCACGACCTCGTCACGCTGCTGGCAGGTCAGGGCGCCGTGCTGCTCGCCGTGCTGCGTGAGGTCCTCGACGATCACGACCGTGCCGCCACCGGTACCGCCGATGCGCCGACTGCCACTGCGCCGTCTGGGCCGTTCACGTCGCACAAGTTCGTGCCGATCGACGTCACGATCAAGCACTAGACACGCGGTACCCGCCGCACGCACCGCCGGGCGCGGTCGGCACAATCGGCGGGGTGGAGAGCACCGAACTTCTCACCGTCGGCGTGGACGTCGGGGGTACCAGCATCCGGGCCGCGGTCGTCGATGCGAGCGGTGACGTGCTCGATACGGCGCAGGCGCCGACGCCGCACGCTGCGGATGCACTCGAGCGGGGGATCGAGCGGGCCGTCCGCGAACTGGCCGATCGGCACCGCATCGCGGCGGTGGGTCTCGCCGTCGCCGGTTTCGTCGATTCCGACCGCACCACGGTCCGATTCGCGCCGCACCTGCCGTGGGTCGATGCGCCGGTGGCCCGCACGCTGGGTCAGCGCCTCGGTCTGCCCGTCGTCCTCGAGCACGACGCGAACGCGGCCGCGTGGGCGGAATGCCGGTTCGGTGCCGCCGCCGGCGGGCGCAATGTCGTCATCGTGGCGATCGGCACCGGCATCGGCGCCGCCCTGCTGATCGACGGCAGGCTGTACCGGGGCAGCTTCGGCGTGGCCCCCGAACTCGGGCACATGCAGGTCGTTCCCGAGGGCCGCCCGTGCGCGTGCGGGAAACGGGGATGCTGGGAGCGCTACTGCAGTGGCACCGCGCTGGTGGACACCGCACTCGAACTGCTCGCGGCCGACCCGTCGGCGTCGACCGTCCTGGCCCGCGCCGTCGCGGTCGATCCCGGGTCGCTGACCGGACGACGGATCGCGGCAGCGGCCTCGGACGGAGATCCGCTGGCGCTCGCGGTGTTCGCGGACTTTGCCCGCTGGCTCGGCGTGGGGCTGGCGACGGTCTCGGACGTCTTCGACCCCGACCTCATCGTGATCTGCGGCGGCGTCGGCATGTCGGCGCCGCTCTTCCTGGACGACGCCCGCGAGCACTATGCGCGCCTGACAACCGGTGCGGGCCACCGGCCGTTGGCGCGGATCCGGCACACCCTGCTCGGCGAGGCGGCCGCGATGATCGGTGCGGCGGATCTGGCCCGCGCGGCGGCGTGTGGCAGCGGTCCGGACTGCTGAGTACAGTCATTCCCTAGGTGGAGGCCTGGGTAGACCTGGGGGAATCGAGCTCGGACGGAAGGACGCCATGTGGTACTGGCTGTTTAAGTACGTGTTGTTGGGTCCGGTGCTGTTGCTCCTCGGGCGGCCGAAACTCGAAGGCGCCGAGAATATTCCGACCGACGGCCCGGCAATCCTCGCCAGCAACCACCAGGCGGTGCTCGACTCGTTCTTCCTTCCGCTACGAGTCAACCGCCGCATCACCTTCCTCGCGAAGAGCGAGTACTTCACCGGCACCGGGCTCAAGGGCCGCTTCCAGCGGTGGTTCTTCTCCGCCGTCGGCCAGGTCCCGATCGATCGAACCGGTGCCTCCGCCGCGCAGGACGCGCTCAACGCGGGCCTGCGCGTCCTCGGGGACGGCAAGCTCCTCGGCATCTACCCCGAGGGCACCCGCTCGCCCGACGGTCGCCTCTACAAGGGCAAGACCGGCATGGCCCGCCTCGCGCTCGAGTCCGGGGTCAAGGTCATCCCGGTCGCGATGATCGACACCGCGAAGGTCAACCCGATCGGCTCGCGCATGTGGAAGCCGGCGAAGGTCACCGTCCGCATCGGGGAGCCGATCGACTTCTCGCGCTTCGAGGGCATGGGCGGCAACCGCTTCGTCGAGCGGGCCGTCACCGACGAGGTCATGTACAAGTTGATGCGCCTGTCGGGTCAGGAGTACGTCGACATCTACGCCGCGACGCTGAAGAACCCGGCCCCGGGAGCGCACCCGGCCGAATCGGCGGCCGACGCCGCACGTGTGCCCGACACCCGCGCCGGATAGTCGCCGCCGGGTGTGCCCGAACCTCGAAACTCCACAACCCTGATTCCTCGAGCCGTGTTGCGCGGCGCCTGTCTCGCAGGGGCGGGTGCGGTCGCGGTGGTGGGCCTGCCGTTCGTGTGGATCGGCGCGGCCGCGGCCGGACGAATGCACGATCCGTCCGATGCGCCGTACGCGCCGGTCGTGATCGTGCTGGGCGCGCGGGTGCGAGCCGGTCGGCCGATGAAGTTCCTCCGGGGCAGGCTGGACGCGACGGCGCGGTTGCTCGCGGACGGCAGCGCGTCCGTCGTGCTGGTCTCCGGCGACGCCCACGGGAAGTCCGGTGACGAGGTCGCGGCCATGACCGGATATCTCGTCGCGGCCGGGGTCGACCCCGCGAGGATCGTCGAGGACCCGTACGGACTGGACACCTACGACACCTGCGTCCGCGCCGCCCGCACGTTCGGCATCCGGCGTGCTCTCGTCGTCACCCAGCGTTTCCACCTCCCGCGCACCGTCGCGTTGGGGCGTGCCGCCGGGATCGATGTCGACGGTGTCCGCGCGGGTCGGGCCGGCGGGCGACGGTCGACGCTGGTGAAGAACACGGTCCGGGAGATGCTCGCCTATCCGAAGGCGGCGCGCGATGTCCTGACCGGCCGGGAGCCGAAAGTGTCCTCTCCGCCGGTCGATTCGGTGGCCGACGCGCTCGCCCGATAAATCCGTCCGGGTTTCCGATCGCGGTATCTTCCCACTCGTGCCCCTCGCATCGTTCCGGCGAAACCGGCCCCGGTTGTTCTGGGGGCTCGTCGTCTCCGTGATGGCCGTGTTCTACCTCGGTTCCCTCGCCGTGTACGCGTCGAGCACCGACGACCGCGACGAGGTCGTGGCGATCCACACCGACCACGACGAGGTGGCCGTGATCGTCACCCCGACGTCGCTGCACCCCGCCTCGGGCCGACTCGACGTGGAAGTCACCATCGGGCCGGGTTCCGATTTCTCCGGACCGGACGGGGAGACGCTCGCCGTACCGATCAGCCTGCATCTCGCGCCCAGCACGTCGCGCACCGAGCTGGTGTTCCCGGCCGGCGCGGTGCCGACCACGTTCGATGCTCAGCTGATGGTGCAAGGACAGGCCGGGCGGTGGCCGCTCGACCGGTTCGACGTCGCCCCTATGGTGGTCGCCGCATACACCGGCACGGGCGACGGCGTCGAGATCCACCGCAGCAGCGTCTACCTCGACGACAATGTCGAAGGCTGGACGGTCCGGTCGGACGCGGTGGGCGTCGACGAGGAGTTCGCCTCGAGCACGACGGTCCATCTCGCCAGGGGCGTGGGCACCCTCGTGTACTCGGCGATTCTGCTGCTGATGATGGCCGTGCTCGCGGCACTGGCCGCCTTCGTCGCCGTGCAGACCGCGCGACGCCGCCGACGGGTGCACACCGACATGCTCAGCTGGATGGCCGCGATGCTGTTCGCGGTCATTCCGCTGCGCGGCATCCTGCCGGGCAACCCGCCGATCGGCTCGTGGGTCGACATCGCACTGACCATGTGGGTCGTGGTGACGCTGGTCGGTTCGCTGACGGTGTACGTGCTCTGCTGGTGGCGCGATACCGCCGCGGAATCCTCGAGGGGAGCGTCAGGGGACGGTGGTCAGATGCGTGGTGCCCGCCACCGAGCCGGCCTCGCCGACGCGACGACGCCCGAGGTGGACGGCGACGGCCGCGATGACGGCGATCGCCCACCACACGTAGGACGAGGCGAGGAACTGATCCCACACGGGCCAGCCGGTTCCCTCCCAACGTCCGTGACCGAGGCGCCAGTGCGGGGCGATCACGAATATCGCCCCGCTGGCGACCACGCCGGCGCCGAGGACCAGGCTGCGCCGCCGGTACGCCTCGACGCCGACGAGCAGCAGCAGCGGGGCCACCCAGACCCAGTGGTGTGACCACGAGACGGGCGAGACCAGCAGTCCCAGCAGCGCGTTGACGAACAACGCCAGCGCCGCCGCGCCCGCAGCGAAGGCCCGCCACATCGCGACCCCTGCGAGCACGAGTGCGGCAGCGCTCAGCAGCAGCCACAGCACGCTGCGGACGGACGGGTCGAGACCGAGCCGGGCGAGGACACCGGTGATGCTCTGATTCGCGGGGTAGGCGGGTCCGCCGATCCGGCCCGAATCGAGCAGCGTGTCGGTCCAGTACTGCCACGAGTCGGCCCGCGCCACGACGAAGCCGATCGCGCCGAACCCGACGAAACTCAGCCCGGTCGTCACCGCCGCCCGGAAGTCCTTGCGGAGCAGGAAGAACAGGACGAAGACGGCGGGCGTCAGCTTGACGGCCGCGACGAACCCGATGAGCATGCCCCGCGGCCACGGCGTCTTCTTCAACAGACAGTCGGCCGCGACGAACACCATCAGCAGGATGTTCACCTGGCCGTAGTCGAGCGTCGAGTAGACCGGCTCCAACGTCAGGGCCGCTGCAGCGGCGGCCAGTGCCGTCCACACCAGAGTCGAGCGAGGCGAGATCCCGATGGACGCGAGGGTGAGCACCAGCGTCGCGAACAGGGCCACCAGCGACAGCGCCGTGAGCACCACGCCCGCCGCCTCGAGTGAGATCGCCGACATCGGACTGAACACCACGGCCGCGAGCGGCGGATACGTGAACGGCAGTCCGATTCCCGACTGGGTCGGGGGCATCGAGCCGTACAGCGGGCCACCGGCGGCGAACACCGACCCGCCGAGCCGGTAGACGTCGAGGTCGATCCGGTAGTAGAAGCCGACGTCACGCAGCCCGGGGATCCCGAACAGGTGGTACACCGCGCCGACCGCGCACGCGAGCACGATTGCGACGCGCGAGAGGACGACGACCGGCGAGCGCCGTCGGGACGTCGCCGATGGCGAGTCCGCGGCGGCAGCGGGGGACCGGTCGGCGGAGTCGGGGGTGGGGGTGTGCACCAAGCCATCCTTCTACGAACGGGGGGCGTGGTGTCGAGTGCCCCGGCGCGGGGGGCATAAGCTCCCCCGGTGCGCTACTTCTACGACTGTGAGTTCATCGAGGATGGTCGCACAATCGAGCTCGTCTCGATCGGTGTGGTTTGCGAGGACGGCCGCGAGTTCTACGCGGTGTCCACCGAGTTCGATCCCGAGCGTGCCGGCAAATGGGTGCGCCGGAACGTGCTGCCCAAGCTGCCGCCGCCGTCGTCGCCGCTGTGGAAGAGCCGTTCGCGCATCCGTGACGATCTGATGAAGTTCCTCGTGCCGCGGCCGGGCATCGAACCCGAACTGTGGGCGTGGGTCGCGGCATACGACCACGTCGCGCTCTGCCAGCTGTGGGGTGCGATGACCGAGCTGCCGTCGAACATGCCGCGCTACACGCGTGAGCTGCGTCAGCACTGGGAGATGAACGGCTGCCCGCCGCTGCCACCGGTTCCCGACGATGCGCACGACGCGCTCGCGGACGCCCGGCACAACCTCGCGAAGTTCGATGCGATCGAGGCTTTCCGCTCGGTTCGGTGACGAGGATCACCGCCTCCCGGCGGTGATCGGGTCACAGGTTGATCTTGTCGAATGGGGGCCTTCGGTTACCCGGGGTCGACGGGGCGAATATCCTGTAGTGGTGAACTGGACTGTCGACGTTCCGATCGACCGCTTGCCCGAACTTCCGCCGCTGCCCGCGGGTATGCGTGAGCAGCTCGACGCCGCGCTCGCCAAGCCGGCCGCGCAGCAGCCGCAGTGGCCCGCCGACCAGGCGTCGGCCATGCGCACCGTCCTCGAGAGCGTGCCGCCGATCACGGTGGCCAGCGAGGTCGAGGCGCTGTCGGCGAAGCTCGCAGAGGTGGCACGCGGTGAGGCCTTCCTGCTGCAGGGCGGTGACTGCGCGGAGACCTTCGCGGACAACACCGAACCGCACATCAAGGGCAACATCCGCACGCTGCTGCAGATGGCCGTCGTGCTCACCTACGGTGCGAGCCTGCCCGTCGTCAAGGTCGCGCGCATCGCCGGGCAGTACGCCAAGCCGCGCTCGTCGAACACCGACGCGCTGGGCCTGCCGTCGTACCGCGGAGACATGGTCAACTCGATCGTCGCCGACGAGTCGGTCCGGGTCCACGACCCGTCCCGTCTGGTCCGTGCGTACGCGAACGCCAGCGCGGCGATGAACCTCGTGCGTGCGCTCACCGGCGCCGGGATGGCCGATCTGCACAAGGTCCACGACTGGAACCGCGAGTTCGTGACGTCGTCGCCGGCCGGTGCCCGCTACGAGGCCCTCGCCGCCGAGATCGACCGCGGCCTGCAGTTCATGAACGCGTGCGGTGTCACCGACCCCAGCCTGCACCACGCACAGATCTTCGCCAGCCACGAGGCGCTCGTCCTCGACTACGAGCGCGCGATGTTGCGCCTCGACAACGACGACGATCACCCGAAGCTGTACGACCTGTCGGCGCACTTCCTGTGGATCGGCGACCGGACCCGCCAACTCGACGGCGCGCACATCGCGTTCGCCGAACTGCTCGCGAACCCGATCGGCCTCAAGATCGGCCCGAGCACGACCCCCGAGATGGCGGTCGAATACGTCGAGCGGCTGGACCCGACGAACAAGCCCGGCCGGCTGACGCTGATCTCGCGGATGGGCAACGGCAAGGTACGCGACCTGCTGCCGGCGATCATCGAGAAGGTGCAGGCCACCGGTCACCAGGTGATCTGGCAGTGCGATCCGATGCACGGCAACACCCACGAGGCATCCACCGGCTACAAGACCCGCCACTTCGACCGGATCGTCGACGAGGTGCAGGGCTTCTTCGAGGTGCACAACGGTCTCGGCACCCATCCGGGCGGCATCCACGTCGAACTCACCGGTGAGAACGTCACCGAGTGCCTCGGCGGCGCCCAGGACATCTCCGACCTGGACCTGTCCGGACGCTACGAGACCGCGTGCGACCCGCGCCTGAACACCCAGCAGTCGTTGGAGCTGGCGTTCCTCGTGGCGGAGATGCTCCGCGGCTGACACCCACCGCCCGTCCTGAAGGGTCCCTTCCTTGAACTGCGCCCGCAGCGCACGAGGGGACCCTTCAGCCGTTCTCGGGGGATACAGGGGGACGGGTCAGGGGAAGGAGATCAGCGTGACGGTGCCGCCGGGGGCCACCCGGTCACCCGAACCCGGGTTCTGCGAGATCACCAGCGAGCGGTCCGACCCGGCCACCTGACGGACCTCGTACTGCAGGCCCAGGCGGGCCAGTTCCGACTTCGCGGAACCGACGGTGCGTCCGAGCATCGACGGCACCTTCACCGCGTTGGAGACGCGCAGCGTGACGCTCGACCCAGCCTTGACGCTCGTGCCCACCGCGGGGTCGGTGCCGATCGCGTCTCCGGCGTCGACATTCGCGTCGAACACCTGCTGCACGTCGCGGACAGTGATGCCCACCGAGTCCAGGGCCTGGCGGGCGGCGTCCTCCGACATCCCGGAGACGTTCGGGACGTCCACCGGCGGCGCGCCCTTGCTCCGGATCATCCGGACCTGGGAGCCGACGTCGAGCATCGTGCCGGGGGCCGGTTCGAGCGCGGCGATGCCACCGACCGGAACGCGCGCGCTGAACGCCTCGCCGCCGTCGACGGGGGCGAACGTGCGCTCACGCAGTGACGTCTCGACCGCGGCGACATCGCCGCGACCGCTGACCTCGGGAACCGTGGGACGGCCCAGCGACACCAACAGCGTCACGTCGGACCCGCGCGGCACCTTGGCGCCCGCGGCCGGATCGGTGCCGACCAGGGCATCGACCGCGACGGTGTTCGAGTACTCGCCCCGCGTCTGCGTGGAGAGCCCCGCGGCCTCGATCGCGGTTGTGGCGCCCGCGGTGTCGAGGCCGTCGATCGCCGGTATCGCGGCGTAGCGACCCGAGCCCAGCCACCAGCCGCCGAACCCCAGCCCGGCGGCGACCAGCAGGATCACCAGCAGCCACACCAGTACCGTGCGGCGGGACCGGCGCCGTTGCGCGTCGATGTCCCCGAAGCCGTGTTCGGCCGGTGGTTCGCTCTCGGGCGGGCTCTCCGGCAGCCGCGGCGTCGCGGTGGTGACGACCTTGGTGTGCTGGATGCCCGACTGCGGACCCTCCGTCGGCGCGGACATCACGGTCGTCGCATTCTCGGACGGCGCGGGTGCCGGTGCGGGCGGCCCCGCGGCATCGTGCGGGGTGCGCGTGGTGGCGGCGGTGGGGAAGCCGGACTGCTGTGCCGTCCGACGCGGAGCCGGAACCCGGTACGACGGCAACTGCAGCTGTGTGCACACCGAGCGCAACTCGGCCGCCATCGCACCGGCGTCGGCGAAACGTTCCTCGGGATCGCGCTCGGTGGCGCGGACCACGAGGTCGTCGAATTCCGCCGGAACGCCGTCGATGACACTGCCGGGTTCGGGAACGTCGTTGTCGATGCGCTGGTAGGCGATCGACAGCGACGTGTCGCCCGTGAACGGCGTCGTACCCGTCAGCATCTCGAACATCAGCACCCCGGCCGCGTAGACGTCGCTGCGGGCGTCCGCGGTGCCGGTGGTGACCTGCTCGGGGGACAGGTAGGCGGCGGTTCCGAGGATGACGCTGCGCGACGTCGTGTTCGACGCGGCGATCGCCCGCACCAGACCGAAGTCGGCGATCTTGACGTCCCCCGAGTGCGAGATGAGCACGTTCTCGGGCTTGATGTCCCGGTGGACCAGGCCTGCGCGGTGCGCGACGGCGAGGGCCTCGAGAACAGGTCGGGCGACGGCAGCGGCGGCGTGCGGGGGCATCGGGCCGCGTTCGCGCAACAGCTCGCGCAGCGTGCCGCCCTCGACGAGCTCCATGACCAGGAAGGCGTGCTCGCCGTCGCTGCCCTGGTCGTGGACGCCGACCAGCCCGGGATGGTTGAGCCGGGCTACCGCGCGGGCCTCGAACTCGAAGCGCGCGAGGAACTGCGGATCGGCGGCGAACTGTGGGTCCATCACCTTGATCGCGACCGGTCGGTCCAAACGCAGGTCCATGCCGCGGTACACGGTGGACATGCCGCCGCGCGCGATGGGTGCATCGATGCGGTAGCGCCGATCGAGCACCACACCGATCAGTCGTCGACCTCCGGGATTCAAGCTCGCGCCCCCTCGTTCCTTCCACAGATTCAGTTCGATCGTAGTCAGCCCGCGTCACCGTCCCCGTCCCGACGAAGGGACCGTGGTCGAAGCCGCGGTGCGGACCCGATAACGTTACGGGAGTGAGTGCTATCCCTTACTGCGATGACGTGTTGGACCGATCGATCTCTCTGCTGCAGTTGGCAGACGTGTCGAAGCAGATGGGTCTCGTCGTCACCCACGTGCACCAGTTGCTGCGCGACCACGAGCTGATCGCGGTTCGCCGTGACAGCGTCCTCGGCGTTCCGGAGGCGTTCTTCGGCGACGACGGACAGCCCGTCCGTCTGCTGCCGGGACTGATCCGCGTGCTCAAGGACGGCGGTTACGAGGACGAGGAAATCATGCGGTGGCTGTTCGCCGAGGACGATTCGCTGCCCGGTACGCCCATCGATGCGATGCACGGTGACCTGGCGCGTGAGGTCGTCCGCCGCGCACAGTCGATGGCGTTCTGAGTTTCCGGCCGGGTCGGGTCGCGGGTAGGTCCGCGGCCCGGACCCGGTGCGCTGTGTCGTCAGCGGTCCCGCACGGTCAGCGTTCGCGCGAGCAGCGGCAACGCAACCGCCAGCCGTCGGTGCCGAGGAACCGTCGCGCGCCGGTCGAGGACTCGGAACCCGCTGTCCTCCACCTCGTCGAGGATCTCGGAGTACAGCACGAAGGCGGCGCGCATCCCCGGACGGACACGGGGCTCGAGCATGTCCAGTCCCGGCTCCGCCTGCCGGTAGAGCGCTCGCGTCAGGGCAGTGAAGTGGGCCAGCGCCCGCCGCAGCCACGGGTCGACCGTCCCGGTGCGCCGACAGCGATGCAACAGTTCCTCGTCCACCCCGAACGTGGTCCAGGTGTCGGCGGGTAGGTACACCCGCCCACGGTCGAGGTCCTCGCCGACGTCGCGGATGAAATTGGTCATCTGGAAGGCCTCGCCCAGCGCCACCGCCCGGGGCGAGGCCTCCGCGAGGGATGTCGTGGTGCCCAGGACGGGCAGCATCTGCAGGCCGATCACCGCGGCCGATCCGTGCATGTACTGCCGCAGCGCGTCCATGTCGGGATAGTTCGCGCGGTACGTCGGCGTGCCCGGGATGTCCATCCGCATCGAGTCGAGGAACGAGCGGAAGTGGGCGACCGGGATGTCGTAGCGGCGGATCGTGTCGGCGAGGGCCGTGACGACCGCACCGGTGCGGGGATCGTCCACGGGGCGTCCGGCGAGTGCATCGTCGAGACGAGACTCGACGAGGTCGACCGCTGCCGCGCGCTCGGCCGGTGGCCGGCCGGCGCAGTCGACGTCGACGACGTCGTCGACCGTGCGCGCGAACCCGTACAGGGCGTGGACGGCGGGCCGTCGCTCCGGCGGCAGCAGGCGGGTCGCGAGGTAGTAGGTGCGGCCGTGCTCGGCGGCGAGCCGACGGCAGTGCCGGTACGCCGCGGCGAGGTCGTCCGTGGGGGTTGCTCGGATCACAGCGCTGGTCGGGTCACACTGCTGGTCGGGTCACCGACGAGCGCTGCTCGGCGGCGTCGGTCATCTCGTCGACCGCCACCGCGGCCGCCGCGGCCGCGGCACGGGGTTTGTCGGACACCGACCGCAGACGCAGCGGGTCGACGGTCCTGAGGGACACCGCAGCCACGACAGCGGCGAAGGTGGCCAGCGCGACGTGGAAGAACGTGTAGAGCCCGATCGACCCGTCCGGCTGGAACACCAGCATGAGCCACGTCGACAGACCGACGAGGATCTGCAGCGTTCGGGTCGACATTGCAAAGCCGGCGGCGATCGAGAGCGGCCACGAGTAGTACCAGGGCAGTGCGGCGGGGGAGAGGACGACGATCGCGACGAGGGCGACGAGGATGCCCATGACTGCGTCGCGCTCGGTCTTGCGGAACCGCCACCACACCGCGACGAGGATTGCGACGAGCGCGACCGCACAGATCATGCGGGTGATCTCGAGGGCCGGTTGACCGGCGTGCAGCTCGCTGCTCACCGTGACGATGTGCGCCAGGAACGTCGGCAGCGACAGCCAGTTGATGATCTTCGCGGAGCCGGACAGCGCGGTGAGCCACCCGATCCCGACACCGGCGGCCGCCGAGGCCGCGGTGAAGATCGCGACGAACACCGCGAACCCGGTGCCCGCGGTCTTGAAGAAGGCCGCCAGGGGTGTCGCGGGTTCACGGCCCTCGGCCAGCGCCTTGTCGCGCTCGTGGATCATCCAGATCCACACGATGAACGGCAGCGCGATCCCTGCCATGGCCTTCACCGCGACGCCGAGTGCGATGATCGCGACAGCCGCGACATGCTTGCGATCCAGCGCGAGAGTGATGCCGGCGACCATCAGGCCGACCATCAGAAGCTCGTTGTGGACGCCACCGATGAGATGGATCAGCACCAGCGGGTTGAGGACAGCGAGCCACAGCGCGATCGCCGGGTTGCCGCCGAGCTGACGGGCCAGCCGGGGCAGCGCCCACACCATCAGCGCCAGACCCGGAAGCATCGTCAGACGCAGCATCATCGTGCCCGCGACGACGTTGTCACCGGTGATGGTCGTGATGCCCTGGCCGAGCAGTAGTGAGATCGGACCGTACGGTGCGGTGGTGGTGGTCCACACGTTGCTGACGTTGTCGAGCAGGATGCCCGGGTTGACGACGGGTCCCACCGCGTACGGATCGAAGCCGTCCCGCAGAAGGGCTCCCTGCGCCAGGTAGGAGTACGCGTCCCGGCTGAACATCGGGACCGCGAGCAGCATCGGCGCGGTCCACACCGGGACCGTCCACGTCAGCGCTCGGAGGCCGACACTGCCCTTGATCGTGGCTCGGCCGAGGCGCACCCACGCGGTGATCATCGCCAGGACGCCGCCCCAGATGACGATCGTCGACAGGACGTAGCCGTGACCGAAGCGCAGCCACGACAGGCTCATATCCTCGAGCAGCGGATCGTGCCGACGGACGCTGCCGGCGCCGAAGCCGCCGAACGTGATCATCAGGGCGCCGACGAAACCGAGAACCGTCGAATGTCCCTCGGGGGTGCGCAGATAATCGGCGCTCGAACGCAGCCAGGACCGCTCGGTAACGGCAGCGTCGTGGATTCCGGAAGAGGCCGACATCGGTGCAGGTTCCTCCCCGGAAGGATCGTTCAGTGATATCCGGCCGCGTCGTGACGGTCGGACAGCATGGGACGGGTAGTCAGTTTAGTGCGTCGGCGGCAATTATCGGGCAAGCACCGGCTTCGGCCGTCCGCACACGCGCTCGGCGGCGAGTTTGCCCGAGATCAAAACCGTCGGGACGCCGACGCCGGGTGTCGTTCCGGATCCCGCCAGAACGACGTTCGCCGGCCGTCTGACCAGGTTGCGGCGCCGGAACGGCCCGGTCTGCCGGAAGATGTGGGCCGGAGCGAACGGGCTCCCGGCCGCCATCCCCTGACGGGCCCACGTGGCAGGCGTATCGATGTGATCAACGGCATAGTCGGTGCCGATGTCGTGGTATCCGCGCTGTTCCAGGGTCTGCAGGAGCTCGCTCGCGTACGCGTCGGTCAATGCCGACCAGTCGAGCGGGGCGCTGTCGAGGTTCGGGCACGGCGCCAGCACCGACAGTGGTTCGTGTTCGACGCCGTCACGGTTGAGGATCAGCCCGGGATCGGTCACCGCGGGGCGGGTGATCAGCAGGGACGGATCGCTCATCAGGCGGCCGCGTCCGGGCCGCGCCGCGATCTCGGCGAACGTGCGCGCCCACTCCGCGCCGAAGTCGATCGTGTGGTGGTGTGGCGCACCCCACCGCGTGCTGGTGACGCGGGGGACCGTGCCGTGCAGCACGACGGCCGACGGCGAGATCCGCTGACGACGGACGCGTCGGGTCGCCAGCAGGTCGTCCACGATCGGCAGGTCGGGGGTGAGGACGAGCGCATCGCACGGAAACGAACGACCGTCGGCGGTGTGCACGGTGCGCACCCGGTCACCGGACCGCTCGATGCGGGTCACCTCGGTGCCCAGGTGCAGGGTGCCGCCGGCCGAGGTGAAGGCGTCGGCCATCGACTCGGCGATGGTGCACATCCCGCCCTCGGGGAACGACACCCCGAGCGAAGTGTCCATGTGCGCGATCGCGCCGTACACCGCGAGCGCCTTCGCCGGCGCCACACCCGCGTACAGGGCCTGGAACGTGAAGATCCGCTGCAGCCGTGGATCAGTGACCCGCCGGGCAACCTGACCGCCGAGCCGGCCGAAGCCGCCTGCTGCGAGCAGGCGCGCCAGATCGGTCGCCGACTTCCGGGTGGAGAACAGATCCAGCGGTGAGTCGAAGTTGGCGTCGATGAACGTGTCGAACTCGGCGTCGAACACCCGGGCCAGCCACCGGCGCAGATCCAGATAGCGGCGTGCCTCGTCCGGTCCGCAGACCCGGGCGACCTCGGCGACCATCCGCTCGGGGTCGGAGTGCACGTCGATCGTCGAGCCGTCCGCGAAACGCGCGTGGTACGCGGGAGCCAACCGATGCAACCGCAGCGGCGGCGTCGTCGTGTCGAAGTCCGCGCCGACGGCGGCGAGCGCGTCGCGCACCAGTTCGGGCATCGTCAGCACGGTGGCGCCGCTGTCGATCACGTACCCGGGGCCCCGGTACGTTCCGACGCGCCCGCCCGGACGGTCGTCACGCTCGAGCAGCGTCACGTCCCGGCCGCGCCCCCGCAGATGCAGCGCGGCGGCCAGCCCGGCCAGCCCGGCGCCGACCACCACGACCCGGTCGGTGGCGCCCGGAACGGTGCGCACACCCACGGCGATCAGGCGTCCCGGCGGGTGACGGCGATCGCCATCTCCCGCAGTCGCCGCTTGCCCTCGTCGGTGGCCGTGCTGCCGTCGAGCGCCGCGAGTGCGTCGGCGGTGAGTTCGGAGATGCGACGTTCGGCGTCGTCGACGGCGCCCAGGTCGGTGATCACGGTGCGCAGCCGCGCGACCTGCGTATCGGACAGGTCGGTGCCGATCGACTCACGCAGCAGCGCCGCGGCCGCCGGATCGGTGGCGTCGGCGCGCTGCAGGGCCTCCGCGAACAACACGGTGCGCTTGCCCGCGCGCAGGTCGTCGCCGGAGGGCTTGCCGGTGACCTCGGGATCGCCGAAGACCCCGAGCAGATCGTCGCGGAGCTGGAACGCGATGCCGATGTCGGTGCCGAACCGGCGGTAAGCCTCGACCAGGGCGTCGTCGGCCCCCGCCAGTGCCGCACCCAGGTGTAGCGGGCGTTCGATCGTGTACGCGGCCGTCTTGAAGCGGTTGACGCGCAGCGCGGCCTCGATCGATTCGTCCGCGCGCACCTCGCCGCTGATGTCGAGGAACTGACCACCCAGGACCTCGGTCCGCATCGCCGACCACACGGGGGAGATGCGGGCGAGGGTCTCCGGCGCGAGCCCGGCCTCGCGGACCATGTCGTCGGCCCAGGCCAGTGCCAGATCGCCCAACAGGATCGCGACGGCCCGGCCGAATTCCGCGCTGCCGCCGCTCCACTGCTGCGCGCTGTGCTGATCGGCAAACTCGACGTGCACGGTGGGGAACCCCCGACGCGTGGTGGACGCGTCGATGATGTCGTCGTGGACCAGTGCGCACGCCTGCACCAGTTCCAGCGCCGACGCACTCCGCAGTACCGCGTCCGCCTGCGCGCCCTCGGGGTCGCCACCGGCTGCGAGCCAGCCCGTCCACGCGAAGACCGGACGCACCCGCTTGCCGCCGCGCAGCACGAAGCTCTCGAGGGTCGCGACAGCGTTCTCGTAGCCGCCGCCGACCGAACGGATCGTGTCGGCCCGCGACGCGAAGAAATCGCGGAGCGCACCCTCGACGAGATCGGTGAGCGGTGGGGTGGACCGGGAAGGGCGAGTGGACTCGCCGGCTCCAGCGGACAGGACAGCCTCCAAGTTGAGTACGGACCGGCGCGCGGCGGCGACCGTGGCGCAAAGCCTCGACACCACCATAGTGGTCGCTCGGATGCCGAGGCTGCCGGTACGGACCCCACTCGATGCGGGTGAAACAGGGAGGCCAACCTATGCTGGATCGGTGACATTCGATGCCGTTCGGGGGCGCAACAGCGCGGGTTGGGAGACCCAGACCCCATCGATCGTGGACCGGATCAGCTCGTCGGAAGCTTCCAAGAGTGGTCGGATCCCCTTCTCAGTCGAGTTCTCGCCCCCGCGTGACGCGGACGCCGAGGCGCGTCTGTGGCGCGCGGTCCGCGAGTTCGAGCGACTCGGACCGGCGTTCGTGTCCATGACGTACGGCGCGGGCGGCTCGACACGCGATCGCACCGTCCGGGTCACCGGCCGGCTCGCGGAGGACACCACGCTGCTCCCCGTGGCGCACTTGACCGCGGTGGGGCACAGCATCGACGAACTGCGTGCGATGTGCGGCGCCTACGCCGATCGCGGTATCAGCAACATCCTCGTGCTCCGGGGCGACCCGCCCGGTGATCCGCTAGGTGAGTGGGTCAAGCATCCCGACGGCGTCGAGTACGCCGAGGAACTGGTCCGTCTGGTCCGCGACATGGGCGACTTCCATGTGGGTGTGGCCTCGTTCCCGGAAGGCCACTACCGGGCGCCCGACCTCGAATACGACACGAAGTACCTCGTGTCCAAGCTGCGGGCCGGCGCCGAGTACTCGATCACCCAGATGTTCTTCGACGTCGACGATTATCTGCGACTGCGCGACCGCGTCGTGGCGTACGACCCCGAGCAGGGCGAGAAGCCGATCATCCCCGAGATCATGCCGATCACGTCGCTGCGCTCGGCCCGTCGCAGCCTGGAGCTGTCCGGTTCGAAGCTGCCGGCCGCGCTGGAGGAGCGGCTCACCCGGGCTGCGGGTGACGGTCCGGAGGAGAACCGTGCCGCGGTGCGTGAGATCGGTATCGAGGTCGCGACCGAGATGAGCGAGCGGTTGATCGCCGAGGGCGCGCCGTGCCTGCACTTCATCACGCTCAACTTCGCGCGGGCCACCGGTGAGGTGCTGGCGAACCTGGGTATGTCTGCCTCGACGTCGGTGTGACGGGCTCGACGCGTCCGCCCATTGGGTGAGTGCCGGCCGCGGAGTCGCCCGGCACTCACTCGTCGGTTCATCCGGTGATGTTGCTCGTCTGATTGCTCCAGTCGGGGTCGCCGAACAGTTCGCCGGTTCCCGAGACGAAGGCGCTGTGCGCCCGGGTGTCACCCTGCAGTCGGTCCATGACCCAGGCCGTGAGGTAGCCGAGGAAGCCGGTCACGCCGTTCACGCAGCCAAGGTTGTCCGGGGTGCAGCCCGGCTGGCCCTGAATGTCGTTGTGGTTGGGGCCGTTCAGGGTTGCCCGCACCTTGGTCAACGATTCCGGAGTCGCCTCGTAGTAGGCCTGTGCGGACTGGATGCCGATCATCTGCCACGGCAGCGGCTGGGTGGACGCCGAGATCGGGCTGTCGGAGCCGTTGACGTAGAAGACCGAGCCGGTGGTGAGCTCCCGGGGGTCCGTGCAAGTCGTCATCCCCTCCGGTTTCGGTAACCCGAGCGTGCACATGTACTGGCCGGGGAGCTCGATGGGGACCGCGGTCCTGACGGTGCCGCCGGAGTGCGCGGTCGCGTTGAGGGTGCCGACCGCGCCCTGGGAGTGCCCCATCGCGCCGACGGCGTCGGTGTCCAGCTTCTGATGGAAGACGCTGGACGGATCACCGTCCTGGCGCCGGAGGAAGTCCACCGCCTCCAGCATCTCCCGGCCGGAGCCCGTGTTGGTGTTGTCGGCCGCGATCACCACGAAGCCCCAGGACGCCAGGTGCGAGAGCAGATAGTCGTACTGGTGCGGGTGGGCGAAGGTGCCGTTGCCCCAGGTGATGATCGGGTGGCGCTCCCCGTTCGCGCCGAGGTCGGTGGGGTACCAGACATCGAACGCGGCGCCGGTGGAGTCGCAGCAGCCGAAGCCCTTCTGCGTGGTCAGCTCCCACGGCCCGCGGTCGGAGTACGTGGATTCGACGGCCTTCGTGGGCCCGGCGGCCGACGTGGGAATCCCACCCGCTTGTGCGGTGGTGCCGGCGGCGACCACTGCCGTGATCGCGGTGACGAGGACGACGAGACTTTTCCGCAAGCGACGTGTCATAGGTCGAGAGGGTAGGCATCGCGCCTAGCGGGAATTAGGCTTTGTGACGGTATCGTTACAATCCTGCCGTCATTCGCGGCCGCCCAGTGAGTCGAACGCCGCCGTCGTTAGGCTCGTACCGTGACGGAGCGACAGCGGGGCGGGCGGGCGGCCAGGGCGGAAGCGCGGCGTGAGGCCATCCTCGACGCGGCGATGACGGTGATCGCCGAGCGTGGCTATCGGGCAACGACGCTCGCTGCCGTGGCGGAACGCGTCGGGCTGACCCAGCCCGGTCTTCTGCATTACTTCCCCAGTAAGGAACACCTCCTGGTCGGCGTGCTCGAGGCTCGCGACCGGTGGGATGTCGCTGCGTTCCTCGCAGGGGCCACGGATGCGCGCCTGTCGCACCTCGAGCAGGTTGTCGAGTTCAACGCCGAACGTCCCGGTGTCGTCCAGACCTTCACCGCGTTGGCGGCGGAGAGTGCGATCGGCCAGCATCCGGCACGGGAGTTCTTCACTGAGCGTTATGCCGGTGCGCGTGAGGTTTTCGCCGAGTTGCTGCGGCGGGAGTTCGGCGATCGACTGCCCGGTGGTCTCACGCCGGAACAGGCGTCGCCGTTGTTGATCGCGGTCTTGGACGGCATGCAGATCCAGTGGCTCCTGGCTCCTGAGGATGTCGACATGCCCGCTGCCTTCCGTAACTTCGTCGCGCTGCTCGCCCTGGGTGATCGTTCCGAGGACGGCACCGGCCGACGCTGACGCGAACCTCTCGCGCGGTTGCTCATCGGCACCACGGCCCCCGTCGATGCTAAATATAACGTTTTCATATCAACGCCTATCACTCATTAGGTGATCGTGTCAGTATCGAACCGCTGTGGCGCCACCCAGCTGCCCAGTCGGCCGCATCCTCGCCGGGATCGGCGAATCGACTTGTTCGCCAACCGGTTTCATTCTGGTGGACGCGGTTCGCTGGTTGCTGAAACCGTTCGATGACAAAGGAATTCACGATGGAGAACGAAGCCGTACGCGAGGCCGTCGAATCGGCGCTCGCCAAGCTGGATCTGGACGCGAAGGCGCGACTGCTTCAGGGGCAGGACATCTGGACCCTGCCGCCGCTCCCCGAGATCGGTCTCGGCTCCGTCGTGATGTCCGACGGCCCTGTCGGCGTGCGCGGGGCCAGCTGGGGTCCGGAGGACCCGTCCGTCCTGCTGCCCTCGCCGACCGCGATGGCCGCGACCTGGGATCCCGAGCTGATCGCCCGGGCGGGGACGCTGCTCGCGCAGGAGGCGCGCCGCAAGGGCGTGCACCTGCTGCTCGCTCCCACCGTGAACATGCACCGCACCCCCGTCGGTGGCCGGCACTTCGAGGCGTATTCCGAGGATCCGCTGCTCACCGGCGCGATCGGCTCCGGCTTCGTCCGCGGCGTGCAGTCCGGCGGCGTCGGAGCCACCGTCAAGCACTTCGTGGCCAACGACGCCGAGACCGACCGGATGAGTGTCGACAACATCGTCTCCCCGGAGGCCCTCCGCGAGCTCTACCTCGCGCCGTTCGAGGCGATCGTCGAGGATGCCCGACCGTGGGCGATCATGTCCGCCTACAACGGCGTCAACGGCACCACGATGAGCGAACACACCGAACTACTCAGGGGCGTCCTCCGCGACGAGTGGGGCTTCGACGGGATCGTGGTCTCCGACTGGATGGGCACCCGCTCGACGGTGGGCGCGATCCTCGGCGGCCTGGACGTCGCGATGCCCGGCCCGGTGTCCGTCTACGGCGAGCTCCTCGTCAAAGCGGTCCGGGACGGGGAGGTCGACGAGTCCGTCGTCGACGAGGCCGTGCGTCACGTCCTGTTGCTCGCGGCGCGTGTCGGGCTGCTCGAGGGCGCCCCGGCCGCGGTCGCCGAGTTCCCCGCCGCGGTCGACGGCCGCGAGATCGCGCGCGAGGTCGCCCGGCGCTCCTTCGTGCTTGCCCGCAACGCCGAGGTCGACGCCGCCCCGGTGCTGCCGATCGACCCTGCCGAGACCACCGTCGCGCTGATCGGCCTGGCCGCGCGGGACGCCCGCGTGCTCGGCGGAGGATCCGCCATGGTCTTCCCCGAGGCTGTCGTCTCCCCCCTCGCCGGGCTGACCGCTGCGCTGCCCGACGGCAAGCTGAGCTACAGCGTCGGCACGGCGCTGAGCGACGAGATGGGCGTCGCCGACCACGGATTCGAGCTGCGCGCCCGCTGCTACGCCGCCGACGGCTCGCTGCAGCGCGAGCTCCCGCTGGCGAACGGCAACATCATGTGGATGGGCGACCTCCCCGAGGGCATCGACTACGAGGCGCTGCAGACTATCGAGATCATCGGCGCCTTCACGCCCGAGCAGTCCGGCCCACACCGCTTCGGCACCAAGGGCATCGGCCAGTTCACCCTGACCGTCGACGGCGAGACGCTGTTCGAGGGCGACCAGGCGCTGGAGAGCTTCGACCCGTTCGAGATGCTCTTCGGCTCGCCGAAGGACCGCGGCGTCGTGGAGCTCGAGGCGGGCCGGACGGTCAAGGTGGTCCTGCGGTACACCCCGATGAAGATGGAGGGTTCTCCCATCGCCATCGTCAGCTTCAGTCTCGGACACCTCGAGCCGCAGCGTGACCCCGAGGAGCTCATGGCCGAGGCCGTGGCCGCCGCCACCGAGGCGGAAGTGGCCGTCGTCGTCGTCGCCACCACCGACAAGGTGGAGTCGGAAGGCTTCGACCGCACCACGCTGAAACTGCCGGGTCGTCAAGACGAGTTGGTGGCCCGTGTGGCCGCGGCCAACCCGAGAACCGTCGTCGTCGTCAATGCCGGTTCGCCGGTGGAGATGCCGTGGCGCGACGAGGTCGCGGCGGTGCTGCTGAGCTGGTTCCCCGGGCAGGAGGCCGGCGCCGCACTGGCCGACGTGCTGGCCGGTGTGGCCGAGCCCGGCGGCCGGCTGCCGACCACCTGGCCCGCCACGCTCGCCGACTGCCCGGTCACCGACGTCACCCCTGTCGACGGCAAGCTCGCCTACGCCGAGGGCCTGTTCATCGGTTACCACGCGTGGGATCGGTCCGACGTCGACCCCGCGTATCCCTTCGGGCACGGCCTCGGCTACACGACCTGGGCGTACGAGGGCGTCGAGCGGGACGCGGACACCGTCACCGTGACCGTCCGCAACACCGGATCCCGGCGCGGACGCGAGGTCGTGCAGGTCTATCTCGCGCCGGTCGAGGCGCACGCAGACCGGCCGGCCCGGGCGCTCGCGGGCTTCGCGACCGTCGAGGCATCGCCCGGCGACGCCGTCACCGCGACGATCACCCTGCCCCGCCGGGCGTTCGAGATCTGGGACGAGGAAAGCCGCTCGTGGGCCTACCAACCCGGGGCGTACGACCTTCAGGTCGGCCGGTCGTCCGGGGATTGCCCCGTCACTCTGCGGATCGAGACGATGGAGTAGCCGTCCGGTCCAGCTCCACCAGTTCCTTGCCAGGCGTTGCGATCAGAACGTTTGTATGCCGTATGCGGCCATCATCTGGGGCGGCAGCCGGTGCGCGCGAGTCCACCCGATCGGTTCTTCCGGCCGATCGCATCCGAGTTGGGGGAGACACATTATGGCAACAAGAATCACGGGCAGACGATGGAAGGCGATGGCGGCCGTGCTGGCGGCCGCGTCAGGGATGGCGGCTCACGCCGTCGCCCTGGCGTCGCCGGCCGCCGCGCTGCCCGGCGGTACCGAGTATGTGAATCTCGGCGACAGTTTCAGTGCGGGATCGGGCGTCGCTCCGATCGCGTCCGGACAGCTGCCGCAGTGCTGGCAGTCCGAACAGAACTTCGCACACATCGTGGCAGCCGAATCGGGTTATCGGCTCACCGACGTCAGCTGCGGCGGCGCCAAGACCGGGGACTTCTACCAACCACAGTATCCGGGGACCCGGGCCCAACTCGACGCGCTGTCCCCGTCGACCGAGCTCGTGACCGTCATGATCGGCGGAAACAACAACGACACCTTTGCCGGCGCCATGGCGACCTGTATCGGTGCCTGGGCGGTCAGTCCCGGCGCCTTCGACCCGTGCAAGTCGCGATACGGCGCGGGCCTGTTCGAACCGATCACCAGCCAGACCTACCCGGCGCTCGTCAAAGCGCTCGAGGACGTACATGCCCGCGCCCCGCGAGCCCATGTCGTCGTTGTCGGGTACCCGTGGTTGCTGCCGGCGACCGGAGGCTGCTTTCCGCAGTTCCCGATCGCGCAGGGCGACGTCCCGTATCTGCGTGATCTCCAGGCGACGCTCAACGACGCGATCGCGCGAGCGGCCGCCGAGACGGGTACGTCGTTCGTCGACATGGCCCGGGTATCGGAAGGGCGCGACGGCTGTAAGCCGGTGGGGGAGCGGTGGATCGAGCCGCTGGTCTACTCCGCGCAGCCGGTGCCGGTGCATCCGAATGCAGACGGCGAACGCGCCCTCGCGAGGGAGGTCGCCGCGGTGATCGCGAACGGCTAGCGAACGCCGAGTGCTGCCACGGTACGGGGCTAGCCGATCGCCCGGCCCTTCCACCGCAGTCCGCCACGTCGGCGGTCCCGGTGGGAGGCGACGGTGAGGCCGATCAGGCCGACGATCGACACCGGGTGGGCGGCCGCGTCCAGGAGGTCGCCCACCCGGGGTCGTCGTCCGGTCTCGACCGTGCGCGCAGCAAGTCTCGAGGCGGCGGCTGCGGCGTAGCCCACAGCGCCCCACCGGCGGGTGTTGCCGCGCCCGAACAGCATCGCGGCCGGCGGCACCAGATAGGTCAGTGCGGCCGCGGCGGCAACCGCCGTCGATCCGGCGGCCGAGCCGTACGCCGTCCACAACCAGCGGGTGTATCCGGCACGCAGCGCGGCGGGGCCGACATACATCCGGCACGTCGCCTTGTCCTGCGCGGCCACGACCACGGTCCGTCCGCCCCGCCGGCGCAGCGCCCGGGCGATGTCGAGATCCTCGGTGAGGCTGTCGGCGACGACGGCATGCCCGCCCATCCGGAAGTAGGCCGCGGCGTCGAACACGAGGAACTGCCCGCAGGCCACCGCCGTCGACGGGCGGCGGCTGTCGTTGGCGACGCGCACCGGCACCATCGAGAACCACGACCAGCACAGCAGCGGCTGGATGATGCGTTCGGTGGCCGTGACGGCCTCCTGACGGGGCCACGGGGAGACGAGGTCGGCGCCGGTGCGGCGTAACTCCGTCACGGCGGCCGCGAGGGCATCGGGGGCCAGTCGCACGTCGGCGTCGAGGAAGACCAGCACACCCGGCCGTCGCGGATCGACCAGTCGGGCCGCGTGCTCGGCGGCGGTCCGGCAGGCAGCGGTCTTGCCCAACCATCCGGGTGGCGGGGCCTGCGTGGTTCGGATCAGCGCGAAGCGGCTGTCGCCGTCGAAGGCGCGTTCGGCGACCAGTGCCGTCGCATCGGTGGAGTCGTCGTCGAGGACGATCACGCGCAGCGTGCCGAGGAGGGTCTGGCCGCGTAGATCCTCGAGGAGACCGGCGATCCGGTGTGCCTCGTTCCGGGCCGGCACCAGGACCGTCACGGGTTCGGTCACCGGTTCGGCGTGCAGTCGGGGCAACCCGGCGACGTTCGCGGCCGTGACGGCGGCCGCCGCGAGCGCGAGCCCGGTACCCGCGCGGGTCGCGACGGCGAGCGGTTCGAACGGTGGAGCCACTATCGAAGGCTCACCGTGTCGACGTCTCGAGAGGCTCCTCGCGGCGAGGCCCGGACGGTGTTCTGCGGTTGCGGGTGGCCCACGCCATCACACCGACGATCGCCGCGACGGCGATCGTGACGCCGGCCGCCATACCCGCCCATCCGGCGAAACTGCGGGTCTTGGGATCGGCGTAGCGAACCTCGGCGCGCAGCGTGCTGACCTCGCCGGCCGGGAGCTTCCACGTGATGGTCGAATCGCCCTCGCGAGTGCCGTTGGTCGTGGCGACCCGGGCCGGGAAGGCGATCGTGAACTGTACGTCGGTGCCCTGGGCCGGAACGTTCTCGAGATCGATCCGACCGCTGAGGTTCACCAGATCGCCGGCCCGCTGCAGCGACAACTGCAGGGCCCCGTCGGTCTGCCCCGACATGCCACCGAGATCCTGGACGTCGCCGAACGACAGTCCGCTGAAGAACGCCTCGGTTCCGACGTACCCGTCCTTCTGGTACTCCTGCACCCGGATCCGGTTGGCGAGCGACGGGGGCGGGGTCAGCTGTGGACCCTTGTCGTTCTGGTCCTTGGGGACGGTGGCTGCCACGATCTGCCCCGAGACCTTGTCGTCGGCCGACACGCCCATCGACACCTGCACACGCAGGCACCCCGCCAGCAGCGGCACCGTGATCAGTGCGAGTGCCGCGGTCGAGAACAGGCGACGGAACCGGGTACGTGATGGCGATGGCGTGGACGGCTGCACAGGGCTCATCGTGCCAGGCACGGGTATTCGTGTCAGGCGGTAGGGGTGTTGTCCAGCTCGTTCCGGCGTGTGCGCGCCAGAACCACGAGCAGTGGCACCCCCAGTACGCCCATCGCGACCGCGCCGTAGACGGCCGAGTACCGCAGTTCGGGTGCGTCGAGGAACACCGCGTGGGCCAGCGCCGAGCCCAGCCACGTCCACAGGAACAGTGCGGTGGGCACCGCGTCGTGCCGGAGCGGCGTCGTTCGGGGACGACGGTCGAGCACGTCCAGGAGGGTGACGAGAACCGCCATCGCGAGGGCGACGACGACCCAGCCCGCGTAGTTGGTGAGCGGAATGTGTTCGACACCGGGCAGCCCGGCATCGGTGACGCACCAGCGCCACTGGCCGTCGGCGACCATCTGCGGGTCCAGATACAGGTCCCAGCCGACGACGCCGATCGTCGCGAGGACGATGCGGGGGAGCCGCGCGCGGGTCAGTCGCGACGCGACGCACCACACCGGGTAGAAGCCCGCCGTCCACGCGAACGGGACCACCAGCGGCACGTCGGCGACGGCCCAGCCGAGCCGTCCGGTGGCGTACTCGTAGCAGCCGTACGGGATGCCTGTCGCGGTTCCGACCACCTCGGACAGCAGACCGACCCCGGCCGTCGCCAGGACCATCCCGGCGGCCCACCGTCCGCCGCGCACGGCCACGGCGTGCACGATCGAAGCGGCGGCCAGCAGCGCGACCACGGCGACCGTCACCACGTCCCGGGATCGGCCGTCCACCAGCGGATAGACGATCTGCGCGGCGACCGCGGCGACGGCGAGCGCCACCGAGGCGCGCAGCATGACTGTGTTCGGGGGGCTCATCGGAAGGGCTTGCGGAGCGCCTGTCGCAGTCGACCACCGCGCGCGTCGGACAGGGCGACCCGCGCCGCGCTGCGTCCGCTCGAGCCGGACACGCCACCGCCGGGATGGGTCGACGCTCCGGTGAGGTACAGGTTCTCCGCGTCCGGTACCCGGTGCGCGGACAGCTCGGGGATCGGACGCCACATGAACATCTGGTCCAGTGACATCTCCACATGCATCACGTTGCCGCCGATCAGACCCATCTCGCGTTCGATGTCCGCAGGTGTCTGGATGTGTCGGTGACGCACGCTGTCGGCGAAGCCGGGTGCGAGGGCGTCGACACTCGCGACGATGCGATCGGCCTCGCTCTCGCCGAGATCCGCCCAGTTGCGGCCGCCGGACAACGCGTAAGGATGCCACTGCGACCACAGTGTCACCTGGTGCTCGCCGGCGGGGGCGATCGTCGGGTCGATGCCGCTGAAGCTCATCGCGAGCACCGCCGGTTCGGGGGGCAACTCGCCGGCGAGGGCGGCTCCGTGCGCCGTCCGCAGCTGGGCCCGGTCGGAGACGAGGAGTTGCAGGCCCGATGTCGCGGTCGCGTCCGTCGCATCGGAGGGCGCGCTCGGGTACGACGGCAGCGCGTCGGTCCCTAGACGCAGCACCATGCCGATGCCGGGCCCCACCCGGATCCGGCGACGCCAGCGGTCGAGTGTGGCGCGGTCGTAGCCGCCGCGTTCGAGCAGATCGAGAGTGGTCAGCACGTGGCAGCCGGCGACGACTCGGCGGGCACGGATCCGACGTCCGGACTCCGTCACCACGGTCCAGCCGTCGGAGTCCTTGCGTAGTTCGGTCACGCCGTCACCGAGCGTGACCGTTCCACCGTCCGAGGCGAGCCGCGCGGCGAGCGCCGCCGTCAGCGCGCCGCTGCCGCCGACCGCTCGACCGGGTGGCAGCGTGTGCATCAGCGCCGCGAACCCGACCATCGGCGCGGTTCCCGGCTCCGACATCGGCGGACCCGACTGCGCACCGAACCACGCGAGTGCCGCCTTGAGCGGTTCGCTGTCGAAGTACTCGTCGAGCAGCGCATCGCCCGACGTCAGGAACTCGCGGGAGATCTCGCTGCCGCCCCCGGACGTGTCGAGGCCCCAGAACGACCGCAGCAGGTGTCCTCCGGTGGGCGGCGCCGCGAAGGCCCGCATCACGCGCTCGGTCCGCGGCCCCCACGTCCGGACGAAACGTCGGTAGGCGTCCGCATCGGCCGCACCGCACGATTCCTCGATGGATCGGCATGTCCGATCGAGGCTGCGGTGGAAGACGATTCCCGGTCGGTCCGATCCCGCCGGCGCCGGGGCGAACGCCCACGGGTCGCAGTCGATGTAGCGCAGTCCGTGCGCGGCGAGGTCGAGCTCTTCGATGATCCCGGTGTGCCGGATCATGATGTGCGCCGACGACCCGCGATCCACCTTGTGTCCCGGGAACCGCTCGACCGTCGAGACGGCGCCACCGACGACGGTGTCCCGTTCGAGAACCTCCACCGACCATCCCGATCGGGCCAGATAGCAGGCCGAGACCAGGGCATTGTGGCCCGAACCGACCACCACCGCGTCGAGTCGAGCGTCAGCGGCTCTCGTGAACTCCGGTATCACAGCGGCAACCCCCGTCCGAGAACAGCGAACGGTCGGCGATCGCCCGCGAAGGTGAAGTGGCGGACGACGTCGCGGAACCCGGTGCGCCGGTACAGGCGCCAGGCCCGGTTGTCCTCGTCGTCCACCTCCGGGGTGGAGAGCAGTACGCCACGCTCCGGGCGGTCGGCGAGCAGGCGTCGGAGCAGTCGCTCGCCCAGGCGGTGTCCCTGCGCGTCCGGATGGACGTGCAGTTCGGTCAGCTCGAAGTAGCTACCGAGAACGTACGAGATCTGCTCCCGGCTCCACCCGGTCGCCTGCATCCCGTGCCGCACCTGCTGCTGCCACCACTGATCGGGGGCGCCGCGATAGCCGTAGGCGATCGCGACCAACGGTGCCGGGCGGTCGGGGAGTTCGGGATCGGCCTGTACCGCGCCGACCGCGCGCCATCCGGCTCGCTGCATGTGCTCGGTCCACATGGGTGCGCGGTGGTACTCGGTTCCGCGGGGGTATCCCATGGCCGCCACATAGATCGACAGCGCCTCGGGAAGCCGGGCACGCATGTCGGATACCGACAGGTCCACGACGACCGGAGCGGACTCCGGATTCGTGTCGGGGCTCTCGCCGGTGCTCGCATCCATGCGCGGGCTCACCCTTCTCTCTTGACGACATGTCGGTGGGGCCAGTTATATTGAATAGGTCGAACGCATGTTCGATATGGCCGATCCGGTGATGTTCGAGGGAAGCGAACATCACCGGATCGGCGGTCCCGAACTTCGGAGCGTTGGGAGGTGCTCGAAGTCATGTCGAAGGTCGTGCCTGAAGTTGCGCGGGGTGTCGGTGCTGTCGGTGCTGTCGGAGCTGCGGATGCCGAAGAGGTGGTCGAGCGCGAGGCGGTGCCGAAGCGGCGGTCGATGTCCGGGCGGTCGAGGATCGCGACGACCGGTTGTGGATCGTCCGGGCGTCCTGCCGTGTCGGGTTCACCGGTCGGGCCGGCGGGGCCGGTGTCGGCTCCGATGTCTGCGGTCGCGTTGTTGCGTCGCGCGGACGGTCTGCTGTCGGAGGCGGCGGGTGCGGTCCAGGCTGCGGAACGATTCCGTTGTGCGTACCTCGGGGCACTCCGTGGTGCTGCTGCGGTCCTCGCCGGGGTGGAAGGGGCGGCGAACTCCGGTCGGGCGAGGCGGCCTCGGTCCCGGAGCGCTTGGGTCCTCATGGCGCGGGCGGCACCGGATTTCGTGGAGTGGGCCGACTACTTCGCCCAGCATTCCGCGCTCCGGGCCTCGATCGAAGCCGGTGTGACGCGAACCGTGACGGATGTGGATGCGGATGCGTTCTATTTCGAGGTGGGGAGGTTCCTCACTGCGGTCGAGGATCGCCTCGGGGCGACGAATCGGGGCGCTGTTTCCGGGCTCTCGGCGTAGCGTGGATGCGGTGATTCCGGACACGTTCACGGGCCCTTCTGGTGGGGCATACCGGATTGTCGCCGATTCGGTGGGAACTCGTCGACGGAGTAGGTGGTCAGAGGAGGACTCTCCTCGTATTATTGAATTCAGGTAACCGCTAGTCCGTTACCCACCTCTCCGCACCGCGGCGAGGTGCCAACTCTTAGTGCCGGGGGAGGTACCGTGCCACTCTCCGAGCACGAGCAGCGCATGCTCGATCAGATCGAGAGCGCTCTCTACGCCGAGGATCCCAAGTTCGCGTCCACGGTGAGGGGCGGGCGAATGCGTGCCCCCGCTGGAAAACGTCGATTGCAGGCGGTGGCCCTCTTTGCGTTGGGTCTCGTCCTGCTCATCGCGGGCGTGGCTCTGGATGTGTTGTGGTTGGGCGGATTCCCGATCGTCAGTGTGATCGGGTTCGTCGTTATGTTCGGTGCCGGTGTGCTCTTCCTGTTCGGTGGAGGGAAGGGGCATCTGGCAGCGGTACCCGACGGGGACGACCCGTCCGGTGAAGGGCCGGGTGCGCGAGGATCGCATCCGCGTAAGCCTCATGGAGGCAAGAAGTCCGGCGGCGGATTCTCGTCCCGGATGGAGGATCGCTTCCGCAGGAGATTCGAACAGGAGTAGCTTCCGGCGTCAGAAACGCCCAGGCTCTCGAAACGGCGATGGCGCGACCGCAAAGGTCGCGCCATCGCCGTTTTTCGTGCGGTCGGCGCGTCCGCGGTGGCCGTGTCGGTCCGTGTGGGTCCGTGGCCGATCCCTCCCGCCTCACCCACAGTTCCCCACACGTTGCCCCCACATGTCCCCACTGCCTGCTCCTGCCGCCGGTGGGTTCGATCCGAGGTTCTGCTATCGCAGGGAGGCGGAGCGTTGAACTGGGGTTTTCTCGGCCGGCCGAGTGCGGGCCCTCCGTCGGGGCCGGGGAGGCTCTCGTGTTTGCGATCACGTGGGCGGAAACGCCCCACTTCGAGCCATGCCCGGTGATCTGCGGTTATTCGCGCGCAGATGTCAAATCGGCCCCCCGATCGGATTGAAAGTGGAGGAAAGTGGGGTAATGTGGTGCGCAGCGGATCGCGTGAGTGACCCGCCAGAATGCAGGGCGATACCGGCCGGTATCGACCACACGTTCGCCACAGGGCCCCGGCGGGAGGTGTCGAGATGTTTCTCGGTACCTATACGCCGAAGCTCGACGACAAGGGGCGACTCACGTTGCCTGCGAAGTTCCGGGACGCGTTGGCGGGAGGGTTGATGGTCACTAAAGGGCAGGACCACAGCCTTGCGGTGTACCCCCGTGAGGAGTTCACCGCGCTTGCGCGTCGTGCGTCAGCGGCTTCCCGAAGCAATCCGCAGGCTCGCGCATTCGTGCGTGCGCTTGCATCGGGAACCGACGAGCAGCATCCCGATGCCCAGGGACGGATCACGTTGTCTTCCGACCATCGTCGCTATGCGGGGTTGTCGAAGGACTGCGTGGTGATCGGATCGGTCGACTTCCTCGAGATTTGGGACGCCCAGGCATGGGAGTCCTACGTCGCGGAGCACGAGGAAAGCTACTCACAAGCCAGAGACGAGGCGCTCGAGGGGATCTTCTAGCCCACCGACGCCACAGGCGAGTGCCGCGAGGCCTCTGCCCGAGTGTGACCCTGACGCACTTCCCCAGCGCCAGGTTCACCGCCGGGACCCTGACGCACTTCCCCAGCGCCAGGTTCCTCGATCGGACAGGGACCTCGAGGCATTCGCTCTCCCGGAGAGTGACGTTCGCGAGTTTCGTTGCAGCGCATCAGTCGACGACAGCCCGCCGAACCACCTCTTCGGACCCCCAACCACGTGCAAGCCCCACAGCATCGAGCAGGAGCCGGAGGAACCATGGTCGACGGCGAGGACGACACCCGGTCCGTCCCCGGCGAGTTCGGTCATGTCCCGGTGCTGCTGCACCGCGCGGACGACCTTCTCGGGCCGGCACTCACAGCCCACAACCCCCTCGGCGAGGGCGCGGTCATGATCGACGCGACACTCGGTCTGGGTGGGCACTCCGAGCATTTCCTGCGGACCTATCCCGGCCTGCATCTCATCGGGCTCGATCGTGACCCCGAGGCGCTCCGTATCGCGTCCGAGCGCCTGGCCCCCTATGCGGGCCGCACCACCTTCGTGCACACGCGCTACGACGGCATCGTCCACGCGCTCGAGGAGGCCGGCCTGGACCCGATCGGCACGGTGCACGGCATCCTGTTCGATCTGGGTGTCTCGTCGATGCAGTTGGACGAGGCCGAGCGCGGATTCGCCTACTCGGTCGACGCGCCGTTGGACATGCGGATGAACCCCACGACGGGGATCACCGCGGCCGAGGTGCTCAATACCTACAGTCACGGCGAGCTGGCGCGCATCCTGAGCACGTACGGCGAGGAGCGCTTCGCGGGGCGGATCGCCTCCGAGGTGGTACGCCGTCGTCAGAAGCAGCCGTTCACCACCAGCGCCGCGCTGGTCGAGCTCATCTACGACGCCATCCCGGCAGCTACGCGCCGCACGGGTGGCCATCCCGCGAAGCGCACCTTCCAGGCACTTCGGGTAGAGGTCAACGGCGAGCTCGATTCGCTGCGAGCCGCGATCCCCGCTGCCCTCGACGCGTTGGCGGTCGGCGGTCGGGTCGTGTTCATGTCGTACCAGTCGCTCGAGGACCGAGTGGTCAAGCAGGAGCTGACGCCACTGTCGAAGTCGAAGACGCCTGAAGGCCTCCCGGTGGAACTGCCGGGTATGGGGCCGGAGTTCCGGATCCTCACGCGAGGAGCGGAACGTGCGTCCGAACAGGAGATCGAAGACAACCCGAGAGCAGCGCCCGTGCGTCTGCGGGCAGCGGAACGAATCGCCAGGAGGGCTGGAGCGTGACTGACATGACGGTTCGGATGACGTCCACCGGTATCGGGTCCGCGCGTGTCCGGCGGTCCAGTGCGGCGCAGAAGGCATACGAGCGCCGGCAGCAGCGGGCATCCGTCGTGGGCGGTGCCCGGCCGACCTCGACGGCGTCGACTCCGTCGTCGCCGCGCGCGATCGTGGCCCGGATCCCGTTCGTGGCCACCATCATCGGCCTGCTGTGTCTCGGTCTCGCGACGACTCTGCTGTTGACGACACGGTCCGCCGAGGATTCGTACCAGCTCGCGGACGCGCGCGCTCACAACCAGGGCCTGCGCGAGCGGACGGCGGCGCTCCAGCGTGACGTCGCGGCGGGCAACTCGGCGCCGGTGCTCGCGGAGAAGGCTGCCGAGCAGGGGCTGATCCCGGTGAAGGATCCAGCGCGACTGGTCGTGTCCACCGACGGCAGTGTCGAGGTGATCGGCACTCCGAAGCCCGCCGAGGGTAAGCCGGTCGCTCCGCTGGACCGGACGCCGCCGCCCGTGGCCGAGCCGGCGGCGCCTCGGGCGACGCCGCCTGCCCCCACGACCGCGCCTCCCGCCGCCACGCCGCCGCCCGTCAACGACGGCCGGATCCAGGCTCGCGGTGAACAATTGACGCCTGTGACGGTGATCACTCAACCCCCGGCGGGTGCTCGGCAGTGACGTCGGTGGGTGGACGCACTCCCGCCTCACGTCCGCGTCGGCCCGCACCGCCGCGGAGATCGCGGGGGCGTAAGCCCGCCGCGAGGCGCACCGATTCCTTCGGGTTCCGTCTCAAGTACGGCCGCGCGACGATGCTCATTGCACTCGGGGTCGTGGCGGTGCAGTTGCTGTGGGTCCAGGGGATCGACGCGCCCCGGTTGTCGGCGGAGGCCGCGAATCAGCGCACGACGACCGTCACCCTCCCGGCGGTTCGGGGTGCGATCCTCGACCGGAACGGCAACAAGCTGGCCTACACCCTCGATGCCAAGGCGCTGACGTTCCAGCCGGTGCGTGAGCGCAAGCGGATGGAGGAGGAGCGTGCCAAGGACGAGACCGGCGAGACCGCTCCCGATCCGGACACCCGGCTGAAGGAGATCGCGAAGGGGATTCACGAGCGGCTCGGCGACACGGTCTCGGAGAGCGAACTGCTCGACAAGCTGCGCAGCAACGAGACGTTCGTCTACCTGGCCCGCAGTGTCGATCCCGCGGTGGCGGCGGACATCGCCGACGAGTTCGAGGAAGTGGGACTCGAGCGGCAGGACATTCGCGAGTACCCGGGTGGTTCGCTAGCGGCGAACATCGTCGGTGCAACCGGGTGGGACGGACACGGACTGCTCGGGCTCGAGGAGTCGATGGATTCGACGCTTGCCGGCAACGACGGTTCCGAGACGCACGACCGCGGGTCCGACGGTGCGGTCATCCCCGGCAGTCGACGAGATCTGCAGCCCGCGGTGGACGGATCCAACGTGGAACTCACCATCGACTCCGACCTGCAGTACTACGTGCAGCAGCAGACGCAGCAGGCCAAGGACCTGTCGGGTGCGAAGAACGCATCCGTGGTGGTGCTCGACGCGAAGACGTCCGAAGTCCTCGCGATGACCAACGACGGCACGTTCAACCCGGCCATCGGCGTCGGGAACAACCCGCGCACCGCCCAGATGGGCAACCTGCCCGTGAGTTCGCCGTTCGAGCCGGGATCGGTCAACAAGATCGTGACCGCGGCCGCGGCGATCGAGTACGGGCTGACCACCCCCGAGGAAGTGCTCCAGGTCCCCGGTTCGATCCAGATGGCCGGTGTCTCGGTCAAGGACGCGTGGGCGCACGGCGTCGCGCCCTACACCTCGACCGGCGTCTTCGGTAAGTCGTCGAACGTGGGCACGCTGATGCTCGCCGAGCGGGTCGGGGAGGAGCGCTACGCCGAGATGCTGCACAAGTTCGGACTCGGCCAGCGCACCGACGTCGGCTTGCCGGGCGAGAGCGCCGGCAACGTCCCGGACCTCGACGACTGGTCCGGCGGTACGTTCGCCAACCTGCCGATCGGCCAGGGGCTGTCGATGACGCTTCTGCAGATGACCGGCATGTACCAGGCGATCGCCAACGACGGCGAGCGGATCGCTCCACGGATCGTCAAGTCGACCCTCGCGCCGGACGGCTCCCGGATCGAGACCGAACGCCCCGAACCGGTGCGGGTGGTAAGTGAGCAGACTGCGCGTACCACTCGTGACATGTTCCGGTCGGTCACCCAGAAGGACCCGATGGGCTACCAGCAGGGCACCGGGCCGCAGGCGGGCGTCGACGGCTACCAGATCAGTGGCAAGACCGGTACCGCGCAGCAGGTCGACCCTGCCTGCGGGTGCTACTCGAACTCCAACTACTGGATCACCTTCGCGGGCATCGCGCCCTCGGATGATCCGCGTTATGTCATCGGGATCATGCTCGACGCGCCCGTCCGCGGTATCGACGGCGGCGGGGGACAGTCGGCCGCGCCGCTGTTCCACAACATCGCGTCGTGGCTCCTGCAGCGGGACAGCGTTCCGCTGTCACCGGACCCGGGTCGGCGGCTGGTGTTGCAGGCCGATTGACACCGTCCGGGCCGCGTCCCGCCCGTCGGGGTGACGATTCCCACGTAACCGGTGTGTACCGAACATGGTGGGTCGTGCCCGTGGCGCCGCCGCCGGTAATCTGACACGTCGGTCTCCGTCCGCAAGGATGGACACGACCGAACGAACCCCGAACCGAAATTCGATTCCGAGAGGACCCACTGCCTGTGCATCCGAGTCCGCAGCCATCCATGCCGGGTGCGGCGCCGGGGAGCGGTCTTCGCCCGACGAACCCGCCCCGGACCGACCTGGAAGACCTGGCCGACAAGGTCGGTGCCCGGATCGAATGGCTCGGATCCGATCGAGTGGACCGGGACGCGGCTGTGCCGACCACGGTCACCGGCGTCGAGTTGCGGGCGCAGTCGGTGCTGGCGGGCGATCTGTTCGCCGCGCTCCCGGGGGCGCGTGCTCACGGCGCCGAGTTCGTGGGGTCGGCCGTCGAGGCCGGCGCGGTGGCGGTGTTCACCGACGACGCCGGTCTCACGCTCGTTGCCCGACAGTTCCATGAGTCCACCGACGTCCCCGCGTTGCCGGTGCTGGTGCACCCCGAACCACGGCGGGTGCTCGGCGAGGTCTCGGCCACGATCTACGGCCATCCGTCGGAGCAGATGCAGGTCGTCGGGATCACCGGAACCTCGGGCAAGACGACGACGGCATATCTGATCGAGTCGGGCCTCGCGGCGGCCGGTCGCAGCATCGGGTTGGTCGGCACGATCGAGACCCGTGTCGCGGGGGACCGGGTGCCGAGCGCGCTCACCACGCCGGAGGCGCCGCAGTTGCACGCCCTGTTCGCGGCGATGCTCGAGCGGGGGATCGACACCGTGGTGATGGAGGTGTCGAGTCATGCGCTGGCTCTCGGCCGGGTCGACGGCGTTCGGTTCTCGATCGGTGCGTTCACCAACCTGTCCCAGGACCATCTCGACTTCCACCGCGACTTCGACGACTACTTCACGGCGAAGAGCCGCCTCTTCGCGGCGGATTCGACGGTCCGTGCGGAGCGCGCGGTGATCTGCACCGACGACGAGTGGGGGGCGCGGATGGCGGACATCGCCCGCCGCGCGCACCCGAACCTTCCCGGCGCCGTCGCCACGGTCGCCACCAGCGGACCAGGTGACTGGACCGCGGGGCAGGCCGAGGCGGTGCCGTCGGGTAGCCAGGTCTTCACGCTCACCGGGCCGGACGGGACGACGCACTCGGTGTCGCTGCGTCTGCCCGGGCAGTACAACGTCGCGAACGCGGTGCTAGCCGTGGCGGTCTGCGCGGCGGCGGGCGCGGACGTCGACGCGGCGATCGCCGGAATCGGCGGGGTCGACGTGCCCGGCCGTGTGCAGCGGGTCGAGCGCGGGCAGGACTTCCTGGCCGTCGTCGACTACGCCCACAAGCCCGCTGCGGTCGAGGCCGTGATCGCGACATTGCGGGGGCAGACCGACGGCCGGATCGCGGTCGTCGTCGGCGCCGGCGGCGACCGCGACACCGGCAAGCGGGCCTTGATGGGCGAGGCCGGGGCCCGCGGCGCGGACCTGTTGGTGATCACCGACGACAATCCGCGCACCGAGGATCCGGCCACCATCCGGGCCGCGCTGACGGAGGGCGCGCTGTCGGTTCCGGCGGCCGAGCGGGGTGAGGTGCTCGAGATCGGAGACCGCGGTGAGGCCATCGCCGCCGCGGTCCGCTGGGCCCGCTCCGGCGACGTGGTCCTCGTGGCCGGCAAGGGCCACGAGATCGGCCAGGAGATCCACGGGGTGAAGTACCCATTCGACGACCGCGAGGTTCTGGGAGAGGCGATCGATCGGATCGCCTCCGAAGACCCCGCACACGGAGGAAACGCATGATCCCGATGACGCTCGCCCAGATCGCACAGGCGGTCGGCGGGACGCTCCACGATGTCGACGATCCGTCGGCCACCGTTTCGGGAACGGTGGAGTTCGATTCCCGCAAGGTCACACCGGGTGGGCTGTTCCTGGCGCTGCCGGGCGCGACGACCGACGGGCACGACCACGCGGCCGCTGCGGTGGCGGCGGGCGCGGCGGCCGTGCTCGCGGCCCGCCCGGTCGGTGTCCCGGCGATCGTGGTCGAGCCGCTCGGCGCGTCGGACAACGGCGCGTTGGCCCTCGAACACGACACCGACGGCTCCGGCGCGGCGGTGCTCGAGGCGCTCGCGAAGCTGGCGCGCGCGAGCATCGACCGGCTCACCGCCGACTCGGACCTGACCGTCGTCGGGGTGACCGGTTCGTCCGGCAAGACCTCCACGAAGGACCTGCTGGCGGCAGTTCTCTCGCCGCTCGGGTCCGTCGTGGCCCCGCCCGGTTCGTTCAACAACGAGCTCGGGCATCCCTGGACGGCGCTGCGGGCCGACGCCGACACCCGTTTCCTGGTCCTGGAGATGTCCGCCCGCGGACGCGGGCACATCGCGGCGCTCGCGAAGTCCGCCCCGCCGCGCATCGGTGTGGTCCTCAATGTGGGCACGGCGCACCTCGGCGAGTTCGGTTCCCGCGAGGCGATCGCCGACACCAAGGGCGAGCTGCCGGCGTCGCTGCCGACCGCCGCCGAGGGGGGTGTCGCGGTGCTCAACGCCGACGATCCGCTGGTCGCGGCGATGGCGCAGCGGACCCGGGCACGCGTCGTGCTGGTGGGCCAGTCCGGCACCGCCGATGTCCGCGCGACCGACGTCCGCCTCGACGATCAGGCGCGCGCCAGTTTCACCCTGACCGCCCCGGCCGGCAGCATCCCGGTCACGCTCGCGGTGCACGGCGAACACCAGGTCGGCAACGCGCTCGCGGCGGCCGCCGTCGCGCTCGAGTGCGGGGCGACGCTCGACCAGGTCGCGGCGGCGCTCGGTTCCGCCGGGCCGGTCTCGGCGCGTCGGATGGAGGTCCGCGATCGGGCCGACGGCGTCACCGTCGTCAACGACTCGTACAACGCGAACCCGGATTCGATGCGTGCGGCGATCAAGGCGCTCGTGTCGATGGCCCGGTCCGGTCGTGGTCCGGCACGCCGGAGTTGGGCAGTCCTCGGCGAAATGGCGGAACTCGGACCAGAATCAGTGGTCGAGCACGACGCGATCGGACGGTTCGCGGTGCGCCTGGACGTGACCAAGCTGATCCTCGTCGGAGCCGGTCGGCCCGTCCGCGCGATGTACCAGGGAGCGGTGATGGAAGGTTCTTGGGGTGACGAGGCGGTCCACGTGCCCGACGGTGCGAGTGCGATCGCGCTGCTGGAGCAGGAACTGGAGGCCGGTGATCTCGTACTGGTGAAGGCTTCGCAGTCGATCGGACTGTGGGAGGTCGCGGACGCGGTTCTCGACGCGCCGACCACCGACGCCGCGCAGATCACCGATTCGGAGGCGCCGCAGTGAGGCAGATCCTCTTCGCCGCGGGCATCGCCCTCGCGGTGTCCATCCTGCTGACGCCGGTCCTGATCAAGGTCTTCTCGCGGCAGGGCTTCGGGCAGGAGATCCGGGTCGAAGGCCCGGCGAGCCATCAGGCCAAGCGTGGTACCCCCACGATGGGCGGCGTCGCGATCCTCGCGGGAATCTGGGCCGGCTACTGGGGCTCGCATCTCATCGGCATCGGCTACGACGCTGAGGGGCCGACCGCGTCGGGCCTGTTGGTGCTCGGTCTGACCACCGCGCTCGGTGGCGTCGGGTTCCTCGACGACTTCATCAAGATCCGCAAGCAGCGCAACCTCGGTCTGAACAAGACGGCCAAGCTCGTCGGCCAGTTGGTGGCGGCGGTCGTGTTCGGCATCCTGGCGCTGCAGTTCCGCGGCGGCAGCGGTCTGACCCCGGGCAGCGTGCACCTGTCGTACGTGCGCGACATCGCCACTGTCAGCATGGGATCGATCGTCTTCATCCTGTTCTGCTACCTGCTGGTGAGCGCGTGGTCGAACGCGGTGAACCTCACCGACGGCCTCGACGGTCTGGCGGCCGGTTCGATGAGCCTCGTGCTCGGCGCGTACGTGATCATCACGTTCTGGCAGTACCGGAACGCCTGCGTCGACGGGCCGGGCAGCCTCGGTCCGTCGAAGGGCTGCTACGACGTCCGTGATCCGCTGGACCTGGCGTTGCTGTGTGCCGCCGGAGCCGCGGCATGCATCGGCTTCCTGTGGTGGAACGCGGCGCCGGCGAAGATCTTCATGGGCGACACCGGTTCGCTCGCGCTGGGCGGCATGCTGGCCGGCCTGTCCATCACCACCCGCACCGAGCTGCTCATGGTCGTCATCGGCGCCCTGTTCGTGGCCGAGGCGGCGTCGGTGGTCATCCAGGTGGCGGTGTTCCGATCGAGCCGACGGCGGGTGTTCCGGATGGCGCCGTTCCACCACCACTTCGAACTGGGCGGCTGGGCCGAGACCCAGGTGATCATCAGATTCTGGTTGCTGGCCGCGATCGCGTCCGCGATCGGCCTCGCACTGTTCTACAGCGAATATCTCGCGGCGATCGGGGACTGACGGATGCAGCTCGACGGGACCGGACACGGCGCGGGAGTCGACGCGGGAGATCTGGACCGACTGCGCGGCGCGAGCGTCCTCGTGACCGGCGCCGGCATCTCCGGCCGCGCGGTGATAGCTCCGCTGCACGACCTCGGTGCCCGGGTGACGGTGACCGACACCAACGTGGACGCCCTCGCCCGTTGCGCCGAGCTCGGTGCCGAGACGGTGCCGCTCGACGACCTGGTCGCCGACCCGGCGCGCGTCGCCGAGTTCGTCCTCGTCGTCACCAGTCCGGGGTTCCGGCCGGACGCGCCGGTTCTCGCGGCGGCCACGGCCGCCGGCATCCCGATCTGGGGCGACATCGAGTTCACGTGGCATGTCGACCGGGCCGGGGTGTACGGTCCGCCGCGACAGTGGCTGGTCGTGACCGGCACCAACGGCAAGACCACGACGACGTCGATGCTGCACTCGATCCTCGAGGCCGCGGACATGTCGTCGGCGGCGTGCGGCAACATCGGCCTGCCGGTGCTCGACGCACTGCGTGCGCAGGAGCCCCGCGTCGACGTCCTCGCCGTCGAGCTGTCGTCGTTCCAGCTGCACTGGGCGCCGTCCGTGCGCCCGACAGCCGGCGTCGTACTCAACATCGCCGAGGATCATCTCGACTGGCACGGCGGCATGGAGGGCTACGCGGACGCCAAGGCGCAGGCCCTCACCGGTGGCGTCGCCGTCGTCGGCCTCGACGACGCGGTCGCCGCCACGCTGGTCGAGCGGCCGCGTGACGGGCACACCGTCGGCTTCCGGCTCGATGCGCCCGACGTCGGGGAGTTGGGCGTTCGCGGCGGGATGCTGATCGACCGGGCGTTCGCGGATTCGGTTCCCCTCGTCGCGGCCGACGAGATCAGCCCGCCGGGGCCGGCCGGACTGTGCGACGCGCTGGCGGCGGCCGCGCTGGCCCGCGCGATCGGCGTCTCCCCGGCAGCGGTGGATGCGGGGCTGCGGGCTCATCGGGTGGGACCGCACCGGGCGGAGGTCGTCCGTCGGCTCACCGACATCACGTTCATCGACGATTCCAAGGCGACCAATCCGCATGCGGCGCGGTCGTCGATCGTCGCGCACGACTCGGTGGTGTGGATCGCCGGCGGCCTGCTCAAGGGGGCTCGCATCGACGACCTGGTCGCCGACGTCGCGGACCGACTGGCCGGTGCGGTGCTCATCGGCCGTGACGCCGATCAGATCGCCGAGGCGCTCGCGCGACACGCCCCCGAGGTCCCGGTCGTTCACGTGCGCGCGGGAGACGATGGGTCCGTGGTCGAACCGATCGCCGGAGCGGACGTGCTCCACCTCGATCTTCCCGCGGCCGACGCGGACACCGTGATGGCGGAGGCCGTGCGCGCCGCCACGGCCCTGGCTGCTCCCGGCGACACCGTGCTGCTGGCACCTGCTGCCGCGTCGCTCGACATGTTCGACTCGTACGGACACCGCGGGCGCAGCTTCGCCGCAGCGGTCACGGCGTTGGCCGACATCGAGCCGGAGTCCGGGACCAGCGGATGACAGGAGCCCCCGAGCGCGCGCCGCGCACCCGGATCGGGGCGTGGCTGGCTCGTCCGCTGACGTCGTTTCATCTCGTCGTCACCATCGCGGTCCTGTTGACGGTGCTCGGGCTGGTGATGGTGCTGTCGTCGTCGAGTGTCGAGTCGGTGGCGCGGGACGGGTCCGCGTACGGAAAGTTCGTCTCACAGCTGATCTTCGCGACGCTGGGTCTGGTGATCTTCTACATCGCGCTGCTGATCCCGATCCGGGTGATGCGTACGTGGTCGCTGCCGGCGTTCGGTGTGACGGTCGCGATGCTGGTGCTGGTGTTGATTCCCGGCATCGGTACGAAGTCGCAGGGAACCCGCGGTTGGTTCGTGATCGGTCCGATCTCGTTGCAGCCCTCCGAACTCGCGAAGATCGCGTTCGCGGTGTGGGGCGCGCACCTGCTCGCCACGCGGCGGCGGGAGGGTGCATCGCTCAAGGAGATGTTGATCCCGCTGGTGCCCGCGGCGCTGCTGGTCTTCGTCCTGATCGTGCTGCAGCCCGACCTCGGAACCACCATCTCGCTCGCGATCATCCTGCTGGCGCTGCTCTGGTTCTCGGGCCTTCCGCTGAAGATCTTCCTCACCGTGCTCCTGGCGGGCGGTGCGGCGGCCGTAACCCTCGCGCTGACTGCGGGATACCGGTCCGCGCGCGTCCAGTCGTTCCTGAACCCGGGTGACGACGCTCAGGGCGCGGGTTACCAGGCGCGGCAGGCGAAGTATGCGCTCGCGGACGGTGGCCTGTTCGGTGAGGGGCTCGGCCAGAGCCGGGCCAAGTGGAGTTATCTGCCCAACGCCCACAACGACTTCATCTTCGCGATCATCGGCGAGGAACTGGGATTCATCGGGGCGGGCGCGGTGATCGGGTTGTTCGCGCTGTTCGTGTACACCGGTCTGCGCATCGCGCGGCGCTCGGCGGACCCGTTCCTGCAGTTGCTGAGCGCGACCGCGACCGCGTGGATCACCGGTCAGGCGTTCATCAACATCGGTTACGTCGTCGGCATCCTGCCGGTCACCGGTCTGCAGTTGCCGCTGGTGTCGGCGGGTGGCACCTCGACGGCGACGACACTGTTGATGTTCGGTCTGGTCGCGAACGCGGCGAGACACGAGCCGGAGGCGGTCGCCGCGCTGCACAGCGGGCAGGACGGACGGATGTCTCGACTGCTGCGGCTGCCCAAGCCGGCGGCGTACATCCCGCCGCGCCCGCGCGGGGCGGCCGTCGTGCGCCGCACGGAGAACCGGAAGGTGCAGCCCGCCCGCGGAGAACGCCCGGGCGCCAAGGACACCCGTGCTCTTCGGCACGACCAACCCCGACGCCGGCCGACCGACGACGGTCGACGGAACAACGAGAAGCGGGGCCACGGCCCCATGAGGGATCGGGACCGCGCGGGCACTTCGCGCGATCCCCGTCCAGGAGAGCGAGGAACGCGTAGGTGAGCGGCGACAAGACAGGCCTGTCCGTGGTGGTGGCCGGCGGCGGGACGGCCGGGCACATCGAGCCGGCAATGGCTGTCGCGGACGCGATCCGTGCGCTCGATCCGTCCGCCGTGGTGACGGCGCTCGGGACCGAGCGAGGCCTCGAGACCACCCTGGTCCCCGATCGGGGGTATCCGCTCGAGCTGATCCCGCCGGTTCCGTTGCCCCGCAAGCCCACGATGGATTTGTTCCGGCTACCCGGCCGGATTCGGCGGTCGGTGGCCGCCACGCGCGCGGTGCTCGACCGTACCGACGCGGACGTCGTCGTGGGCTTCGGCGGCTATGTCGCGCTGCCCGCGTATCTTGCTGCCGGTTCGGGTCTGCTGCGCCGCCGCCGGAAGATCCCGATCGTGATCCACGAGGCCAACGCCAGTGCGGGTATCGCGAACAAGATCGGTGCCCGTCGTGCCCGTCGCGTCCTGGCCGCGGTCGCCGGTTCCGGGGTGGCCGCGCGCGGCACCGCGGATGCCGAGATCGTCGGAATCCCGGTTCGCTCGTCCATCACCGGACTCGATCGGGCGGCCCTGCGCGCGCAGGCGCGTGAGCACTTCGGTCTGCCGGCGGACGGTCCGGTGCTGTTGGTGTTCGGCGGATCGCAGGGCGCCCGGTCGCTCAACGAGGCCGTCGCCGGTGCCGCCCCGCAGCTCGCGGCGGCCGGTATCTCCGTGTTGCACGCCTACGGCCCCAAGAACTCCGTGGAAGTCGAGTCGCATCCGGAGGCGCCGTACGTGGCGGTGCCGTACCTGACGCGCATGGACCTGGCGTACTCCGCCGCCGACGCGGTGATCTGTCGTTCGGGCGCCATGACCGTCGCCGAGGTCTCGGCCGTCGGCCTCCCCGCCGTGTACGTGCCGTTGCCACATGGAAACGGCGAGCAGGAACTCAATGCCCGGCCCGTCGTCGCTGCCGGAGGTGGGATGATCGTTCCGGATGCGGAGTTGACGCCGCACTACGTGTCGGAGACCGTGGTGCCGTTGCTCGCCGACCGCGCACGGCTCGAGGAGATGGGCCGCAGCGCGGCCGGTGCCGGCCACCGCAGTGCGGCGGCGACCGTCGCACAGATCGTTGTCGATGTAGCAAGGGGAAACCGATGAACGAGCAGCTACCCGCGGGTCTCGAGCGGGTACACATGGTCGGCATCGGAGGTGCCGGAATGTCCGGCATCGCGCGGATCCTGCTCTCCCGGGGTGGGCAGGTGTCCGGCTCGGACGCCAAGGAGAGCCGCGGCGTGCTCGCGCTGCGTGCTCGCGGCGCTGTCGTCCGCATCGGCCACGATGCGAGCGCCCTCGATCTGCTGCCGGGTGGCCCGACGGCCGTCGTCACCACGCACGCCGCGATCCCGAAGGACAATCCGGAGCTCGTCGAGGCCGCGAAGCGCGGCATTCCGGTGATCCTGCGCCCCGCGGTCCTGGCGTCGCTGATGCGCGGGCATCGCACGCTCCTGGTGTCGGGCACGCACGGCAAGACCTCGACGACCTCGATGCTCGTGGTCGCGTTGCAGCACTGTGGATTCGACCCGTCCTTCGCGGTCGGCGGCGAACTGAACGAGGCCGGTACCAACGCCCATCACGGCTCGGGTGAGGTCTTCGTCGCGGAGGCCGACGAGAGCGACGGCTCGCTGCTCCAGTACGACCCGGACGTCGTGGTGGTCACCAACATCGAGGCGGACCATCTCGACTTCTTCGGTAGCAGTGAGGCGTACGTCCAGGTCTTCGACGACTTCGTCGCGCGGATCGCTCCGGACGGCCTGCTCGTGGCGTGCCTCGACGATCCGGGGTCGGCTGCGCTCGCGCGGCGAACGGTGGAGTCCGGCAGCGCGGTACGGGTCGTCGGCTACGGCACGGCGGAGGCCGCCGCGTCCGCCGGTCCGGTTCCGGTGGGTGTGGAGTTGCTGTCCTGGGAGGCGCGTGACGTCGGGGGAGTGGCGCACATCCGCTTCGCCGGCGAGGTCGAGCCGCGCACGTTGCGGTTGGGCGTGCCCGGAAAGCACATGGCGCTCAACGCGCTTGCCGCGTTGCTCGCGGGCGTGGACGCCGGCGCGTCGGTGGACGAACTGCTCGAGGGGCTGGCCGGGTTCGGTGGGGTCCACCGCCGGTTCCAGCTCACCGGCCGCGAGCGCGGGGTCCGGGTGTTCGACGACTACGCGCATCATCCGACCGAGGTCCGGGCGGTGCTCGGCGCCGCGCGGGAACTCGTCGACAACGACGGCCGGCAGGGCCGTGTCGTCGTGGTGTTCCAGCCGCATCTGTACTCGCGGACAGTGACGTTCGCGCAGGAGTTCGGCGAGGCGCTCGACCTGGCGGACGAGGTCGTGGTGCTCGACGTGTACGGCGCGCGCGAGGAGCCGATCCCCGGAGTGAGCGGCGCGCTGGTCGCGCAGGCGCTCACGAAACCTGTTCACTATCAGCCCGATCGGTCCCAGGTGCCGCGTCAGGTCGCCGGACTCGTCGAGCCCGGCGACGTCCTGATCACGATGGGTGCGGGCGACGTGACGATGCTCGGTGGGCCGATACTCGATGCACTGCGGTCGCGGCCCAACCACGGTGGTCGTTCGGCGGGATCGGGTTCGGAGCCGCAGTGACGGCCGATCGTCGGGGTCGACCCCGCAGCGGCCGGCCCGATGCGCGCCGGTCGCGCGGCGATCGCACGCGCCGGAGTTCGCCGCGCCAGGCGACGTCGTCCGGTCGGCGCGACGGGAACGGACCGGAGTCGGAGGCGAAGACCGCTCGCGGTTCGGAGGAGCGGGCGCGCGCCCGGTCGTTGCGGCGCAAGGTTTTCCTGATCGCGACCGCCGTGGTGGTCGTGCTCGGCGGCCTCGGCGCCGCGCTGTGGTTCAGCCCGATGATGTCGGTCCGTCAGGTCGAGTACGTCGGTGACGGGTTCCTCACCGCGGAGGAGGTCCTGCCGGTCGCGAGGATCGCGGACGGGACTCCACTGCTGCGGGTCGACACCGCGGCAGCGGCCAAGCGTGTCGCGGGGATACCCCGGGTCGCGGAAGCGCGGGTGCAGCGCGAATATCCGTCGACCGTGCGGGTGACCGTCCGCGAACGGATTCCGGTGGTGTTCTTCGATTCCCCGGACGGAACGCATCTGATGGACGCCACCGGGGTGGACTACGCCGTCGAGCCGCCGCCGTTCGGTGTGGTGCGACTCGTCACGCCGACACCGACCGAGGCCGACCACGCCACCCAGGCTGCGCTGGAGGTGCTCGGGTCGCTGCCGGAGGCGGTCCGGGTCCAGGTGTCCGAGGTTGCCGCACCGACGATTTCGAGTGTCTCGGTTACTCTGGTGGACGGCCGTGTCGTGGTGTGGGGCGGTGTCGACGATTCCGAGAGGAAGTCGGCAGTGGTCTCCGCACTGTTGACACAGCCCGGTCGGATCTTCGATGTGTCGAGTCCCGAACTGCCCACAGTAAAGTGATGGGCGATCCGGAGGCTCACGCCACGAGCGGATCGGGGGCTCCGTGCCCCGCAAAAACTTGGCGCGTGTCGGCGCGCCTGCTGGCGGATCGCTGTGGCACTGCATAGCGTTTCGCCCCAAGGGACTACTTGACATAACCTTAACCCTGTGGTTGAGGTTGAGGGTTTTCCATACTCACCCCTAGTACGAGCGCGAAATCCACTCACGGAAGGCGAGAGCCCATGACGCCCCCGCACAACTACCTCGCCGTAATCAAGGTCGTCGGTATCGGCGGCGGCGGCGTCAACGCGGTCAACCGCATGATCGAGCAGGGACTCAAGGGAGTCGAGTTCATCGCGGTCAACACCGACGCGCAGGCGCTGCTCATGTCCGACGCCGACGTCAAGCTCGACGTGGGTCGCGAACTGACCCGTGGTCTCGGCGCCGGCGCCGACCCGGAGGTCGGCCGCAAGGCCGCCGAGGATCACAAGGACGAGATCGAGGAGGTCCTCAAGGGGGCCGACATGGTGTTCGTCACCGCGGGCGAGGGTGGTGGCACCGGTACCGGTGGTGCCCCGGTCGTCGCGAGCATCGCCCGCAAGCTCGGCGCCCTCACCATCGGTGTCGTCACGCGGCCGTTCTCCTTCGAGGGCAAGCGCCGCGGTTCGCAGGCCGAGTCCGGGATCTCCGCTCTGCGTGAGTCCTGCGACACCCTGATCGTGATCCCCAACGATCGGCTGCTGCAGCTGGGCGATGCCGCCGTCAGCCTCATGGACGCGTTCCGCAGCGCCGACGAGGTACTCCTCAACGGTGTCCAGGGCATCACCGACCTGATCACCACGCCGGGTCTGATCAACGTCGACTTCGCCGACGTCAAGAGCGTCATGTCCGGCGCCGGAAGCGCGCTCATGGGCATCGGCTCCTCCCGTGGGGAGGGCCGGTCGATCAAGGCCGCCGAGACCGCGATCAACTCGCCGCTGCTGGAAGCGTCGATGGAGGGCGCGCGCGGAGTGCTGCTGTCGATCGCCGGCGGTTCGGACCTGGGTCTGTTCGAGATCAACGAGGCGGCGTCGCTGGTCCAGGAGGCCGCGCACATCGACGCGAACATCATCTTCGGAACGGTGATCGACGATTCGCTCGGCGACGAGGTTCGCGTCACCGTGATCGCCGCGGGTTTCGACGGCGGAGCGCCGGCCAAGCGGCCGCTCGAGGTCCAGTCGGCCATCGGCCGCGGGAACATCGGCGCAGGACGGGCCGGCGAGGTCGGGCAGTCCGAGCGCGCCGCGGCGGCACCCGCCGAGCCCGCACCGGCGGCACCGGCGGCTCCGCGTGAGCCGGTCGGCGCGCCCACGGGGTCGACCCTGCCGCCGCTGGGTGGCAGTGCTTCCCGTGCAGTACCGGTCAGCAACGAGGAAGGCGAAGACGACGACGTCGATGTGCCTTCCTTCATGCGCCGTTGAGCGGGGTTTCCGTGACGGGTGTCCGGGTCCGGCGGGTCGTGACGACCCGAGCCGGTGGTGTGTCCGCGGCGCCGTACGAGTCGTTCAATCTCGGTGATCACGTCGGCGACGATCCGGCTGCGGTGGATACGAACCGCCGCCGGCTCGCCGACGGCATCGGGCTGCCGTTCGAGCGCTTGGTGTGGATGGAACAGATCCACAGCCGGAACGTCACGGTCGTCGACGGTCCTGTCGACGGTCCCGTTCCCGCCACCGACGCGCTGGTGACCACGGTGCCCGGTCTGGCCCTGGTCACGCTGAGCGCCGACTGCGTGCCGATCCTGCTGTCCGACGACGAGGCCGGTGTCATCGCCGCCGTGCACGCCGGTCGGATCGGAGCCCGGATCGGCATCGTGCCCAAGGTGATCGGCGCGATGATCGAGCAGGGCGCGCGGCCCGAGCGGATCGGCGCGTTCCTCGGGCCCGCGGCGAGCGGTCGTCAGTACGAGGTTCCGGCCGCGATGCAGGCCGATGTCGAGAAGTTCCTGCCCGGCACCGCCACTCGCACGGTCAAGGGCACGCCGGGGCTCGATCTGCGAGCCGGTTTGCGGCGGCAGTTGCTGGCCGCCGGGGTCTCGGGTGTCGCCGAGGATCCGCGGTGCACGATCGAGGATGCAACATTGTTCAGCCACCGCCGGGGAGCGCCCACGGGCCGCCTGGCAGCGGTGATCTGGATGGACCCACCCGGGGAAGAGTGACGGGATCGAGTTGACGGCCGATGAGTAGGCACGACGAAATCGCATCGGCGCTGACGGCGGTCCGCGCCAGACTCGACGCGGCCTGCCGGGAAGCCGGGCGCCCTCTCACCGAGGTGGCGCTGCTACCGGTGACGAAGTTCTACCCGGTGACGGATGTCCGGATTCTCTACGATCTCGGTTGCCGGGCGTTCGGGGAGTCGCGCGAACCCGAGGCCGGCACCAAGGTGGCCGACTTCCGGTCGACTCCGGGCGCCGACGAGTCGGTGCGCTGGCACATGATCGGTCGCCTGCAGCGAAACAAGGTCAAGTCGGTCGTGCGCTGGGCCGACACGGTCCACTCGCTCGACAGCGTCAGGCTCGCCGATGCGCTCGACCGCGCGGCCGCGGGTGCGCTCGACGAGGGCGCTCGATCGGATCCGCTCGAGGTTCTCCTCCAGGTGAGCCTGGATGCCGATCCGGACCGTGGTGGGGTACCGGCCGGGGACCTCGGCGAACTGGCCGATCGCGTCGCGGGGTCGTCGAACCTCGTGCTCGGCGGAATCATGGGTGTGCCGCCGTTGGGCGTCGACCCCGACGCTGCATTCGCGCGACTCTCGACGCTCCACGCGAACCTTCTGCGCACGCATCCCGAGGCGACGACGTTGTCTGCCGGGATGACCGGTGATCTCGAGGCCGCGGTCCGCCACGGGTCGACCTGTGTGCGTGTCGGAACCGCCCTCCTCGGCCGCCGACCGATAGTCTCGAAATGATCACCAGTCACACCAGTAACACCAAGAAGATCTCTGCGGTCGACCGCAGGATTCGTCAGAACCAGTCCGCCGCGCCCAGGAAGGTCGATCAATGAGCAGCCTGCACAAGTTCAAGGCTTACTTCGGCATGGTTCCCCTCGAGGATTTCGAGGACGACTACATCGACGAGCCCGGGCAGGGCCGCCGCGAGTACGCCGAGCCCGGTTACGCGGCGTCCCGCCGTGACGAGGTCGAGAGTGATTTCGACCGCTACGAGTCCGCTCCCCGTTCGTCGGCGCGGGTCGAGCCCATCGCGCCACGAGGTGCTGCACCGCGCGGCGCCACCCGCGGCGCACTCGCCGTCGACCCGCGGATGGAGCGGCACGAGAGCCGCCGGTCGGTGGTCGACGAGGGCGGGCCGCTGTCCAAGATCACCACGCTGCGTCCCCGGGACTACGGCGAGGCCCGCACCATCGGCGAGCGCTTCCGGGACGGCACGCCGGTGATCATGGATCTCGTCGAGATGAGCAACGCCGATGCCAAGCGGCTCGTCGACTTCGCTGCCGGGCTCGCCTTCGCGCTCCGCGGGTCGTTCGACAAGGTCGCGACCAAGGTGTTCCTGCTCTCACCCGCCGACATCGACGTTTCCGCCGAGGAGCGTCGCCGCATCGCGGAGACCGGGTTCTACAACCAGAAGTAGTCCGCGGTCCGAACGGGCGATCCGCCGATGTGACCGAGTCGTCGACTGCGCGCGAGTGTGATGCGCGACTCGGGTAGCGAGATCGTTTTGATCGACCGGTCGTTGTCAGGCAGAGTGAAGGTGTGGCCGTGTTCTCGGTGATCTACGTGATCCTGTTCATCTTCTGGTTGTTGCTCATCGGACGGATCATCGTCGAGTTCATCCGGGTGTTCGCCCGTGACTGGAGACCGACGGGTTTCGTCGTGATCGTGCTCGAGGCGATCTTCACGGTCACAGACCCGCCGGTGAAGCTTCTTCGCCGGCTCATTCCACCGATTTCGCTCGGTGGGGTCCGGCTCGACCTGTCGATCATGGTGCTGCTGTTCCTGCTGTTCATCCTCATGCAGGTGGTCTCGGGACTAGCTTCACCTACGGGTTTGGTGTGACAGAATGACCCGCAGTTACAGTGTGACGGGTAACGAAATGGTTAACGAGTACGCGCAATGCCCTAGAACTCAATGCGTGCTAGACCGCCAATTGACGCGTGAAGGGATCCTTCCATGCCGCTGACTCCAGCTGATGTGCACAACGTCGCGTTCAGCAAGCCTCCGATCGGGAAGCGTGGCTACAACGAGGACGAGGTCGACGCCTTCCTCGATCTGGTCGAGCAGGAGCTGTCCCGGCTCATCGAGGAGAATGCAGATCTCCGTCAGCGCGTAGGCGAGCTCGACCAGGAGTTGGCCGAGGCGAAGAAGGCTCCGCGTTCGGCCGCCGCGCCGGCGCCCGCTCCGGCTCCCGCGCCGGAACCGGTTCGAGTCGTCGAACAGCCCAAGCCTGCTCCGGTTCCCGCGGCAGCGCCGCGTCCGTCGGAGGACGCCAATATGCAGGCCGCGAAGGTCCTCGGCCTCGCGCAGGAGATGGCCGACCGCCTGACGGGCGACGCCAAGGTCGAGGCGGAGCAGCTCCTCAGCGACGCCCGCACCAACTCGGAGCGCCTCGTCACCGATGCGCGCACCAAGTCGGAGACCATGGTCTCCGACGCCAAGCAGAAGTCGGAGACCATGGTCTCGGACGCCAAGCAGAAGTCGGAGTCGCTCCTCTCGGACGCCCAGACTCGCTCGGAGACCCAGCTGCGGCAGGCCAAGGAGAAGGCCGATGCGCTGCAGGCCGACGCCGAGAAGAAGCACACCGAGATCATGGCGACGATCAATCAGCAGCGTTCCGTCCTCGAGGGTCGGATCGAGCAGCTGAAGACGTTCGAGCGCGAGTACCGGGTGCGGCTCAAGTCGTACCTCGAGTCGCAGCTCGAGGAGCTGGAGCAGCGCGGCTCGGCCGTGCCGGTCGACGGTGGCCAGGACGCTTTCAACCAGTCCGGCTTCAGCCAGTCGTTCGCCAAGGGAAACAACTGACTGAGCCGACGCCCGGCCGGCTCTCGAGTAGAGGGTGAATCGTGCTGGTCATGACGCTGGTCCTCGCGGCAGTGGGTTTTACCCTGCTGGTGATCGCCTTGATGACGGGTTCCGTCCTCTGGGCCTGGGGATGCATCGCAGTCTGTGTCGCGGGTGCCGTCCTCCTGCTCGTCAGTGCGCTGGCGAGCAGGAAGGCGGGACCGGCCGTTGCGCCGGCCGACACGAAGAACGGTGACGTCGAGTCCGACCACGGTGATTCCGACGGGAATTCGGCTCAGGGTTAGACTGAACGCACATACGGCTGAGATCCGGCGATCACCGGGGAGCCTTCGGAAGAACGGTCGAGATTCGGGATTCGCGTTGATCGCGTAACCCGGATCCGGCTCAGTAGAACCGAACGGGTGGGCCCGTCACAGCCTTGATCGAGTGGCTCGTCTCGCGAACGTGGCGACGAGCAAGCGGGGTGGTACCGCGGTAGCGGCGCACAGGGCGCCGTCGTCGTCCCCGTGCCGGTAGTTGGGCACGAGGAGCCGCGCGGTGACAAGTAACGAATCCACCCCTCCCCAGACGAACGACGCGTACCCGCGCGTCGATCTCGTCGGTGAACGCGCCACTGGAAGTGTGTCCTTCCCGGCGCTCGAGCAGAAGGTGCTCGCAGCGTGGGATGCGGACGACACGTTCCGGGCGAGTATCGCGAACCGTGACGGTGCCGAGGAGTTCGTCTTCTACGACGGCCCGCCCTTCGCGAACGGTCTGCCTCACTACGGCCACCTCCTCACCGGCTACGTCAAGGATCTGGTGCCACGTTTCCAGACGATGCGCGGCAAGAAGGTCGACCGGCGCTTCGGCTGGGACTGCCACGGTCTGCCCGCGGAACTCGAGGCCGAGAAGCAGCTCGGCATCAAGGACAAGTCGCAGATCGACTCGATGGGTCTGGCGGAGTTCAACGCGTACTGCAAGCAGTCGGTGCTGCGCTACACCGACGAGTGGCGCGACTACGTCACCCGTCAGGCGCGCTGGGTCGACTTCGACAACGACTACAAGACCCTGGATCTGGACTTCATGGAGTCCGTGATGTGGGCGTTCAAGGAGCTCTACGACAAGGGCCTGATCTACCAGGGCTTCCGGGTGCTCCCGTACAGCTGGTACGAGCAGACGCCGCTGTCGAACCAGGAGACTCGCCTCGACGACGCGTACAAGATGCGGCAGGACCCGGCCGTCACCGTCGACATGGTGCTGACTGCCCCGGGCTCGCCGCTCGACGGTGCGAATGCCCTGATCTGGACGACGACGCCGTGGACGCTGCCGTCGAACCTGGCGATCGCGGTGCACCCCGACGTCGACTACGTGCAGGTGCTCGGCGCCGACGGCAAGCGCTATGTGCTCGCCGCCGCCCGTGTCGGCCACTACGCGCGTGAGCTCGGCGAGTCGCCCGAGGTCCTCGGCGAGTACAAGGGCGCCGAGCTCCTCGGCCTCACCTACACGCCTCCGTTCGACTTCTTCCACGGCCCCGACAAGGGGCACGCCAACGCGCACCGCGTGCTGTCGGCCGACTACGTCACCACCGACTCCGGTACCGGAATCGTCCACCTCGCACCGGCTTTCGGTGAGGAGGACATGGAGTGCGCGACGGCGAACGGCATCGAGATCGTCCAACCGCTCGATCCGGGTGGCAAGTTCACCTCGATGGTGCCGCCGTACGAGGGCCTGCAGGTGTTCGATGCCAACCCGGTCATCATCAAGGACCTCAAGGCTGCCGGAAAGCTGTTGCGGCACGAGACGATCGAGCACTCGTACCCGCACAGCTGGCGTTCGGGCCAGCCGCTGATCTACATGGCCGTGCCGTCGTGGTTCGTTGCGGTGACCAAGTTCCGTGATCGCATGGTCGAGCTCAACCAGGAGATCACCTGGGTGCCCGAGCACATCAAGGACGGGCAGTTCGGCAAGTGGCTCGCCGGCGCCCACGACTGGAACATCAGCCGTAACCGCTACTGGGGCAGCCCGATCCCGGTGTGGATCTCGGACGACCCGGCCTACCCGCGCGTGGACGTCTACGGCTCGCTCGACCAGCTCGAGGCCGATTTCGGTGCCCGTCCGTCCGACCTGCATCGGCCGATGATCGACGAGCTGGTCCGTCCCAACCCGGACGACCCGACCGGCAAGTCGATGATGCGTCGCGTTCCCGAGGTGCTGGACTGCTGGTTCGAGTCGGGGTCGATGCCGTTCGCTCAGGTCCACTACCCGTTCGAGAACCAGGATTGGTTCGAGACGCACTACCCGGGCGACTTCATCGTCGAGTACAACGGGCAGACCCGCGGCTGGTTCTACAACCTGCACGTGCTCGCGACCGCTCTCTTCGACCGCCCTGCGTTCAGAACCGTTGCCGCACACGGCATCGTTCTGGGCGACGACGGCCTGAAGATGAGCAAGTCCAAGGGCAACTACCCGGACGTCAAGGAGGTCTTCGACCGCGACGGCTCCGACGCCATGCGGTGGTTCCTGATGTCGTCGCCGATCCTGCGCGGCGGCAACCTGGTGGTCACCGAGCAGGGCATCCGCGAGGGTGTCCGACAGGCGCTGCTGCCGATGTGGAACGCCTGGAGCTTCCTGCAGCTGTACGCGTCCAAGCCCGGCCAGTGGCGGACCGACTCGCCGAATGTGCTCGACCGGTACATCCTCGCCAAGCTCGCCGCGACGCGGGACGCGATCACCGATGCGCTCGAGGCGACCGACATCGCCGGCGCGTGCGACGAGCTGCGCACGTTCTGCGATGCGCTCACCAACTGGTATGTGCGACGCTCGCGCAACCGGTTCTGGGACGAGGACCGGGACGCGATCGACACCCTGCACACGGTGCTCGAGGTCGTGAGCCGTCTGGCGGCGCCGCTGCTGCCGATGGCGACCGAGGTGATCTGGCGGGGCCTGACCGGTGGGCGGTCGGTGCACCTGACGGACTGGCCGACGGCGTCCGAGCTCCCGGCCGACGCGGAGCTGGTGGCCGCGATGGACGATGTCCGGGGCGTCTGCTCGACGGTGCTGGGTCTGCGCAAGGCGCAGAACCTTCGGGTGCGGCTGCCGCTGCCCGAGGTCACCGTCGCGGCACCCGACGCCGATCGGCTGCGCCCGTACCTGGGCCTGATCGCCGACGAGGTGAACGTCAAGAAGGTCGACGTCACCGACGACGTCGACGTGCACGGTCGCTTCGAGTTGGTCGTCAACGCCCGGGCCGCGGGTCCGCGCCTGGGCAAGGACGTGCAGACCGTCATCAAGGCGGTCAAGGCGGGCGACTGGTCCGAGACGGACGGTGTGGTCACGGTGTGGCCGGGTCGCTCCGCAGGCTCCGCTCCTGCCGTGGGCATCGCGCTGCTCCCCGAGGAGTACACGCAGCGGCTGGTCGCGGCCGAGCCCGAGTCGACGGCGGCCCTGCCCGACGGCGCCGGTCTGGTGGTACTCGACTCGCAGGTCACCGAGCAACTCGAGGCCGAGGGTTGGGCCAAGGACCGCATCCGTGAACTGCAGGACGCGCGTCGTGCGGCGGGTCTCGATGTCTCCGATCGCATCTCGGTGACGCTGCAGGTTCCCGCGGATCGTCTCGACTGGGCACAGCGGCACCGCGATCTGATCGCGGGCGAGGTCCTGGCGACGACACTCGAACTCGGCGACGTCTCCGGGGACGCGGTCGTCGAACTCGGTGAGGGCGTGCGCGCCACGGTCACCAAGGCGTGATCGGGTAGCGACGCTTCGCGAACGAAGCCCTGAGGGACCGTAGGTTCCTCAGGGCTTCGTCGTGTGTGCTGTCGTCTGGGCGCTGATCGCGGCGCCCATCCAGCGGCGTAGGTACCGCCGGAGTTCGTGCTCGCCGCGTGGAGGGTTTCCGGGGGAGACGAAGAACGACTGCATTGTCCGCAGCAGGTACTCGACGAGTTCGCGCAGAGACGGTTCGTCGTACCCGTGCCGATCCCAGTCGACGTCGAAGCGTCGGATCATCGTCATCCCGAAGGTGAGCGCCTCGTCCGACGTGATTCCCTCGGTGTGGGAGTGCGAACCGGACAGCATGATGCCCAGGTGCGGGGTGCGGGGCAGTTCGTCGAGGGTGTAGACCACGGCTTCGATCAGGGCGTCGGCCGGATCCGCCCGTCCCCGGACGTGCGCCGTCAGGCGGTCGAGGAACCCGTCGACCGAGGCGATGGCGGCGGCGCGGAGGAGGGCGTCGGTGCTGGGGAAGTACCGGTACACCGTCTGCCGGATCACGCCGAGGGATTCCGCGACGTCGGCGATGCTGATGGCCGATCCGGTGCGGGAGATCGTCTCGACCGCCGCGGCGACGATGCGCCGCGCGGCCTCTTCGTCGTCGGCCGGCGGCTTGCCGCCCCATCCGCGTCTGCGTGCCACGGGGCGGAATTTACCAGCAGTGCACTGGTTCTCGCGCAGGCGGCGGCGATTTCGCGAAAGTAATCATACAACTTTGATCACAATCGTATGATTGCCGCGATTGTGGCCCCGGCCTGCGCGGACGGGGCCCCTCACCGACGACGAACGAGGTAGTGCGCATGACGGATCTCAAGCCCCGAAAGATGGATTTCGGGTTCGACGACGGGGACGTCCCGTTCCTGTGGAACCCCGACAACCCGGCATGGTCGAGCATGTCGAACGCGGTGTCGTTCCTCGCCATCGGCTTCGAGAAGATGATCGTGAAGCTGATCCTGCAGGCCAAGCCGCTGATCACCGACCCGGCGGTCGCCGAGGAGGCGGTGGCGTTCATGCGTCAGGAGGGCCACCACTCGACCGCACACCGCCAGCACGTGAACGGGCTGATCCGGCGCTACCCCGGCCTGCAGAACACGCTCGACGCGGTGATCGGCGAGTTCGATCTGCTCACCGAGCGCACCTCGATCGACTATCGCCTCGCGTACACCGCGGACCTCGAGGCGACCTTCACCCCGGTGTTCAAGCTGATGCTCGACAACGAGGCCACACTGTTCGCGCCCGGCGACGACCGGGTCGCCTCGCTGTTCCTCTGGCACTTCGTCGAAGAGGTCGAGCACCGCAGCTCCGCGCTCATCATCTACAACTCGCTCGTCGGCAACGAGATGTACCGGATGCGGATGGCGCCGTCGATCTTCGCGCACGTGATGAAGTCGATCCGGATCGCATGCGCCGGCTTCAACCAGCACGTTCCGCTGTCCGCGCGGAAGGTCGACTCGATGTCGATGTTTGCCCGGCACCGCACCAAGCAGCGGGTGCTCACCAGCTTCGCGCCCTACCTGACCAAGGGGCCGATGCCGCGCGCGTTCGACGGCCTGGCCCTCGGCGAGCAGCTCACCGCTCTGCGCGGCGCCGTTCGTAGCCAGCTGCCCGGCCACGACCCGACGCACGAGAACCTGCCCGTGCTCGCCGGCGAGTGGTTCACCCGCTACGACGACGGCTACGACTGCACGCGTTGGTACTCCGCCGAGTCGGTGTCGTCGAAGGCGGTGAACTGATGTCGGATCTGTGTTCACCCACGTTCGAGGATCTGGCCACCCGGCTGGGCTTCTCGTGTGACGAGGCCGGGGGGCTCGTCGAGTTCCGCAACCCCGGTGCGTTGGAGAACTGGACGCTACCGGTCCTGGAGTTCACGATCGTTCTCGGCGCGGTGCTGGCGCTCGTGTACGCGATTCTGCGATTGCGGCGGCACGGCGATCCCACCAACCTGGTGCTGTGGTTCGGTGCCACCGCCTTCCTCTTCGTGATCGAGCCGCCGATCTACTTCCCGGCCCCGTTCGGCACCGAGGAATACCTGGGTACGATGTTCGCGCACAACGTGTTCACCGTCGAATTCCTGTGGGGCAGACTGCCGCTGTACATCGTCGCGATCTATCCGCTGATGGCGACGCTGGCGTTCGAGATCGTCCGGATGCTCGGGGTGTTCCGGCGCTACGGGGTGTTCCTCGGCGCGGTGTGCGTCGGCTTCGTGCACCACGCGTTCTACGAGATGTTCGACCAGCTCGGTCCGCAGTTGCGGTGGTGGGAGTGGACCCTCGACAACAAGGTCAACCTGCCCTTCTTCGATTCGGTTCCGTTGCCGAGCGTCGTGGTGTTCGCGGCGCTGTGGCCGATGTCGCTGGCCCTGTGCGTGCAGTTCTTCGTCGGACGTCACGTCGACGACGGCCGGCACTTCTCCGGACTCGGGTTGGTTTGGCGCACAATCGTGGTCGGTCTCGCGGCGTCGGTCGGTGTGTTCGTCCTCCCGCTCCCTGCGACGGTCTTCGGGATGGGCAGCGACACGGTCCGGGGTGTCCTCTACGCCGCCGAACTGGTCGCGGTCACGGTCGTCGCGATTCCGCTGCTGTACAAGCAGTGGTCGCGGCTGCGCGCGGGAACGTCCGACGTCCCCGCCTACTCGAACGACTTCGTCCGGATCTACTCCATCGTGTACATCGCGGTGCTCGGCGTGCTGTGGCTGAGCGCGTTGCCGGACTTCTTCGGGGCGGTCGACGGCGTCACGAGCAACGGGGATCCTATCGGCAGCCTCTGGTACACGATCGCGTGCTTCGCCGTCGCGATCGCGTGCGTGGCCGCCACCTTCACCGTGCCGCGCGGCACGGCCGAGGCCGGCACCGTCCGGGCGGACGGGCAGCCGTCGGCGACGCCCACCGCATAGCCGAAGGCCTCGACGGGGCCTGTCGTCCGCTCGGCGTATTTTTCATCCATGGACTCCGCCGACCCCACACGCAGCCGCCGGTGGGTCCTGCATCTCGACATGGACGCGTTCTTCGCATCCGTCGAGCAGCTGACCCGTCCTACGTTGCGGGGTCGTCCCGTGCTCGTGGGCGGCCTCGGCGGTCGGGGAGTGGTTGCGGGGGCGAGCTACGAGGCGAGGGTCTTCGGCGCGCGCTCGGCCATGCCGATGCACCAGGCGCGCCGGTTGGTGGGGGCGTCGGCCGTCGTGCTGCCGCCCCGCGGTGGGCTGTACGGGCACGTGAGCCGGGAGGTGTTCGAGGCGCTGCGGGTGCGGATGCCTGTGCTGGAACAGCTTTCGCTCGACGAGGCGTTCGGGGAACCGGCCGAGCTCGCCGGTGCCGGCAAAGCCGAGGTGGAGCGCTACTGCGAAGAGCTGCGGGCGTTGGTTCTCGCCGAGACGGGGCTGGTCGCCTCGATCGGCGCCGGCGCGGGCAAGCAGGTCGCGAAGATCGCGTCCGGTCTGGCCAAGCCGGACGGGATCACGGTGGTGTCCCCGGACGTCCAGCAGGCCCTGCTGGAGGCGCTGCCGGTGCGCAAGCTGTGGGGTATCGGTCCCGTCGCGGAGGAGAAGCTCAAGCGGCTCGGGATCGAGACCGTCGGCGCCCTCGCGGCGCTGCCGGAGGCCGAGGTGGCATCCATTCTCGGGACGACGATCGGACCGAGTCTGCAGCGGCTGGCCCGGGGCATCGACGACCGTCCGGTCGCGGAACGCGCCGACGCCAAACAGGTGAGTGCCGAAACGACTTTCGCGCAGGACATCGTGACACTGTCCGAGCTGCGGCGGGCCGTCGAGTCGAGCGCCGCCGCGGCGCACAGGCGGTTGGCGCGGGACGGCCGCGCGGCCCGCACCGTCGTCCTGAAACTCCGTAAGTCGGATATGAGCATCGTGACCCGATCGATCACGCTGCCGTACGCGACGACCGATCTGCAGACGCTCACCGCGACGGCGCAGCGCCAGGCGATCGACCCGCTCGAACTGGGTCCGATCCGCCTGGTGGGCGTGGGCTTCGGTGGGTTGTCCGCGGTGGTCCAGGGGTCGCTGTTCCCCGAGCTGGACCAGGGTGAGGATGTGTCGGAAAGTGGTGGACTCGAGGACGTTTCGTCGGACCGTGCGGCTTCCGAGTCGCGGCCCCGGTGGCATCCCGGATTGGACGTGTCGCACCCCGAGTACGGACACGGCTGGGTGCAGGGCGCTGGACACGGCGTGGTGACGGTTCGGTTCGAGACCCGTAGCAGCGGACCGGGGCAGTCGCGTACCTTCGAGGACACCACGGGGGACTTGGATGTGGCCGATCCGCTCGACAGCCTCGGGTGAGGTCCGCCTCATCCCGGTACGCTTGCTGTGAACTGGCGTCATAGCTGGGAGAGTGGATGTGCATCCCGGCTGAGCCGTGAACGATTTTCGACCGAGAAGAAAAGGACGAAGACTTGAAGCTTCGGAAGATGACCATCGCGGGCGTGGCGATCGCGGCTGCCCTGACCATGACTGCCTGCTCGGACGACGGCGGCAGCAGCGAGCGCACCACCGCCCAGGCCACCACGACCACTGCTGCCGCCGCGACGCCGGCGCTGGCCCCGCCCACGCCGGCCGAGCTCAATGCGGCTCTCGCGAAGGCGTTCGACGAGAGCGTCCCGCTGGACCAGAAGGTCCAGCTGGTTCAGGGCGCCGAGGCGGATCCGGAACTGATCAACCAGGTCGCGAAGGCCGCCAAGGACGCTAACGCGGGCATCGAGGTAGTCGACGTCACGCCGACCGGTGACGACACCGTGACCGCCGGTGTCACGCTGACCGTCAACGGCCAGGCGAACCCGGCCACCGTCGACTTCGTCGCCGAGGGCGGCGTCTGGAAGATGTCGCAGCAGTACGCGTGCCAGCTGGTCACGATGGCCAACCTGACCTCGCCGGCCTGCCCCGCGTAGCAGTTCCGTACGTCACGCCGATGCCGGCGTCGCCCTCCTCGGGTGGCGCCGGCATCGGCGTTCGTGTGCCGGGCGCACCTACTTCGGTTGCGACGCCGCCCGAATGCGGTCGGTCGTCGTGCGTGCGAGCCCGGTGAGCAGGTCGCCGTTCGCGGCGTCCGGTCCGGTCGCGACCACCTGTACGACGGTCGAGCCGACGACCGCGACGACGGCGTCGGACACCAGCGTGAATCCCTCGCTGGTGGTGGTGAGCCGGACCGCGGTCGACGCGTCACCGACGGCCGGCTGCTGCAGGGGCTCGAGGCGGTACTGCACGGGCGTGCCGTCGAAATCGGTACCGGTGTAGGTCGTGCAGTCACGGAAGGTGGACTGGACGGTCGCGAAGGCATCGGCGGCGGCCGTGCCCGCGTAGCCGGCCGCGTCCACGTCGACGCTGGTGAATCCCGGACCCGCGAGGTTCTCCTCGGCGGATGCGGCCGCGCCGGGAACCTGGCGGGAGACGGTGTCGAGGACGTTCGCACAGCCGGTGGGATCGGTGCGCGAGCGGTCCGTTGCGTTGCCCGTATCCGGTGCGAGACCGAGGTCGTCGACGGGATCGGGCAGTGGTGCGAAGCCGGGCGGCAGATCCGCGGCGGTGAGGAGGGCGGCCTGCAGCACCGCGGAGTCCGTGATCGGCCCCGTCTCGGGCGCCGATGCCGGGGCGGTCACCACGGGGCCCAGATCGACGGCTGCGGGCGCGGGCTCGTCCGACGATCCACACGCGGACAGTGCGGCCCCGACCACCGCGACCGTTGTGACCGTTGTGACCGTTGTGACCGTTGCGACGAGGGGGTAGCGGCGCCGCGTCATGCGGACCACTCGACCCGCTCGCTGGTGGTCTGACGCAGTCTCATCGCGTCCGACGGGTCGCTGAACGACTGGGTGCCCTCGACGCTGATCGAACCGTCGACGGGCAGGGGCTTGCCCAGATCGACGACGACACGACCGGAGCCCTGCAGCGAGTACGAATCCACGTTCAGGGTTCCCGCGCCGTTCGGGAGTTCGAAGACGGGTGACTGCGGGGACTGCGCCACCCGAACATCGATCGTGAGCCGATCGCCGTCGCGTGCGGTCAGGGTCGCGGTGGTCACCTGGTTCAGCGCGACGGCGCTCATCACCTGCTGGTGGATCGTCCACACCGCGCCCACGCCGATCGGCTGCTCCGGGAACGCGACGGTGCGGTAGACGGCCTGGTAGAACGCCTGCTCGATCATCGACCGGGCCTTGTTCTGGGCGTCGGGGTCCGGACGCAGCCGCAGCGCAGTGATCGCGCCCGACAGGTTCATCGTGAACCCGGCGTGCGAATCGGTTGCGGGCGAAAGGAGTTCGTTCGTCGCGTCGTCCGCCGTGGTGAGGGTTCCCAGCGTCAGATCGGTGGTCGTGGCCGGCGTGCTGTCGGACGCCCCCTGCGTCACCAGGGCGGTGAGCGGCATCGTCAACTCCGGGCTGGAGAAATCCTGTGCGGGCTGATCGTCGATCTGCTGCTGGACGGTGCCGGTGGTCACCAGCCGGGCCTGCTGCCGGGTGCCTTGCGGGGGACGGAACTGCACCACACTCCGCGGCTCGGCTCCCGCGTCGACGACCTCCGTGGTGGCGGCCGTCACCGGGACCGTCACCTCGTCGGACGCGGCACCGACCGCATCGGGGCTGGACGGGGCGGCATCGCCGCCGCTTCCGCACCCGGTGACGAGGACGGTGAGGGAGAGGGTGACCGCGATCAGCGCGGTTCCGGGACGAAAGAGTTTCGACGGCAGTGGCACGCCAACAGGTTAGTCGGCGCGGGTGGGATGACCGGTCTGTCTCCCGGGTAGGGGATGATGGCGGAGTGAGTGACGACCGCACCGACAGCGACGACCGCGCCGTGAAAGGTAAACCCATTCCCGATCAGCCCGTACCGGACCCCGACAATCCCGTCGAGGCGTCGTCGGGCGGCGACGCCGAGGCGGCACCGCGCGGCCCGCGTCGCATGTTCCTGCTCGTCGCCGTCGCGGTCGTGGTGTTCGCCCTCGATCTGGTGACGAAGGTCCTGGCCGTCGCGCTGATCGATCCCAGGGATCCGGTCCGCATCATCGGCGACACGGTCACCCTGACCCTGATCCGCAACCCGGGTGCCGCCTTCTCCATGGCGACCGGAATGACGTGGCTCCTCACGCTGGTCGCGGTCGGTGTCGTGATCGGCGTGATCAAGATCGGCCGGACCCTCAGCTCGCCGTGGTGGGCGCTCGGCCTGGGCCTGGTCCTCGGCGGCGCGCTCGGCAACCTGATCGACCGACTCTTCCGCTCGCCGGGACCGCTGCAGGGTCACGTCGTCGACTTCGTCTCGGTGGGCTGGTGGCCGGTGTTCAACGTCGCCGACTCGTCCATCGTGTGCGGTGCGATCCTGCTGGTGGCGCTCACGTTGTTCGGAATCGAACCGAGCGGCACGAAGACCGACACGACGACAGAGACCTCGCGGAAGGGGGATGCGGCATGAGGGAGACACGATCGATGCCGGTTCCCGACGGACTCGAGGGCATGCGGGTCGACGCCGGACTGGCGCGCCTGCTGGGACTCTCGCGCACCGCGGTGGCCGTGCTCACGGAGGAAGGCGCGGTCCGGATCGACGGTGCCGCCGTCGGGAAGTCCGATCGGCTGTCCGCCGGCACGTGGCTCGAGGTGGAGCTGCCCGAGCCGCCGCGTCCGCTCACGATCGAGGCGGAACCGGTCGAGGGGATGGAGATCCTCTACGCCGACGACGACATCGTCGCGGTCGACAAGCCGGTCGGCGTCGCGGCTCACGCGAGCGTCGGCTGGACCGGCCCGACGGTGATCGGTGGCCTCGCCGCGGCGGGCTTCCGGATCTCGACGTCCGGGGCGCACGAGCGTCAGGGCATCGTGCACCGTCTCGACGTCGGCACGTCCGGCGTCATGGTGGTCGCGACGTCGGAGCGCGCGTACACGGTGCTCAAGCGCGCGTTCAAGGAGCGCACCATCGACAAGCGCTACCACGCACTCGTGCAGGGCCATCCCGATCCGAGCAGTGGCACGATCGACGCGCCGATCGGCCGGCACCGCAGCAATGACTGGAAGTTCACGGTCACCGCGGACGGCAAGCCGAGCATCACGCACTACGACACGGTCGAGGCGTTCCAGGCGGCCAGCCTGCTCGACATCCACCTGGAGACGGGCCGGACCCATCAGATCCGGGTCCACTTCTCGGCGCTGCGGCACCCGTGCTGCGGTGACCTCACCTACGGTGCGGATCCGCGCCTGGCCGAGCGTCTGGGCCTGGAACGTCAGTGGCTGCACGCGCGCTCCCTCGGGTTCGCACATCCGGCGGACGGTCACTGGGTGGAGATCACCAGCGACTACCCGAAGGATCTGCAGCACGCGCTCGGAGTTCTGCGGGGCACGTGAGATGAGTTCGCGGAGGTGGCCGACCATCGTTGCGGCGGTCGCGCTCACCGGTACCGTCGTCGCGCTCGGGGTGGCGAACCCGGTGCCCCCGGCGCGGGTGTCGACCGACAGGCTGGGCCCGGACGCCGGGGAGCCGGTCGCCGAGTATCTCGACCGTGCGAACGCGTCACTGGTCGAGGACGCGGGGCCCGACGCCGGTGCGGAGCACTGGGCGCTGGTGTCGTTGGATGCGCCGGCGACGGCGTCGACCCTGCTCGACACCGTGGGCGACCTGAGGGTGTCCCAGGTGATGTTCCGGGTGCCGATCGAGCGGGTGCAGACACCGATCGTCACGATCCCGGTCGCGGCGAATCGGGAATCCGTCGAACGCGCGTCCACGGTGGCATCGGCGCGGCTGTCGATGGCCGGGGCAGGCGTGGACCGGCAGTCGCAGGTCATGGCGTACTCGGCGGCGCGCCTGTCCACGGGGTGCACGTGTGTGGTGGGTGCGGTGGTCCGCGGTTCGCTCGCGCAGCTGCGGGCACTGGCCGCGACCCCGACCGCGCGCGCGGTCGAGGCGCTGCCCGCGGACGCCGTCGCCGGGGCGTTCGCGGTCAGCCCGCTGCTGCCGTCCCAGACCACGGTGGTGGTGCCGGGGCCGGACGACGGGCCGGTACCGGCGCTGCCGTGACCGGTGGGACCGAACACGAACGGCCCGCCCACCACAATCCGTGGCGCGGGCCGTTCGTATGCGGTCACGCGCCAGGTGTGTCGCTCACGCCGTTGCTGCCGGCGCTCACGGGTACGCGTGCCGTCGCCACCGTGGGCGAGATATCCGTCGGTGCGCCCTGCTGGGGGTGGTGCCCGACCGAATTGAGAATGCCCGTGATGTCGATGCCCGAGGATTCGAGGGTCTCGATGACGCCGGCGATCGTCGACGGGCTGATGCCGAGGATGGAGCCGACGCTGCCGGACACGCCGTCGGCGCTGCCGACGATGGAGATCCGGTCGATGTCACCGACTGGCTTCGCTGCTGCCTCGGTGGCCTCGACGAGTGCCGCGAGGACGTCGGGGAGCATCAGCATCTGGGCCGCGGCAGGGGTGTACGCGTTGAGCGCCTCTGCGACCTTCCGCTTGCCGTCGGCCTCGGCCTCGAGCCGGGCACGCAAACCGTCGGCCTCGGCCTGCTGCTCCGCGCGCAGCGCGTCGGCGGACACCTTGCGGCCCTCCGCCTCGGCACCCAGCCGGGCCTTGATGCCGTCGGCCTCGGCCTGCTGTTCGGCGCGCACCGCATCGGCCGCGAGCTTGCGGGAGTCCGCCTGGGCGGCTCCGGAGCGGCGAGCGGCCTCGGCGTTCGCGTCGGCCTTGAGGATTGCGGCCTGCTTCTCGCCCTCGGCGCGGGCGACCGCGGCCTGACGCTCCGCCTCCGCAGGGGCGATGACGTCGGCTTCGAGCGCCGCCTTGGCTTGCTCGGCGCGCCGCTGTTCGACCTCGATCCGAGCCTCCACCCGTGCCGCTTCGGCCTGCTCCAGCGCGATGCGGACGGCCTTCTCGGCGGTCGCGCGGGCCAACGGCCCGGCCTGGTCCGCTTCGGCGTTCTCCGCCTCGGTCCGGGCGCGCAGCTTCGCGAGTTCGACGTCGCGCGCCTGGTTGGCAGTCGCGATGGCGGTATCGGCTTCGGCTTGCGCGACGGCGCCCTCCTGTCGGGCCTTGGCCGACTGGATCTGGGCGTCGCGTTCGGCGTTCGCGGTGCCGACGGCGGCGTCACGCTTGACCTCCGCGATGCGCCGCTGCCCGAGGGACTCGAGATATCCGTTGTGGTCGTTGATCCCGGCGATCTTGAGGACGTCGACCTCCATGCCGATGCGGGCGAGGTCGGTACCGGCCTCCTCGACGACGCTGCGGGCGAGGGTCTCGCGATTCGAGTTCAGATCCTCGACGGTCATGGTTGCGGTGATGCCGCGCAGCGACCCGGACAGGATCTCGTTGATCTGTCGGCGCAGTTCGTCGAGATCGGAGGTCAGGAACCGCTGGACCGCGGTCTGCACGGCCTCGTCGGCGGATCCGATGCGCACCAGGCCGACGGCCTCGACGTTCACCGGGACGCCGTCGTTGGACAGCGCGTTCTGGAGGTTGATGCTGACGTTGAACGGCTCGAGCGACATGATGTCGACCCGCTCGATGCCGGGGATCTTGAAGCGCGCGCCGCCCCGGACGACCTTCGGCTTGCCGCGGCCGGTGAAGACCGCGACCTCGTTCGGCGGCACCTTGATGTAGTTCCGGACGTACACGAGCGGTAATCCGATGAAGATCACCAGAGCCACCACAATGGCGGCCACGACTGTCACCATGAAGATTCCTCAGTTCGATTTGTGCAGTGGAGAATCCGATGCGAGATCGTCGGGGACGGCCACGACGTGAACGTTGTCGGCATCGATATCGCCGATGTAGACCCGCGCGTCGACGGGAAGCATCACAGCTTCGGCCGATACTGCTCGCGCGCGGACCCGGTTGCCTTCGGTGTCGGTGAACGCGACCTCACCCCAACCTCCGGGGGCGATCGGGATGGTGACCGTGCCGACGAGACCGATGTAGGCCTGCCGTCCGATGTGGGAGTTGGACTGTTGCCGCAGTAGATACGGCAACAGCACACCTCGGGTGAGACCGACCAGAACGATTGCGCCGGCAGTCGCGGTGAGCGCGGCAACGAGGCCACTCCCGCCCGCCACACTCGCGCCGCTGCCGCCGACACCTACGCCGAACAGTGCAGTCGCGACGGTGGTCAGACTCAGAAACGGCAGCCCGCTTCCTCCGTCTGTGTCACCGACATCCGATCCGGTCTCGCCGACGACAAGTGTCCCGACAATCCCCACGAGACCCATGGCGAGACAAGCAAGGTAGATGGTCGTCACAATTGTCCCTCCCCTGACAATGGATTCGCCACCGACCATATCGCAGACGCCGAGGCGGTTGTGCGCGCGGCAAATTCGCCGTCCGGTACCTGCTGTGAGAAGTCTCGGGCTCGACTGGGGCCGGGGTTTCCGGAGAGGGGGTAGGAGGGCGGGATCCGTTCTAGCCAAGTCTGTTTCGCGTTATCGGCGCGGAAATCCGGAACACCGGCGGGGTGCGGTCCGGTCACTCGGAACGAGGGGTTGCCTCGTATCGTCTAGTTCACGGGGGCATCCGCGGTGTGCTTGCGGATGAACTCGATGGTCTGGGCGAGCGCGTTCATGCCGTCGGCGTTGTCGAGGTCGAACTGGTACTCGTGCCCCAGGGCCGGTTCGTGGTCGTCCGGGTAGAACAGCGTGGTCACGTCGACCCCGAGGCCGGTCAGCTTCGCGGCGAGCGCCTGGGACTGCTCCTCGGTCAGCCCGTCCGCGTTGCCGCCGGAGATGTACGAGGGCGGGAATTGGTCGGTGACGTGGTGGAGCGTGGACATCTGCGCCACCGCCTCCGAGTTCTCGAAGTCCTTGGTGCCGGCGTACGCCCAGATCGACTCGGTGGTGCCCCATCCGATGATGCCGGGCCCGCCGACCATGTTCGGCACGTCGTAGATGCCGCAGTTGAGCACGACCCCGCGCAGCTGCTCCGGCTGCAGCGCCGACTCGATCCCGACGGCCCGCGCATACTCGGGATTGGTCGCGATCGTCGCGAGCTGGCTCGACAGCTGCGCGCCGGCCGAGTCGCCGGCCAGCACGATCCGACTCGAATCGACATGCAGGCGTTCGGCGTTCGCGAGGACGTACGCGTGAGCGTCGCGCAGTTGCTCGACGGCGGTCGGGTACTTGCGTCCGGGTCCGAGTGAGTAGTCGAGCGAGACGACGGTGAATCCGGCGTCGGCGATCAGCTGGAAGTACGGTGCGTAGTTCGTGCGGTGGCCCGAGATCCAGGCGCCGCCGTGCGTCCAGATCACGGTCGGCAGCACCTGCGGCGTGCCCGCCAGGCCCTCGGGGAAGTAGACGTCGAGGTAGGCGTCGTCGTCGCCGGTCCGGTACTGCAGGTCCGGGATCGACGCGATGCCGTCGGGCGCGTGCTTCTCGAGGGCCCCCGTCGTCTTCTGCGCGCCCTTGTCGAAGATGAAGCGCACAAGGATCGAGCCGGGCCACGGCGTGGTCAGGAAGGCGAGGGCGAAGACCAGGACGACGGTGAGCAGCAGGCCGAGGGTCCATGCGGAGCGTCGTCGCCACGGATGACCCGCCGACCGCGCGGCATCCGTGTTCTCGGGCTCTGTGGTCGTCGTCACCGCGGGCTCCTGCGTCTGGGCGCCCCGGATCCGTACCGGTGCGTGACGAGTCACAGTAGCCCGGCGGCTATCGTCGGACTACGTGACACAGCGGGCCCGAAGTGACGATTCCACCGGACTGCTGTCGGGTGTCGGCGCCTACCTGATCTGGGGCCTGTTCCCGATCTTCTTCGGTCTCCTCGCCCCCGCCGGATCGCTCGAGGTGCTGGCCCACCGGATGGTGTGGACGGTGCTGCTGATGCTCGTCGTGCTCGTCGTGCTGGGCAGGCTCGGTTCGCTGCGGGGGATGGGCGCGCGGACGTGGGGTCTGGTGTCGGCGGCCACCGTCGCGATCGGGATCAACTGGGGCACGTACATCTACGCCATCGTGTCGGGCCACGTCGTCGAGGCGGCGCTCGGATACTTCGTCAACCCGTTGGTCAGCGTGCTTCTCGGTGTGCTGATCTTCCGGGAGAAGCTGTCCCGCGCGCAGGTCGCGGCGTTGGTGCTGGCGGCGATCGCGGTGGTGATCATCACCGTCGACTACGGACGACCGCCGCTCGTCGCGCTCACGCTGGCCCTGTCGTTCGCGACGTACGGGTTGATCAAGAAGGTGATCCCGCTCGACCCGCGCACGAGCCTGACGGCGGAAGGGGTGGTCGCGGCGCCGTTCGCGGTGGCCTATCTGGTGGTGCTCGCCGTCACGGGCACCGGTTCGTTCTTCGGCAACGGCGTCGGCCACAGTCTGTTGCTCATGGCGGGAGGGCCGGTCACCGCGGTACCGCTTCTCCTGTTCGGAGTCGCGGCGCAACGCATTCCGCTGACCACGCTCGGCATTCTGCAGTACCTCACGCCGGTCCTCCAGATGGTGTGGGGTGTGGCGGTGATGCACGAAGTCATGCCGCCGTCGCGGTGGATCGGGTTCGCGTTGATCTGGACCGCGCTGGTGGTGTTCACCACCGACGCTCTGGTCCGTGCGCGGCGGACCCGCAGGCAGGCTCAGGCGGCCGTCGAAGCCGTCGCGGTGCCGTGAGAATCACCCGCCGCGGCGCGGTGACAGACGTTCGGTAGCGACTGTCCGGGCCGTCGGTGCCAGGGCATAGACTCAGTGGCTGCTGGAGGCTGCTGGACCCGCCGGTGCTCGCACACCGGCCGTAGACAGAGAGGCGCGCGTGGCTGACTCGTTCGTTCACCTGCACAATCACACCGAGTACTCGATGCTCGACGGTGCGGCAAAGGTCGGCCCGCTGTTCAAGGAGGCGGAGCGCCTCGGGATGACCGCGGTCGGTATGACCGACCACGGCAACATGTACGGCGCCAGCGAGTTCTACAACGTCGCCAAGAAGCACGGCATCAAGCCGATCATCGGCATCGAGGCGTACATCGCGCCGGAGTCGCGGTTCAACACCAAGCGCGTGCTGTGGGGCGATCGCAGCCAGAAGTCCGACGACGTTTCGGGTTCGGGCGCCTACACGCACATGACGATGGTCGCCGAGAACGCGACCGGGCTGCGGAACCTGTTCAAGCTGTCGTCCCTCGCGTCGATCGAGGGTCAGCTCGGCAAGTGGCCGCGCATGGACGAGGAACTCATCGCCACGCACGCCGAGGGCATCATCGCCACGACCGGCTGCCCGTCGGGTGAGATCCAGACCCGGCTGCGTCTCGGCCACGACCGGGAGGCGCTCGAGGCCGCCGCGAAGTGGCAGGAGATCTGGGGCAAGGACAACTTCTTCCTCGAACTCATGGACCACGGCCTGTCGATCGAGCGCCGCGTCCGTGAGGGCCTGCTCGACATCGGCAAGCAGTTGGGCATCCGCCCGCTCGCCACCAACGACTGCCACTACGTGACCAAGGACGCGGCCGAGAACCACGAGGCTCTGCTGTGCATCCAGACCGGCAAGACGCTCTCGGACCCGACGCGCTTCAAGTTCGACGGTGACGGGTACTACCTCAAGTCGGCCGAGGAGATGCGCGCGATCTGGGACTCCGAGGTCCCGGAGGCGTGTGACAGCTCGCTGCTCATCGCCGAGCGGGTGCAGTCGTACGACGACGTGTGGGCCCACCACGACCGGATGCCGATCTTCCCGGTCCCGGACGGGCACACCCAGCAGACGTTCCTGCGTCACGAGGTGCTGCGCGGACTCGACCGTCGCTTCCCCGGCGGTCCGCCGCAGGAGTACCTCGAGCGCGCCGACTACGAGATCGGCGTCATCAACGAGATGGGCTTCCCGGCCTACTTCCTCGTCGTCGGCGACCTGATCAACCATGCGCGCGAGGTCGGCATCCGCGTCGGCCCCGGTCGAGGCTCGGCGGCCGGTTCGCTCGTCGCGTACGCGATGGGCATCACCAACATCGACCCCATTCCGCACGGCCTGCTGTTCGAGCGGTTCCTCAACCCCGAGCGCGTGTCGATGCCCGATATCGATATCGACTTCGACGACCGTCGCCGCGGCGAGATGGTGCGTTACGCCACCGAGAAGTGGGGCAGCGACAAGGTCGCCCAGGTCATCACGTTCGGCACCATCAAGACCAAGGCCGCCATCAAGGACTCCGCGCGAGTCCAGTTCGGGCAGCCCGGTTTCGCGATCGCCGATCAGATCACCAAGGCGCTGCCGCCGCCGATCATGGCGAAGGACATCTCGGTCGCGGGCATCACCGATCCCGAGCACGAGCGCTACAAGGAGGCCGTCGAGGTCCGCGCGCTCATCGACTCCAACCCGGACGTCGCGAAGATCTACCAGACCGCGAAGGGCCTCGAGGGCCTGATCCGCAACGCCGGCGTGCACGCCTGCGCGGTCATCATGTCCTCCGAGCCGCTCACCGACGCGATCCCGGTGTGGAAGCGCGCGCAGGACGGCGCGATCATCACCGGCTGGGACTACCCGTCGTGCGAGGCCATCGGCCTGCTGAAGATGGACTTCCTCGGTCTGCGCAACCTCACCGTCATCGGTGACGCGATCGAGAACATCAAGGCCAACCGCGGCATCGACATCGATCTCGACACGCTGCCCATCGAGGACCCGGCCACGTACGAGTTGCTCGCGCGTGGTGACACCCTCGGTGTCTTCCAGCTCGACGGCAGTGCGATGCGGGATCTGCTGCGGCGCATGCAGCCCACCGGCTTCGAGGACATCGTCGCGGTGCTGGCGCTGTATCGCCCGGGTCCGATGGGCATGAACGCGCACAACGACTACGCCGACCGCAAGAACGGGCGGCAGGAAGTCAAGCCGATCCACCCGGAGCTCGAGGAGCCGCTCAAGGAGATCCTCAAGGACACCTTCGGCCTGATCGTCTACCAGGAGCAGATCATGCAGATCGCTCAGAAGGTGGCCGGCTACTCGCTGGGACAGGCAGACATTCTCCGTCGAGCCATGGGTAAGAAGAAGCTCTCGGTGCTGGAGGAGGCCTACGCCGGCTTCCGCGAGGGGATGCTCAAGAACGAGTTCTCCGAGCCCGCGATCAAGGCGCTGTGGGACACGATCCTCCCGTTCGCCGGCTACGCGTTCAACAAGTCGCACGCCGCCGGCTACGGCCTGGTGTCGTTCTGGACGGCGTACCTCAAGGCGAACTATCCGGCCGAGTACATGGCCGGTCTGCTCACGTCCGTCGGCGACGACAAGGACAAGGCGGCGGTGTACCTGTCGGATTGCCGGAAGATGGGCATCACGGTGCTACCGCCGGACGTCAACGAGTCCGAGGTCAACTTCGCCTCGGTCGGTGAGGACATCCGGTTCGGCCTCGGTGCGGTCCGCAACGTCGGCGCGAATGTCGTGGCGTCGATCATCAAGGCGCGCACCGAGAAGTCGAAGTTCACCGACTTCTCCGACTACCTCGGGAAGATCGACGCGCTGGCCTGTTCCAAGAAGGTCACCGAATCACTCATCAAGGCAGGCGGATTCGACTCGCTCGAGCATCCGCGCAAGGGTCTGATGCTGGTGCACGCCGACGCGATCGACGCGGTGATGGGCACCAAGAAGGCCGAGGCGATGGGGCAGTTCGACCTGTTCGGTGGCGACGACGCGGACGAGTCGGTGACGTCGGTCTTCAACGTGAAGATTCCCGACGAGGAGTGGGACACCAAGCACCGGCTCGCGCTCGAGCGCGAGATGCTTGGCCTGTACGTCTCCGGGCATCCGCTCAACGGCATCGAACACGTCCTCGCCTCGCAGTCGGACACGGCGATCCCGACCATCCTCGAGGGCGACATCAAGGACGGCACCCAGGTCACCGTCGGCGGCATCCTCGCGTCGGTCAACCGGCGGATCAACAAGAACGGACTGACGTGGGCGTCCGCGCAGCTCGAGGACCTCTCCGGTGGTATCGAGGTGTTGTTCTTCCCGCAGGCGTACTCGGTGTACGGGATGGATGTGGTCGAGGACTCGGTGGTGCTCGTCAAGGCGCGCGTGTCGATCCGGGACGACCGCGTCTCGCTGATCGCGAACGACCTTGCGGTGCCGGACCTTTCGGCTATCGGTGTCGCGAAGCCGGTCGCGGTGAGCCTGCCGGTGCGGCAGTGCACCAAGGAGAAGCTCGGTGCCCTCAAGCAGGTGCTGACGCGTCACCCCGGTACGTCCGACGTCCATGTGCGGTTGATCGGCAGTCGCGGCACGTCGCTGTGGATGGTGGACGAGGTCCTGCGGGTGGAGCCGTCGTCGGCGCTGATGGGCGATCTCAAGGCGTTGCTCGGGCCGAGCTGCCTCGCCGGCTGAGCCGTGACGCGAACCGTCCGGGTCGGCAAGACCCGGACGGTGGGGTGTGGCGCAGTGTCACCGGTGGTGTTCGTGCCACATCCAGTTCCACTGGCCCTGATGGTTCTGCTCCCAGCGCCAGCAACCGCCGTGATGCTGGTGATGCTGGTGGTGCACCTGCGTCACTGCAACCGCGCTCGGGCTGGTTGCGGGCGTCGCGGGATCGGCGAGTGCCGGTGCTGCGACCAGCCCCAGGGGGACGGCCGCCAACGACAGCGTGACGAGGACTCTCGCGAGTACCCGGCGTGCGCTGCCCGCCGTGTCCGGGGTTTGCTTCCTGTGTTCCATGGCGATCCTTTCCGCACGGCCCCCGGACGGGTTTGCGTCCCGGGTGCACCGTCGGTGCGGTTCGGCTCGGGTCGGTGTGGCGGGGTCGGATCGCGTCGTCCCGGTGGGCGGTCGACGGTGTCGTGGCCGGCGCGGCACGTCCACTGGCGTCCTCGAGGGCGGCTCTCGGGCGCACCGCTGCTGTTGCTGCAAGCCCCATGATATTGCCGGTTTTGTCCGGTTGGTCGAAACTCCTAGGAGACTCACAGGAAGCCACGCGCGCCGAAGTCGGCTGGTGCGTCAGAGTCCGCCGATGTCGGACAGGGTCTGCAGGGCGCCGTCGGTGGCGCGCCACAGCCCGTCGATCTCCTGGTCGGCGGGCTGCGCGGTCCGGGGGTCCTGCAGCGCGAATCCGTTGGCGAGGGTGATCGTGTTGTATCCGCTGTCGGCGGCGCGCAGCAGCAGCTTCGACGGCTCGCTGTTCCCGGCCAGGCGGTCGAGTCCCTCACCGACGAAGTAGAACCGCCACAGCGGCCCGAGGTCGGCGCCGTAGAGATCCTTCGAGAGCGTGACGATGGAACCGCCCCTGACGGCAATCGAATCGACGATCTCGTAGTAGTCGGGAACGTTGTCGGTGGTGGTTCCGCTGGTCGCGACCGCGTGCGCGAGATCGACGGTGAGATGGGCGTTGTAGCCGGCCATCGCGACCCGCGCCGGGCTCAGTGAGCACTGCCGGGTCATCGCGAAGTAGTTCGCCCACGCGGGGTCGGTGGCGGTGCCGGAGAACTCGGCGTGCACATTGCGGAGATAGCGGGCCAGCAGGTCGTAGCTGATCGCGGGGGACCATCGTCGGTCGGGGAGTGCGGCGGGGTCGCGCTGCAGGGGCAGGACGGCCTCGTGCTCCACGGCGTTCAGTCCGAGGGAGAACAGCCCGCGCCGATCCCTGTGCGCAACAAGGATGTCGGTGATCTCGCGGTGCCGCTCCACGGCGGCCTCGAAGCGGTCCAGCCCGGATCCCGGCACGGTTGAGGTGTCGGCGAGTTCCAGGACTCGATCGACCTCGTTTGCGCTCAGGGGTGATCCGCACGCCGTCGATACGGATTGCGGCGCGTCTGCCTGCGCCGGCCCGGGTGCGACCACTGTCAGTAGGGCGCCGAGCACGACGATGAGGGGTGCGGGAGAGCGGCGGGTTCGCATCGATTCTCCGTTCGTCGGGTCAGTCGTCGGCGGTGCGATAGATGTCCTCGGCCACCTGACAGACCTCGTATCGCGCCATCGTCGAACCTCGCCAGACGGGGTTGGCGGCGTGTCGTGCGTGTCGCCTCGGCGAGAATGCGTAGGTCAGCGTATCCCGGAATGGTCCGCCACAAATGCACCCGGGAGTTTCGGTGGTACGGAGGATGTCCCGAGGGCCGCCCTGTGTCGACTAGTCCACCTCGTCGCGTCTCAAGTACGCGAGCACCGCGAGGACCCGGCGGTTCGCATCGTCGGTCGGCGGCAGAACCAGCTTGGCGAAGATGTTCCCGACGTGTTTGCCGACCGCCGATTCGGTGATGAACAACAGCTTCGCGATGGCCATGTTGGAGTGGCCCTCGGCGATCAAGGCGAGTACCTCGCGCTCGCGCGGTGACAGTGCGGACAGCGGGTCGCGGTGGCGGCGGAAGAGTTGGCGTACGACCGTGGGATCGATGACCGTGGCACCGCTCGCAATCTGCCGCAGCGTGGCGGCGAAGTCTTCGACGTCGACGACACGGTCCTTCAAGAGGTAACCGACCCGACCGCCCTCCCCGCCGAGGAGGTCGTCCGCGTAACTCAGTTCCACGTACTGGCTCAGCACGACGACGGCGAGATCCGGGTACCGGCGCCGCAACCCCACGGCGGCACGCAACCCTTCGTCGGTGAACCCCGGCGGCATCCGCACATCGGTGACAACCATGTCCGGGGCATGCTCGGCCACAGCCGATTCCAGTGCGTCGGCGTCCGACACCGCTGCCACCACAAGGAATCCGAACCGCTCGAGCATCAGGGCAAGGCTCTCTCGCAGCAGCGCGCCGTCCTCGGCGAGCACCACCCTGATGTCGGTTGTCAATTCTGGCTGCACGGAAGCTCCACACGGACGATGGTGGGCCCGCCGGGCGGGCTGGACAACAGCATTCTGCCGTCGATCACGGCGACCCGGTCGGCCAGGCCGGTCAGGCCACTGCCCCGGCCCGGATCGGCACCACCGCGGCCGTCGTCGACGACCTCGACGGTCAACGCGTCGCCCTGAATGCGGGCGGTCACCGCGACCTCGGTGGCATCGGCGTGCTTGGTGACGTTGTTGAGCGCTTCGACCACCACGAAGTACGCGGCGATCTCGGCATGCGATGGTGGTCGGCGCGGGATGTCGGCGGTGACGGTCACCGGAATCGCCACGTCCTCGGTCAGCTCGCGCAACGCAGCGGGCAGGCCACGGTCGGTCAGCACTCGCGGATGGATTCCACGGATGAGCTGCCGCAGTTCGGTCATGAGCTGCTTGGCCTGCTCGTGCGCGTGCGCCACACTCGCCGAGGCCGGAGATCCTGTCGGCAGATCGAGCCGGGCCATGCCGAGCTGCAGCGTGAGGTTGAGCAGTAGAGACTGGGCGCCGTCGTGCAGGTCCCGTTCGATTCGTCGCCGCTCGGCTTCGAACGCGTCCACCAACCGTGCGCGGGATCGAGCGACCTCGACGAGTTGAGCGCGCAGATTGTCCGGGTCGTCGGCCAGCAGCAGCGCCCGGGCGATCACGGCATGGAGACCCGCCAGGATCGCGAACACGTACGGGATCGTCGGCAGCAGAGCCAGACCCGCGATCGCGTAGGGGACAGCCTGCGGGGCCGACGTGAGCTGGCTGAGTCCCAGCGCGACCGGCTGCCCCTCGCTCACCAGCAGAGGGCTGGCCAGCATGATGAGAATAAGCAACACGAACACCGCCGCCAGGACGTATGCCGCGGGCGCCACGACGATCAACAGACTCGCGTAGGCGAGTGCCTTCCAGGTGGCCGCCTCGGTGTATCGCGTTCGCAGCCGCGGCCACAATCCTGCTGCGGGTGGGTGGCGATGTGCGGTGATCGCCCGGCCGGGGATCACCAGCCTGATCCGTTGTCGTTCCAGCGCCGCGAGGGGTACCGCGAGCAGCGGTCCGAGTCCCACGACCAGAATCGCGCCGAGGACGACCAGGAACAGAACCGTGCCGAGTGGCTGTGGGTACGAGCCGTCTCCGGCCCAGACCACCAGCACGATCCAGGGCGCGACGAGCCCGGAGAACGGCAACGCTGCCGCCAGTACCACCGGCGGCGTCGTCAACAGATAGGCGAGTGCGCGCCACGGCCAACCCGTGAGTAGGAACCGCCGCCGCGTGATCGCGGCGAGAGGTGTGAGCGGTTCGTCGGAGGGCACCCCGCAGAGCCTATCGGGCTGGTTGCCTGGTGCGAATGGTCCGGAGCGCACCTCGTGGGTGGTGCTGGCGCCACCCCGTTTTCGCCGCGTGGACCCAGTGCCCGCATCACCTGTCGAATGGTCCGCTTGCTGCAAGTGATTTCGCAGAGGAACGAGGACCCATGAAACTGGAGCTGAGCAATGTCACCAAGACGTATCGCGGCAAACCGGCCGTCTCCGACGTCACGATGCGGATCGGACCCGGCGTGCTCGGTCTTCTCGGACCCAACGGAGCCGGAAAGTCCTCGCTGATGCGGATTCTCGCCACGATCACCCGCCCGACCGCCGGTTCGGTCACCTGGAACGGCGCCGACATCGCGGTCCGGCCCGCGAGCCTTCGGCGGGTACTCGGCTATCTGCCACAGGATTTCGGGGTCTACCCGCACCTCAGTGCCAGGGAGTTCCTGCGGTACCTCGCCGCGGTCAAGGGGCTGAGTGCGCGATCGGCCCGGGCGCGGGTGGACGAGTTGCTCGAACTCGTCAACCTTGCCGATACGGGCTCGCGGCCGGTCGGCAAGTTCTCCGGAGGCATGCGCCAACGGCTGGGGATCGCGCAGGCACTCTTGGGCGATCCCGAGGTCCTCGTCGTCGACGAACCCACGGTGGGGCTTGACCCCGAGGAGCGCATGCGGTTCCGCAACCTGCTCGGTGATCTGGCGTCCGACCGAATCGTCATCCTGTCCACCCACATCGTGTCGGACATCGAGGCGATCGCCGACGACATCGCGGTTCTCGCGGGCGGGCACCTGCGGTGGCGCGGCGCTCCCGAGGATCTGCTCCGCTCCGCGACCGGGACGGTGTGGGAGTCGGTGGTGCCGGCCGATGCGGTCGCGGACATCCGTCGGCGGGGCATGGTCACCAGGATCGTCCGCACGGCTGGCGGCGTACGGGTCCGCACGGTCGCCACCGCCCCGCCGACTGCCGACGCGTGTCCGGTCGAACCCGATCTCGAGGACGCCTACATGTTCGCCGTGGGTCCGGCGACCGCGCAGTTCGAGGTGACCCGATGACGACTGCAGTCGCCGCAGTCTCGCTCGCAGATTTCCGGGATCGCTCGCGACGTCCCGCGTTCCTGGTCACCGTGCTCGGAGCTCTCGCCCTCGGCTACGTCGCGATCCCGCCCGCGTCGGCCACCTACGCGATGGTCAAGGTCGGATCGTTCCGGGGCGTATATGACAGCGGCTATGTCGGGGTCATGCTCGCGATGATCGGCAGCCTGTGGCTCCCGCTGTTCGGGTTCTACGTCGTTCGGGACAGCATCGGCCGCGACGTCTCCACCGGCGTCGGTGAAACACTCGCCGCGAGCCCACTGCGCACTCCGATGTACCTGCTGGGCAAGTACTTCAGCAACCTGCTGGTGCTGGCCGCGATGGCTGTGGCACTCGCGCTGATCGCACCTGTGATGCAGCTGCTCCGCGGCGAATCCTCGACCCTCGACCTGACGGCGCTGTGGCTGCCGATCGTGCTCTTCTGTCTCCCGGTCCTCACCGTCGCGGCGGCGGCCGCCATCGTCTTCGAGACGATCCCGCCGCTGCGAGGCGGTCTGGGAAACATCGTGTGGTTCTTCGCGTATCCCGCGATGTTCCTTGCCGGCCTTCCCCTGATCTACGCCGAGACGACCGCAGGGTTCCAAGCCGACCTGGCCGCCCAGTACCCCGGAGCGAACGACGAGATCTCCATCGGTCTCACAGCGGAACCCGGTGCGCTCGGGCAGTTCGCGTGGTCCGGTATGGATATCGCGTTGTCTCTCGTCGTCGCGGGGGTGGGACTGGCGGTGGCCTCGACGGTCGTCGCGGCACTGCCGGCCCTGTGGTTCAGTCGGTTCGACCCGTCACGCCGCGGCCGCCTTTCCCGGCGCATCGGTGCCAGGAGCTCGTCGGCGACCACTTCTGTCGAATCGCCTGTCGCGCGCGCGTCGACCGCCTTCGCCGGGACCGCACGAACGTTGTCTCCGGTCGCCCGCGGAAACCCGTTCTGGGGGCTTCTCGTCGGCGAGGTGCGCATCCACCTCGGAGGCGTGTCGCGGTGGTGGTGGCTCGCGCTTGCGATCGTGACGGGTGCGGCACTGGTGGTCCCGGCCGACGGCGTCGACACCGCGCTGCTCTTCGCGTGGCTGCTGCCGGTGCTGATCTGGTCGCGTCTGGGCACGCACGCCCTCGAACAGGGCGTCGATCCTCTCGTGGAGTGTGGCGTGTCGTTCCGCACGCGACTCGTCGCCCAGTGGGGTGCCGGCGTGCTCATCGCGGTCCTGGCCGGTGCCGGACCGCTGCTGCGGATGCTGGCGGCAGCGGATGTGAGCGGCATTGCCGCGTGGGTCACCGGCGCGGCCCTGATTCCCGCGCTCGCACTCCTGATCGGCTCGATCGTCCGCAGTCCTCGCGTGTTCCAGGCCGTCTACCTGGTGCTCTGGTACGCGGTCCTCAACGGCGTGGCCGCCGTCGACGTCATGGGTGCACTCCGCGACGACGGTCGGCTCGCCGGTCCTTCGCCCGTCTTCTCTCTCGCCGTCGGCGTCGTGCTGATCGCCGCCGCGTTGCTCGTTCAGGAGGTTCGTCATGTCCGTCGCTGAATCCGTCACACCTCGTACCCGGGGTCTCCGATGGTGTCGGCGCGGCAGCGGTGTCGCGGCGATGACACTTGCCGCCGTCACGCTCACCGCCTGCACCAGCGGAACGACGAGCCAGGAGTCGCGCAGCGACACCTACGCCGGCGACATCGCCACCGTCGTACTGCAGTTCGATGATTCGGGCGCGAAGCAGATCGGCTTCACCACCGCCGCTCTCAACGCTCACATCGTCGGCGCCGACCGCCACGACATCCAGGTTCGCCGGACCTTCGAGTACACCGACGGCGACAAGCCGGAGGAGACCATCGAACAGGAGTGGGGCGGCCTGACGATCACCACGCGATGTCCCGATCGCTTCGCGGTCGGGCACCCCACATGCATCGCCCACTACGAGATCGAGGTGCCCTACGGCAGTGTCGTCCGGGCCGACACCCGCTCCGGGGACCTGACGGTCACCGACACGCGCGCCGAGGTCGACTTACGGTCGCATTCCGGCGACGTCGGCATGGTCGTCGCCCCCGGCGACGGCACCCGCTACGCGGTGGAGGCCGTCTCCGCTGACGGTCACACCACGGTGGATGTTCCGCTGGACCCCGCCGGGGTCCCGGTGCGACTGACGACCGAGGACGGCGCTGCAACTGCCACGACGGCACAGTCATGACATTCCGCAAGCCGGCCGTTGCTCGCAGAGAATTACAGGTCCGCTCGGGCCCTGACCGGGGATCCGGTCAGTCGCGCCGGTGCGCGAGCATGGCGCGCCGGGTCCACCAGACGACGACCGCCACGGCGGCGGCGGTGAGGACCGCGGTCTGCAGGACCTGTGCGATCGCCAGGACGAGGAGGAACACGCCGAGCGCGGCGACCAGAGCCTCGATCTTGTAGAGCGGCCAGGCGGTGCCGGCGATGTCGACGGTGAGACTCGACCGGTGACGTGTGTGGCGTGACGGCGCTGCGGTCGTCATCGCGATCACCTCGTCTCCTGGTTTCGGTCCGTTCCTCCGGTGAGTTCAGAGTACGCATACTTCGAAGTTCGGTCCAGCGAACAATTGGAGGAGGCGGACGAAACTCCCAGCGTCCGGGCATTCGGGTGGTCAAGATCATGTGCGCGGTGTTCACTGGATACATGCCTCTCACCGGTGAATACGAACCCAGCCCCAGCTCGTGGGCCGCGGACCAGGTCGATCTGTACGAGCGCTCCGGCGGCACCGAGGGAACGACGATGGAGGGCAAGCCCGTCGTCGTCCTGACCACCAAGGGCGCCAAGTCCGGCAAGCTGCGCAAGACGCCGCTCATGCGCGTCGAGCACGACGAGCAGTACGCGGTGGTCGCGTCGCTCGGCGGCGCCCCGCAGCACCCGGTCTGGTACCACAACGTGGTCGCCGACCCGCACGTCGAGTTGCAGGACGGTCCGGTCAAGCAGGACATGATCGCGCGCGAGGTCACCGGCGACGAGAAGGCCGAGTGGTGGAAGCGTGCGGTCGAGGCGTGGCCGCCCTATGCCGACTACCAGACCAAGACCGAGCGTCAGATTCCGGTCTTCGTGTTGTCCCCGCAGGACTAGCTCGCCGGGACAGTCGTCGTCTCTGCGCCGAACGGGGCGGACCCGGGTAGCCTGCGAGAAGCAAGCTCTCGATTCCGGACCGTTCGGGCGGAGGCGGATATGGCGGCGAAAACTGTTGCGGATCAACTCGTTTCCCAATTGGTGGATGCGGGCGTGCAGCGTATCTACGGCATCGTCGGAGACAGTCTCAATCCGGTCGTGGACGCGGTGCGGCGCACGGGCGGATCGGCATCCGGTGGCATCGACTGGGTCCACGTCCGGCACGAGGAAGTCGCGGCCTTCGCGGCCGCGGCCGAGGCACAGATCACCGGCAGGCTCGCGGTGTGCGCGGGCTCGTGCGGCCCCGGGAACCTGCATCTGATCAACGGCCTGTACGACGCGAACCGCTCGGGTGCGCCGGTGCTCGCGATCGCGTCCCACATTCCGAGCGCGCAGATCGGGACCGGATACTTCCAGGAAACGCATCCCGACCGGCTGTTCGTCGAGTGCTCCCGGTACAACGAGATGATCAGCGTCCCCGTGCAGGCGCCGCGGATCGTGCAGAGCGCGATGCAGCACGCGATCGCGCAGTCCGGGGTCGCCGTGATCACGCTGCCGGGCGATGTCGCCGATCAGCAGGCGGAGGGCTCGGCGCCCCCGCTCGTGCGGACCGGCACCCCGTCGGTGGTGCCGGCGGAGGATGACGTCCGGGCGCTCGCCGACGCGATCAACACCGCGTCGGCGGTGGCGATCTTCGCCGGTGCCGGTGTCCGCGGCGCCCGCGACGAACTGCTCGCCCTCGCGGACGCGATCGGTGCCCCGGTCGGGCATTCCCTGCGGGGCAAGGAGTGGATCCAGTACGACAACCCGTTCGACGTCGGCATGACCGGTCTGCTCGGCTACGGCGCGGCGCACGACGGCATCCACGGCGCGGATCTGCTGCTGCTCGTCGGGACCGACTTCCCGTACGACCAGTTCCTGCCCGACGACGTGCGCACCGCGCAGATCGACATCGCGGCGGAGAAACTCGGCCGGCGCACGGGCGTCGACCTCGCGGTGCACGGCGACACGCGGTCGGTGCTGCGGGCGCTCGCGCCGCTCGTCGACCGCAAGTCCGATCGCGGCTTCCTCGACCGGACCCTCGACCGGCACGAGAAGCTCATGACGAAGGTCGTCGGGGCCTACACCGAGCCGGCCAAGCAGCGGGTCCCGATCCATCCCGAGTTCGCGGCGTCGATCCTCGACGACCTCGCCGCCGACGACGCGATCTTCACCGCGGACACCGGCATGTGCAATGTGTGGACCGCCCGCTATCTCAATCCCAACGGCCGACGTCGGTTCCTGTCGTCGGCCCTGCACGGTTCGATGGCGAACGCGCTGCCGCACGCGATCGGCGCGCAGTTCGCGCGGCCGGACCGTCAGGTGGTGGCGATGTCGGGTGACGGCGGGCTGTCGATGCTGCTGGGCGATCTCGTCACCGTCGCGATGTACAAGCTGCCGGTCAAGATCGTCGTGTTCGACAACTCGACGCTCGGCATGGTCAAGCTCGAGATGCTGGTCGACGGCCTGCCCGATTTCGGTGTCGATGTCCCGTCCGTCGACTATGCGGCTGTTGCTGCGGCGCTGGGGCTCTACTCCCGAAGGATCGAGAATCCGGCCGATCTGGAGTCGGGATTGCGGTCGGCGCTCGACCACGACGGTCCGGCGCTGGTCGACATCGTCACCGATCCGAACGCGCTGTCGTTGCCCCCCACCATCACCGGCGAGCAGGTGCGTGGCTTCGCGCTGGCGATGTCGCGGATGGTGATGAACGGCGGTGTGGGAGAAGCTGTTCAGATGGCGAAGTCCAATCTGCGGAATGTGCCGCGGCCGTCGCAGTTCTCGCGGAAGGATTGACGCCCGTCCGTCGATGCCGGGGCGGTTGCGCGCGACCGGGTGCACAGTGGGAACATGGTTGGGTGTCAAATTCGCCGAAACTCGCAGAACTGAAGGTCACCTCGCCCGCTCTCACCGCGGACGAGATCGATGCTGCTGCCGAGCGAATTGCGCACATTATCGACGCGACACCCCTGCAGCTCAGTGATCGACTGTCGGTGCTGACCGGCGCTCGGGTGTACCTCAAGCGTGAAGATCTTCAGGTGGTCCGCTCCTACAAGCTGCGCGGCGCCTACAACCTGATCATGCAGTTGAACGATGCCGAGCGCGCCGCGGGTGTGGTCACGGCCAGCGCCGGCAACCATGCGCAGGGTGTGGCGTTCGCGTGCCGGGCGATGGAGATCCGCGGGCGCATCTACGTTCCGGCCAACACTCCCAAGCAGAAGCGCGACCGGATCATGGTCCACGGCGGTGGCTTCGTCGAACTGATCCCGACGGGGGAGACCTACGACGCCGCCGCGGCCGCCGCGGCCGCCGACGTCGAGCGGACGGGCGCCACCATGGTGCCGCCGTTCGACGATGCCCGCACCGCGGCGGGCCAGGGCACCATCGCGGCGGAGATCCTCGAGCAGCTGGGTCAGGCGCCGGACAGCGTGATTGTCCCGGTCGGCGGCGGCGGTTGCATCGCCGGCATCGCCACGTACCTGCACGAGCGCGCGCCGCGGACCACGATCGTCGGTGTCGAGCCGGTGGGGGCGGCGTCGATGACGGCGGCCCTCGTCGCCGGTGGCCCGGTGACGCTGCCCGAGGTCGACCCGTTCGTCGACGGTGCCGCGGTCAAGCGGGTCGGCGACCTGCCGTACGCGGTGGTCTCCGAGCTCGGCGCGAGCGTCGTCTCGCACGCGTCGCTGCCGTTGGTGGCGGGCACCCGCACGGGGCACGGCTCGGAGAAGTTCGCGATGACCCAGGTCGACGAGGGCGCGATCTGCACCGCGATGCTGGAGCTGTACCAGAACGAGGGCATCATCGCCGAGCCTGCCGGTGCGTTGTCGGTGACCGCGCTCGGTCATCTCGATGTCGAGCCGGGGAGCACCGTGGTGTGCCTGGTCTCGGGTGGCAACAACGACGTGTCCCGGTACGGCGAGATCCTCGAGCGCTCGCTTGTCCACCTCGGTCTCAAGCACTACTTCCTGGTGGACTTCCCGCAGGAGCCGGGTGCGCTGCGTCGATTCCTCGACGAGGTGCTCGGGCCGGACGACGACATCACCCTGTTCGAGTACGTCAAGCGCAACAACCGGGAGACGGGTGCCGCGCTGGTCGGCGTCGAGCTCGGTTCGGCGGACGGGTTGACCGACCTGCTCGACCGGATGCGTGCCTCGCGCCTCCAGGTGGAACAGCTCGAGCCCGGGTCCCCGGCGTACCGCTACCTCACGTAGCGGAGTCGTCCTCCGCCGCCGCGGTGGGGCCGAGCAGTCGGTTCACCACCCGGCGGTGGAGTTCCGGGTCGGGCTCGGGTAGGCCGAGCAGGGCGGCGAGGTAGATGCCGTCGCCGACCAGGCGCACGATCTCGGCCTGGACCGGATCGTCGATCTCGGCGAGCAGCCCGTCGTCCCACGATCGCATGACGTCCGCGACGGCCTGCTGCACCTCGTCGTGCTGCCCGTCGGCACTGCGCATCGCGGCGAGCATCGAACGGTACAGCGCCATCTCGTCCGCCGAGTCGGCGCCGGGGTACTGCAGGTAGATCTCGGACACGGTCCGCCCGCCGGCGACGGCGTCGGCGAGCTGTTGGTCGGACCGGTCGCCGAGACGGCGGACCATCGACGCGAGCAGCGCTTCCTTGCTGGGGAAGTGGTAGAGCAGACCGCCCTTGGAGACGCCTGCCGCGGTGGCGACCGCCTCGAGCGTCACGTGGGCGACGCCGACGTCGTGCAGCAGGCGTTCGAGGGCGTCGAGGATGCGATCGCGTGTGTCGGAGGCCATGAAAATCACTGTACCGGCTGGACGGTGAACTGCTACCCTGGGTTGGGCACTGTACCGGCTGGACGGTTCACCTTCTGGTCGGTTTTCGTTCATCGAAGAAGTTTCGTGGGAGTAGAGATGTCTCTGGGTACGGTGCGGGATCCGCACGGCGTTCGGGCCGGCCGGAAGGACTGGCTCGGGCTGGTCGTGCTCGCCTTCGCGGTCCTTCTCATCTCTGTCGACGCGACAGTGCTGGACCTGGCGCTGCCGTTCATCAGTGAGGACTTGGCGCCGAGCAGCACGCAGCTGCTGTGGATCATCGACGTCTATTCGTTCGTACTCGCCGGCCTGCTGGTCACGATGGGCACGCTCGGCGACCGGATCGGGCGCCGGAAGCTGCTGCTCATCGGTGCGGCCGGGTTCGGCCTGGCGTCGTTGATCGCCGCATGGTCGGCCAGCCCCGAGATGCTGATCGCCGCCCGTGTCCTGCAGGGCGTCTCGGGTGCAACGCTGATGCCCGCGACACTGGGTCTGATCCGGACCATGTTCGTCAACCCGCGTCAGCGCACCACCGCGATCGGCGTGTGGGGCGCGATGGCCGGCGGCGGCGCCGCGGCCGGACCGCTGGTCGGCGGCTGGCTGCTCGAGCACTACTGGTGGGGTTCGGTGTTCCTCATCAACATTCCGGTGATGATCGCGCTCATCGCCCTCGGCCCGCTGGTGATTCCGGAGTCGAAGAACCCGGAGCCGGGGCGCTTCGACCTCGCCAGCGCCGGATTGTCGATCGTGGCAATGATCCCGATGGTGTACGCGGTCAAGGAGTCCGTCGTGCACGGCCCGTCGTGGATTCTCACCGGAGTCGGTCTCGTCGGCGCCCTCGCCGGTTGGGTGTTCATCCGCAGGCAGCGGTCCCTCGCCGACCCGATGATCGATCTGTCGTTGTTTGCGCGGCCGGCGTTCTCGACGGCGGTCGTGACGAACCTGCTGTCGATCTTCGCGCTCGCCGGCGTGCTGTTCTTCGGATCGCAGTACCTGCAGCTGGTGCTCGGCTACAGCCCACTGGAGGCGGGTCTGCTGATGCTGCCCGGCACGCTCGTCAGCGCGGCCGCGTCGCTCGCGGCGGCATGGCTCGTGCGTCGCTGGGAGCCCAGCCGGGTACTGAGCGTCGGACTGGTGATCGCCGCCCTCGGTGCGGCGGTGATGATCGCGCTGGGGCCGGACAGTGGGCCGGAGGCGTTCGTCGTCGGATTCATCCTGGCCGGCGCCGGAGTCGGCGTGGCGTTGACGCTCACCTCCGACCTGGTGGTCAGCGCGGTCGAGCCGGAACGTGCGGGTGCCGCGTCGGCGGTCTCCGAGACCGCGTACGAACTGGGAGTGGCGCTGGGTGTCGCCGTGCTCGGCAGTGTGGTGCTCGCGATCTTCCGTCGCGGCCTGGACGTCTCGGCGCTGGACGCGGATCAGGCGCACATCGCGCAGGGCACGCTCGGGGGCGCGGTGGAGGTGTCGAAGTCGATGCCGGTGGAGCAGGCGGCCGCGTTCGTCGACTCGGCCCAAGCGGCCTTCGTCGACGGCATGCACATCGCCGCCGGAGCGACCGCGGTCATCCTGATCGCGACCGCGATCCTGGTGGCGCGGATGCTGCGCCGGCGTTGACATGTAGTTGACGTGTAACGGCTCGAGCGGCCGGTCCGATCTGCAGATCGGACCGGCCGCTTTCGTGTCCGAGTGGCAACGCCTCGGATGCCGTGTGCCGCAACTGCTATGCCCAGTGCCAGGTGGGGGGCTGTCCGGCTCGGGACTTTTGGTTCAACTTTCAACGGGTGAAAATGAGGGTGATTTGCCGCCTCACCTCCGGTCTTCGATATGCGTTTTGCACTTCAGTACAATCTATCGAATCATGTTGTTGAACAGGGTATTTCATTCGAATTCCCCATCCGTTCGGGGGTGAGGCGCGTCGATTCGGGTGGTGCGGGCTGTATCGACGTTTGTGTTTGTATGTCCGGCGTCGGGGTGATTGTCCATTCATCATCCATTTCGCCGTGGCTGGGTTCGGCCGGGCGTTCATAAGAAGGGCCTCAAATGGGGAGGTTAGGCGGCGCTCTGCGTAAGGGCGTCATCCGAACTGTGGTCATGGCGATGTTCGCCGGCGTGGCCACAGTGTCGACCGTAACGGTCGGCGCAGGGACCGCAGCAGCGGCGGAAAACCTGAGATGTGATGTGCTGTATTCAGTCGAGAACGGTTCGAGTGTCGCGAAGCGGATCGACCCGAACACCGGGGCCGTCACCGACGCGTTTCCGGTTGAGCCGAGCGGCGAGGGCTACCGGCATAACCAGCTCGGTATTGGTCCCGGCGGGACCTACGCGATCTACACATCCTCGGAAGATGACGGCGACGACCGGAGGATCTACGAGTACGACGCCGCGTCCGGCAAGACGACCAGCGAGTCGGACAAGGCCAAGGTCAAGAACACACACGGTGCGATCAACCCCGCGAACGGCCTGTACTACTACGGCGGCAAGGACGATGGCGCCGATTCGTTCACGTTCGGGGCGTACGACCCTGCCAACAACGCGTCCCTCGGTGTCGTCCTCAAGGTGAAGTTCGACAAGAAGACTACGGTCCCGGGCGGCAACGGCGACATGGCTTTCGATGCACAGGGCAACCTGTTCATCGTCGCGGCCGGGGACAATAACGGCCGCATCTATTCGGTCCAGGGGCCGATGCCGACGTCTTCCGAGAAGACTCTGACGGGCAAGGCGATCACGGATGAATCGACGGCCTTCAAGAAGAGCAATTCGATTGCTTTCGGGCCGAACGGCTACCTGTTCGTCGGTGGCGGCGGAAGCCTCCTCAAGGTCGATCCGGGTACGGGCAACGCAGTCCCTGCCAACCTGACCAGCTCGTCCATGACCGATATGGGTTCCTGCAATGATCCGAACACGATCGAGTTGCGCAAGAACCTGCCCGACGGTCGCGTCGGGACGGACGATCAGTTCGGCCTTGAGATCTCCGGTGGTGGCCTGAGCGAGGGCAACACGGCGACCACGACGGGCACCAAGACGGGGATCCAGGACCAGGCTGCCGGCCCGGTCCTCGGACTTGCGGGCAAGACCTACACCCTCACGGAGACCGCCCAGGGCGGCGCAAGCCTCGACAACTACGTCACCACGTGGGAGTGCGTCGACGCCAAGACCCAGACGAAGAAGTCCGGTGAAGGCACGACCATCACCGTAGAGATTCCGGCTGGTCAGAGCGGCAAGAGCACCAGTTGCACGTTCACCAACGCGGCGAAGAAGCCCGGCCTGGAGTTGGTGAAGTCGGCGTCGCCGAACACGGCTGCAGACTTCGTCGTCGGCAAGACCGTCACTTACAGCTTCAAGATGACGAACACCGGCGCCGTGACTCTCAAGGACGTCAAGCCGGTCGAGAAGACGTTCACCGGCAAGGCGGACATGTCGGGCTTCACCTGTCCCGATGGTGCTAAGTCGTTGGCGCCCAAGGCATCTGTGACGTGCACCGCGACGTACGTCCTCCAGCAGGAGGACATCGACCGCGGCAAGCTCGACAACACCGCGACCGCGACCGGAACCGATCCGGGTGGCAAGCCGGTCAACTCGAACGAGTCGAGCGTCCCTCTCGTCGGCGGTCCGGCCACTCCCGGCATCATGCTCGACAAGATCGCGTCGCCGAAGGAAGCCGAGGCCTACAAGCTCGGCCAGACCATCAAGTACACCTTCAAGATCAGCAACACCGGCAACGTGACGTTGAACGATCTGAAGGTCAACGAGGGTGATTTCACCGGCAATGGCAAGCTGTCGGCCGTCGACTGCCCGGTGAAGTCCGTGGCCCCTGGCGGCACGGTGACGTGCACCGCGGAGTACACGCTGATCCAGGCGGACATCGACAGCGGGCGCATCGAGAACACCGCGACCGCGACGGGCAAGCCTCCGACGGGTGAACCGATCACGTCCCCGCCGGACACGGAGACGCTCGAGGGCAATCCCGCGAAGTCGCTGTCCATCGTGAAGGACGCATCGCCGTCGACGACCGAGTCCTACAAGGTCGGCCAGGAGATCGACTACACCTTCAAGATCACCAACACCGGTGAAGTGACGCTCACGGACGTGCATCCGAACGAGACCAAGTTCACGGGTGACGGCGACATGTCGGCGTTCGATTGCCCAGCGGGCGCGAAGTCGCTGGCACCGGGCGAGTCGACGACCTGCACGGCGAAGTACACGCTGACGCAGGCCGACATCGATGCCGGCAAGCTGGAGAACACCGCGACCGCGACGGGGACGCCTCCGTCGGGTGAGCCGGTCACGTCGAAGCCGTCGGACAAGACGCTGTCGGGCGAGCCGAAGGCGGCGATCAGCCTGGAGAAGACCGCCACGCCGACCGAGGCGGACAAGTTCGCGGTGGGTGAGACCGTCACCTACAGCTTCACGATGACCAACACCGGCAATGTGACGCTGACGGACGTGCATCCGAACGAGGTCGCCTTCTCGGGTGACAAGACGAAACTGAGTGACTTCGTCTGCCCGGATGCGTCGAAGCCTTTGGCGCCCAACGCGTCTACGGTGTGCACCGCCACGTATGAGCTGACCCAGTCCGACGTCGATCGGGGCACTCTCGATAACACCGCCACCGCGACCGGTACCCCGCCGTCGGGTGGGGACGTGACCTCGGAACCCGATGACGTGAACCTGTCGGGCAACCAGAAGCCTGCCCTCGAGATCGTGAAGACCGCGTCGCCCAAGGGTGTCGAGGACTTCAAGGTCGGCCAGGAGATCACGTACACGTTCGACATCACCAACACGGGTAACCAGACGCTGTCGAACGTGAAGGTGGCCGAGGGCGCGTTCTCGGGCTCGGGAAAGATCACCGACCTGTCCTGCCCGGAAGAGGCGAAGTCGATGGCGCCCGGCGCGAAGGTGACGTGCTCGGCGAAGTACACGATCACGCAGGACGATGTCAACGCCGGCAAGCTCGACAACGTCGCGATCGCCACGGGTACGCCTCCGGGCACCGAGACTCCGATCGAGTCGCCCCAGGACGAGGAGAACCTGGCAGGGGATCCGAAGTCGGGGTTGACGCTCGAGAAGACCGCGGAGCCGCGCGAGAACGTCCAGGTGGGTGACACCGTCACCTACAAGTTCGCGATCACGAACACCGGTGATCAGACCCTCACCGAGGTGAAGGTCAAGGAGAACGAGTTCTCCGGCACCGGAACGCTGTCGGACATCACGTGCCCGGACAACTCGCTGGATCCCGGCGAGTCGGTGACCTGCGAGGCCACCTACACGTTCACGGATGAGGACATGAAGGCCGGCTCGATCGACAACGTCGCCACGGCAACCGGCACCCCGCCGTCGAAGGCTCCGATCGAATCGAATCCGTCGGACGCGACGGTCACCGCTGGGGAACAGCCCGGCGGAACGGGTTCGCTCGGCTCGCTGGGCCTCGGTTCGCTCGGCTCCCTCGGGGCGGGTTCCCTCGGCAGCGGTTCGCTGGCGGCGGGCTCTCTGGCGGCAGGTTCGCTCGCGGCCGGATCTCTCGCAGCGGGTTCGCTGGAGAACTCCGGCTCGCAGGAGAACGCGGGTTCGGCCGGCTCGTCGGGTTCTGCTGGTTCGCAGGAGAACTCGGGTTCGGCCGGATCGGGTTCCGGTAACTCCGGTACTCCCGGTGGTAACCCCGGTACGCCCGGTGGCAATCCCGGTACTCCCGCCAACCCCGGTACGCCCGGTGACCCGGGTACTCCCGGCAACGCGGGCAACTCCGGGAACGGGAATGCCGGAAATGGTGGAGCCGCCGGCAACTCCGACACCGAGAAGGGTGCGCTGATCGATTCGGGTCTGGGCGCCGACGGTGACGGCGGTCTGAACACGGGCCTCGTCGCCGGTGGACTGGCGCTGCTGGTCGCTGCGACTGGTGTCCTGTTCATGGCACTGCGCAGGCGCAAGGCTGCGGAAGGTGACGTCACAGATCTGTGATGACCGCTGATGATTGACCGGGTGGCCCGAGACGAGAACCGTCTCGGGCCACCCGCGTTCACGTCGGGGGTGATGGAGAGGGTTGTGAAGCGTGGGGAAGCATGCGGCCAAGCGTGGGTCGGGTCGGAGCGGGACGATTCTGCTGGTAGTCATGGCGTTGGTGCTGCTCGCGGGTGGTGGTCTTCTGGTCTTCCGTGGCCTGCAACCGGAGTCGGCGTCCGCGGCGCCGGTGCCCGAGTCGACGTTCGACTTGTCGCCGGACGGAGTCCACGACCCCGTTGCTGGGCCGGCGCCCGTGATCGGCGACAGCGGGAAGGCGCGTAAGCCGGGTCCGGCGGCGGCGAATCCAGCGGACCGGCCGCAGATTCCGTTCGGTCCGTTGCCGGACGACAGCGTGGTGGTTCCGGCGATCGGGGTGGAGACGGCGCTCGATCCGTTGGGGTTGGCGGCGGACGGGAGTTTGTTGCTGCCTCGGGATGTGAGTGCGGTGACGTACTGGACCGGGTCGGCGCCGATCGAGGCGCCGGATGGCGGGATTCTGGTGGCCGGTCATGTGGACAACGCGAATCAGGGTGAGGGTGCGTTGTATTGGATGCACACGTTGTATCCGGGTGATGCTGTGTATCTGACGAAGGACGGGGTGGTCACCCGGTGGAAGGTGACGCGGATGGAGCGGTTCGTCAAGCAGGTGTTGCCGGAGTGGGTGTTCCAGGGTGCTGGTGGTCCGCGTGAGTTGCATATCGTGACGTGTGGTGGGGAGATCGTGAAGGATGCGCAGGGGCGCGGGACGTATCTGGAGAACGTGGTGGTGACCGCCGTCCCGTTCTGATCCGGTAGTGGTCGCCGCGAGGTTCCCCCAGAACGGTGGACGCGGGGTTGTGGAACACCGACCCGATCCGGGACGATCGCGGTGAATTACTGCTCAATGAAGGTATACCGGTAGTAGTACTCGTGCGTGAACTGATCCCGACGATCCCGTGTTCGGCCATGATCTTCGGCGACCCGTACACTCCACCCGAGGCTCGGTGACATTCGGCGATCTTGACCGCCAACTCTGCCCGCCGCTTCATCCGAAGAATCAATCCTGTTGCTGCAGAACGCGTGCAGTATTCGTAGTGTCCGGAGGGCGATGCCTCGAGCAGGTCAGTCATCCGGGCCTCTACTCGGCGACCTGCTTGCGCAACCGCAGCAACTCGGCGCACTCGGCACCGTCGAGGGGTTGATCACCCTGGGCGGCGGCCGCCTCGATCCGGCGGCGATCGTCCGGCCCGAATCGATCACCCGATGGGATGCTTCGACCTTGCGCTCGGTCTTGAACGACTTTGTGGGTACGTGACCCGTGAACATCGCTTCCCGCGAGATCCTCACCAGCTCGTCCCGTCATCGCATCAGATTCCTTGCGGGACAGTGGTGTACATCACTCACACGCGGTGGAGTGTGCGCCGACACCGCAGTCCGCAGCCACCCCGCCGTCGCGAAAGCGGGCGCCTCCGCCAAACGAATGACCAACGGAGTTGGACGGGCGACCAGTAGATGAGGGTGATTCCGGGGGTGAAGTTTCCGCTCGGCCGCGACTGCTCCATGGTTCGCTCCGCTCTCGCTGGAAGCGACTCAATCGCCCTGTAGCGCAACAGGTTTCGCTACGTACCGGCGCTCGTCTGTGGTCCGAAGGCCCGGAATCAAACGTTGGTTCGGCTCAGCGCGTGTGTCCCCCGATCGTATATATGGATAGTTGTCCAACTTGTGCCGTTCAGTGGAAGGGGTCGAATGGCAAGCCTTGTGGCCGCGTCACGCGCGGCCCGAAGACTGCTCGCCGGTCGCAGCGTCGACATCCGAACTTGCGCGCACTTTGGTGGCGCCGCCCGGGGGTAGTTGCAAGTCGTTCCCGGTCCTCGGGTAGGCCGCCGGAGTGGGGCAGGGCCGATCTGAGAATCCCGTGTGCCAGGTCGGCAGCCTCCGGCAGGTCGATAGAAAATTTGTGTGTGTAACGAAAGGTATAACCCATGCGTAACCGTGTCTTCCTTCGCCGTGCCGGAGAGGGGGTGGTGTCTCGGTGGACGGCGCTGGGGTTGATGTTCATGGCCCTGACCCTGGTCTTGACGTCGTTCTCGCTCGCCCCGGTTGCCTCGGCGGACCCAAGTGAGACCACGACCACCACTCCGGCCACCTCGACGACGAAGGCGCCGCCCGCGTCCACGCCGGAGTCGTCCACGTCTGAGTCGACCGCGACCACGACGAAGGCTCCTGCAACCACGACGACGGCGCCCGCATCGGAGTCGCCCGCGACCACGACGAAGGCGCCGTCCGCGTCCACGTCGAAGTCGCCGTCCGCGTCCACGTCGAAGTCGCCCGCGAGCACGACCAGCGTGGCCCCGACGACGGCGAAGCGAAGCGCGGCGGTCACCCCGCGCGGACTCAATCCCAAGATCGATGTACAGATCACCGACGTTCAGGTCGAGGGGAAGAACGGCCAGCAGATCACGGTCGGCGACTCCGTCACGGTGAAGGGCACCTGGGACGCGAGCAAGGCGGACCCGCAGTCGGGCGACGAGTTTACGATCAAGTTCCCTGCCGAATTGAAGCTCGGGACCAACCCCGCGTTCGTCCTCGAGGGCGACGACGGGACGGCCTGGGGCACCTGCAATCTGGTGGCCGCCACCAATGTCATGACCTGTGTGCTCACCGACGCCGTGACGGATCGCCCCGAAGAAGTGTTCGGCGACTTCGAGGTTTTCACGAAGGCGGTCGAGTACACCACGTCCGAGACGATCGACTTCGAGATCAACGAGAAGGTCGTGCCGGTCGATCTGCCCGGCGAGGGCGGCATCAGCGATGGCCGCGTGATCGGCGAGGCCACGAAGTCCGGCAAGCTCCAGGACAACAAGCAGTCTGTGCGTTGGACCATTGACATCCCCGGCGCCGACCTGGCCGCTCTGGACACAGCTGGCAACGGTTCGGTGACCCTGAGCGACACGCTCTCGAGCAACATGAAGCTGTGCGAGGACGCAGTGCTCAACGCGAAGTTGCTGTCCGGTCGCCCGGGCGATCTCAAGAACGTCCCCGGCGGCGTCGCCGTCACCCAGCCTGGCGGCGCGGGTGCGGTCGGCATCACGATCACTAACGGCGCACCCTTCGAGAAGGACAAGCTCTACCGCGTCGAGTACACCTCGTGCACGACGAGCGGCGAGGTGGATCTCCCCGGGGAGGACGGCCTGCAAGCCGTCTACGACAACTCCGTGAGGATCGGCGGCACGACGGTGAGCGCGCCCGGTGTCGGGCAGGACTGGCGTCCGAAGACTGGGCCGGAGAAGTCCGGCAATCTCCTGCATGGTGAGCGGTACAAGGCGGCCGAGTGGACCATCACGGTCCCGGGCAGCTTCATCGAAACCAGCCCCGGCAAGGTAGTCACCATTGCGGACACTCTCGGTGGCAATCATGCCGTCTGTGAGGAGGGCCTTGGGCTCAAGGTTTGGCGCGCCGACCGTCTGCCCGGGCCGGACGGCTCAGGGCCCAAACGCACCGACGTCACCGGCGAGTTCGACATCGTTTCCACCGCCGCGGCTGGTGCCAAAGACATCTCCGTGACGATCACGCCGAAGGACGCCGGCAAGGTCGACCCGAAGCAGTACTACTACGTGACGTACCGGACCTGCCTCACCGAGGACAAAGTGCCGGACTCCGGAGATGTGTTCACCAACACGGCGACCGTCAACGGCACGCCGGTCAAGGGTTCGGTGAAGGGTCCCGACTTCAACGGCAAGAAGAACGGCAAGATCAACACCGATCCGCGGGAGGTCGCCGGCGAGAAGCAGTCGGCCGGCACCACCATGGACTGGCACGTGGAAATCCCCGGACGCCATCTCGAGGGCCGCAACGATCCCGCGGTCATCACCGACACGTTCTCCGAGACCATGACGGTGTGTGAGGTCAGCGGTGATCTCAAGAAGAACCTCAATCTGAAGGTCATCGCGAAGGACTTCCTCGGCCACAGCGGAGTCAACGCGGAGCGTGACCTGACTGCCGGCACCACGGTCACACGTACCGCCGACGGGATCGATTTCACCCTCCCGAAGGAGGCGAATGACTACAGCCGTGAGACGCGGTACTACATCGACTACACCCTCTGCACCACGAGCGGCGGACTGGACCAGCGCGGCACGGAGTACAGCAACACGCTCGCCTACGAAGGCGGCCCGAATCTTTCGCACGGCGTCAAGCAGGAATGGGGCGGTGGCGGCACCGGCCAAGGTGTGGCGCGAGGCTCGTTCTCGCTGCTGAAGCAGATCGATTCCTCCTCCGAGAAGTTCCCGGAGGGCACCGAGTTCACCGTGAAGGTCGAGGAGTTCGCCCCCGGGAAGAACCCGGAGATGGACAAGCCGTCGGCGACCTACAACGTCAAGGTGAAGGCTGACGGCACGCCGGTCAGTGGCTTCTACCCCCGCGGCACCGGCTGGCAGATCCGCCTGTCCGAGATCGACCTGCCCACGGTCGACGGCGTCTACTTCGAGCAGGGGACGTTCCGCCCGGCGGAGGGCGTGACGCTCAACGCGGACCGCACCCAGGCGCTGGTGACCATCACGCCGAAGAGCAACGTCGGCGTCACCCTTGTCAACAAGGCCGTCCTGGGCTCGGCGAAGATCACCAAGACCGTCATCGGTGAGGCGCTCGGCGCACTCACCGGCAACGAGGCCTTCGTCGTCAATGCGGAGATCGACCTCGGTGACGGTTCCGGTAACGAGATCCGCCCGTTCACGCTGACGCACGGCGGGGTCTTCGATCTGAAGAACCTGCCCATCGGAGCGAAGGTCACCTTCACCGAGGTTCAGCCGACGGACACCGACCGTGTGACGTGGTCGGCGCCCGTCATCGAACCGAAGACGCTCGTCATCGGCACCGATGCGGCAGCGAACACGGTCTCCGTCACCAACGAGGCGAAGATCACGCAGGGCACCTTCGAGCTGAGCAAGAAGCTCACGGGCCCGGAGGCGTTCAACAAGGACGTTCCCAAGACGTTCGACGTGGTCGCCACGTGGACCGACGCGAACAACGTTCCGCAGTCCAAGACGCTGACGCTCCCGTCCGACGGCACCGCGGTTCCGTTCGGTGAGAACCTGCCCGGCGGCACCAAGGTCACGCTGACCGAGACGGTTCCGGCCAACGGCAATGGTCTCGCCTATGGCGTGCCCGCATACACCGGGGATGTCACGATCGGTGAGTCCGGCGTGGTCACCATCGGCAAGGACCTGCGCAAGGTCGAGGTCGTCAACTTCGTCGACAAGAACGACGGCACCCTGCGCATCCTCAAGCAGGTTGAGGGCGAGGCCGCCGGCGAGATCGGCGACGACGTGGAGTTCACGGTCGAGGCCAGCTGGAAGGACGGTGTCAACTACGCCAAGGAGACGCTGACCGTCAAGAAGGGCGTGGCCACGCCGCTGAACGCCAAGCTTCCCGTCGGCACCGAGGTGACCTTCACCGAGGTTGGCCGCCCGGATGTTGCCGGCGTCGAGTGGGGCACGATCCAGTGGGGCACCGACCCCAACGGTGAGTCCTGGCTCAAGGACAACGGCAATGGCTCGGTGACGGGCATCGTGTCCGACGATCCCGCCGAGGGGCGTCTGATCACGCTGACGAACGAGGCCCTGTGGGCCTTCGGCTCGGTCGAGTTCACGAAGTACATCCTCGACGGCGACGACCCCATCCCCGCCACCGAAGCCGACCTGCCCTCAGGCGCGGAGTTCCAGGTTCGGATCGACGGCATCGATCCGGCGCTCCCCGCGGGCACCGATTTCCCGGCGGTGGGCGAGACCATCACCCTCAACGCAGGAAACGGCTTCAGCTGGAAGTCCGGCGACGTGCTGCCGCGGAACACCGTGGTCACCTTCTCCGAGGTCGATCCCAACCCCCTGCCCGGCATCGCCTGGGCGCGGCCGTATTACTGGGTGGCTGAGGACGCCGGCGACGCGGACTACCGCAACACCGTCGCAATCGTGCCCGGAGACGAGGCGAAGGTGGAGATCCACAACCGCCCGATCCCGACCACGGATGTGGATATCGAGAAGATCGTGACCGGCCCCAAGGGCAACCAGGTCACGAAGGGCCAGTCCACGACGTTCCAGGTCACGGCGACATGGACGGACGTCGACGACGAGGCGCGTACCTGCATCCTCGACGTCAAGCCGGGCGCATCGGTCACCCCGACCGCCCAGTGCGACGCCGCCGTCATCGACGGCCGGGTCCAGTTCCCGCTCGACACCGAGATCACCTTCGTCGAGACCGGCGCCGACACTGACGTGACCAACGTCAAGTGGGGCGACGTGGTGTGGGGCGTCAACGAGGGAAGTGCGGACGTCGTCACGATCGACGGCAAGCCGACCGGAGTCTCCGTCACCCTCGCCGGTGACGCGGACGGATCGGTGGTGCTGGGACTCGAGAACAAGACCAGCAGCAACGGGCTGATCATCATTCCGCTCCCCATCCCGATCCCGCCGTGGGGCGGATCGCTGATCCCGCCGGGATCTGGCTCCGAGTGGCCGACCCCTCCGGTCTCCAACCAGCCGGGCGGACCTGGTTCGCCGGAGCAGCCGTCCAAGCCGGGCGACTCCGGACACAACGGTGCTCCGGGTAAGCCGGCTCCGACCCAGCCGGACCAGTCGCCGTCCCTGCCCGTGACGGGGGCGAACGTCATCTGGCTCGCCGGTGTGGGGCTGGCGTTGATCGTCGGCGGCGCATGGCTGACCCTGCGCAACCGCAGGCGGGTGTCCGGCGAGGGATAACCCCCAGCCGGCACACGGTAGCGGGGCGGGTGCGACCTACATACACCTGGTCGCACCCGCCCCGCTCCGCCACACCGATCGAATACCACGCACCAGCCGACCATCTGTCTCGCGGCCGTCCACTCGGCCGCCCTTCGAAGGAGAATTCTCGTGCTCTTCCTCCCGTTCCCGATTGTCATCGGCGACATCCAGACCACCGGTTCCGCCGCGATCGACGGGCTCGGTCGCCTGTCCGTGCTTCTCTATGATCTTCTCGGCGGCACCGGAAGCGTCATGATCAACGCGGGCAGCTAGGTCAACACATCTGTGGAAGGGGCCCCGGTCCGTGAGTGACAGCAAGGTTCCGGGCCCGCATCGGCCGCGGCCGGGCGCAGGGCAGATTCTCGGCGAGCTGCTCCTCACGGCCGGGGTCCTCGTCCTGCTTTTCGTCATCTATGAGGCGTTCTGGACCAATATCGTCTCGGGGCGGCTGCAGGACGATGTCAACGCCCACCTGGAGCAGTCCTGGGGCAACGACTCCGGGGCGGCCGGTGATGAGCCGGTTGCCCCGCTGCCCCCGGCGCTCGGCGAGGGGTTCGCGCGGGTGCACCTCCCCGCCCGCGACACCGTGTACGCCGTCGTCGAGGGCACCCGCAACGAGGACCTGCGGGCCGGCCCCGGCCACTATCCCGAGACGCAGATGCCCGGCGAGGCAGGAAACTTCGCGCTCGCCGGGCATCGTATCGGTACCGGTGCGGTGTTCCAGCACCTGGATCGGCTCGCGTCGTGCGATGCCGTCGTCGTGGAGACCGAGTTCCAATGGATGACCTACCGGCTGCTCCCACTCGAGGCGGCCTCGCCCGAAAGGCGTGCGGCGGCGGAAGCCTGTCTGAGCCCCGAGCAGACCGATCGCGTCTCGGACGGCGACTACGCCCACGTCCTGGGGCGGCACATCACCGTGCCCACCGACGTCGAGGTCGTCAACCCGCTGCCCGGCGCCGCTTGGGTGGAAGCAGCCCCCGGGCTGGAAAGCATGCTGACGCTGACCACGTGCCATCCGCTGTTCTCGAACACCGAGCGCATGATCGTGCATGCCATGCTCGTCGAAACAATCCCCAAGTCCTCGGGCCACGGTCCCGCGGCGTTGCAGGAGCGATGAATGTACGGCTACCTCTGGCACGCGCTCCCCGGCCCCCGGCCGGTGAAGGCACTACTCCTGATCGTCCTCGTTGTCGCGCTCGTGCTGCTGCTCATGGAAGTGGTATTTCCCTGGGTCTCCGAGCACATGCCCTACTCGGACGTCACCGTATAGGCTGCGCCGTCCTGTTCCGGGCTATCCGATCCGGCCGGCGTCGAGAACCGCGAACGAGTGCCCGGGCAGAACGATCGCCGACGCCGTCTCGTCCACCGTCGGCTCCTCCCACCACAGGAGGGGAATCCCGCCGATGGGCACGGTCACCGGGTCGGTGCCCAGATTGCAGGCGATCCGCAGGTCGCCGCGAATGAGTGCGAGCCAGCGTTCGTTCTCGTCGTATTCGACCTTGAGGTGCTCGAGCCACGGGTCGGTCAGATCGGCGCGGCTGTGCCGCAACGCGATCAGTTCCCGATAGCACTCGAGCAACCGTGCGTGCGCCGCGATCGCCGTCTCGCCCCAATCGAGTTTCGATCGCTGGAACGTTCGAGGATCCTGCGGATCCGGGATGTCGGCGCTGTCCCAGCCGTGTTCCGCGAACTCGCGGCGGCGACCCTCCGCGGTCGCCTTCGCGAGTTCGGGTTCGGGGTGAGACGTGAAGTACTGGAAGGGTGTTCGCGCACCCCATTCCTCGCCCATGAACAGCATCGGTGTGTACGGGGAGCACAGGACCAGGGCGGCCTTGATCGCGAGTTGACCCGCGGTGAGGTACGAACCGGGTCGGTCGCCCGTGGCGCGGTTGCCGATCTGGTCGTGGGTGCAGGTGTACGCGAGCAGGGCGTCGGCGGGAATTCGGCGGATGTCGATGGGGCGGCCGTGGTTGCGGCCCCGGAACGTCGAGAAGGTGCCGGCGTGGAAGTAGCCGTGCGTGAGCGTGTGCGACAACGCCTGCAGGGAGCCGAAATCGCCGTAGTATCCCTGCCTTTCGCCGGACACTGCGGCATGGATGGCGTGGTGGACGTCGTCGTCCCACTGCGCGTCGAGGCCGTAGCCACCGGCGGCCCGAGCCGAGATGATCTTGGGGTCGTTGAGGTCGCTCTCCGCGATCAGGGTCAGTGGCCGTCGCAGGTGCGCCGACAGTCGGTGCACCTCCACCGCGAGATCCTCGAGCAGGTGCACGGCGGTGTTGTCGACGAGCGCGTGGACGGCGTCGAGGCGCAGCGCGTCGATGTGGAAGTCGCGGAACCAGCACAGTGCGTTCTCGATGATGTAGCGACGCACCTCGTGGCTGTGCGGGCCGCCCAGGTTCACCTCGCGACCCCACGAGTTGGCGCCGTCCGCGAGATACGGGCCGAACCGGTCCAGGTAGTTGCCGGACGGGCCGAAGTGGTTGTAGACGACGTCGAGGATCACCGCCAGTCCGCGCCGATGGCAGGCGTCGACGAAGCGCTGCAACCCGTCCGGGCCGCCGTAGCCCTCGTGCACCGCGTACCAGAGCACGCCGTCGTAGCCCCAGTTGTGGGTGCCGTTGAAGGCGGCGACCGGCATCAGTTCGACGAATCCGACGCCGAGATCGACGAGGTGATCGAGCCGGGCGATCGCGGCGTCGAACGTGCCCTCCGCCGTGAAGGTGCCGACGTGCAGTTCGTAGACGACGCTGCCCGCCAGTTGGCGGCCCGTCCACGCCGAGTCGGTCCAGCCTGCGGGATCGAGCCGATGCAGCTGCGACGGCAGGTGGACCCCGTCCGGCTGCCGTCGCGAGCGTGGATCGGGCAGCACCGGCGGCGTGCCGTCGAGCACGAATCCGTACCGCGCGCCCGGTTCGGCGGCGACGTCGGCGCGCCACCAGCCGTCGGGGGAGCGGGTCATCTCGTGCGCGTACCCGTCGACCTCGACGCGCACCGAACTCGGAAGGGGGGCCCAGACCTCGAAGGTGTGCACGTGATCAGAATGCACCGATCACGTGCACATCGCAGCCGTCCGGGGGTGGCGTCAGCGAAGCAGCGTGCCGAGATCGACCGGCAGCTGGATGCCGGTGACGTGCCGGGCCTCGTCGGACGCCAGCCATGCGACGGCGTTGGCGATGTCCTCGGGCTGGCTGATCTGGTCCGGCAGGCTGCCCATGAAGATCGGGGCCAGGGTGGTGCTGTACTCCTGGACGAGCGCGTGCATGTCGTTGACCTGCATGCCGGTCTCGACACCGTTGGGATGGACGGTGTTGACGCGGATGTTGTGTGCGCCCAATTCCACCGCGAGGGTCTTCGCGAGTCCGGTGACGCCGTGCTTGCTGGCGACGTAGTGCCCGAGGAACGGCAGGCCGCGCAGGCCGGCGACCGAACTCGTGATGACGATGGAGCCGCCCTCGCCCTGCTCGATGAGGTGCGGGATCGCGGCCTTGACGGTGTGGAAGACGCCGGTGAGGTTGACGTCGAGGGTCTCCTGCCACTGCTCGGGGGTGATCTCCCACGACATGGCGCCCGAGCAGATGCCGGCGTTCGCGACCACGACGTCGAGGCGGCCGAGGGTGCCGATGCCGTCGGCGAGGGCGGCCGCGAGCGCGTCGAAGTCCCGGACATCGGTCTTGGTGGCGACGATCTTGCGGCCCAGACCTTCGACGAGGGCGACGGTCTCGGCGAGATCGGCCTCGGTCGCGCCGTCGTAGGCGGTGGAGTCGAAATCCGCGCACGCGTCGAGCGCGATGATGTCGGCACCCTCGGACGCGAGCCGGACCGCCTCGGCGCGACCCTGGCCGCGGGCGGCTCCGGTGATGAAAGCGACCTTGCCGACGAAACGGTTCGCGCTCATGGGTATGTCCTCCAGTCCTTGACGGTCATGTGACCTGGACCATATTCGGCCGATGGGGTGCGCGGACGTGCATTCTCGGTGACCGGGAGCACAATCGACGGTGGACCGAGGAGGTGCCGCCGTGAATCAACCTCGAGGCGTCGGAGTGACCGCGGTGTTCGTCGCAGCGGCCCGCGCGATGGAGAGCGGTCGCGCCGACAGATTGTTCGACGACCCGTGGGCCGGTGAATTCGTCAGAGCATCCGGCTGGAATCCGCCGACCGATCAGATGGACGACGGCAGCCGCGAGGAGCTGACGACGTGGGTCGCGGTGCGGACGAAGTTCCTCGACGACTTCGTGTTGGACGCCGTTGCGGCGGGCTGTCGGCAGCTCGTCCTCCTCGGCGCCGGCCTGGACACGCGCGCTTTCCGGCTGCCCTGGCCGCAGCCGGTGACCGTCTACGAACTCGATACCGCCGAGATGGTGCAGTTCAAGGACGCCGTCCTGGACGGTGTCTCGCCCGCGCAGGCGGCCCGCGTCACGGTGCCGATCGACCTGCGCGACGACTGGCCCGCGGCCCTGCGCGGAGCCGGGTTCGGTCCCGACGTCCCCACAGCCTGGATCCTCGAGGGTCTGCTGGCGTATCTACCCGAGGACGGCGTGGACGCCCTGATGCGGCACGTGGGGGAGTTGTCGGGAGCGGGAAGTGCGATCGGCGCCACCATTACCAACGTCGACTTCACGGCGGCGATGGACGACGCACCGCTGTTCCGGGGTAGCCCCCTCCGTCGGCGCGACTGGCTCGCCCTGTTGCACTCGAACGGTCCCGCGGATCCGGAGGCCTGGTTCGACTCGTACGGTTGGCGTGCCACCGCTGTGACCGTCGACGACCTCGCGCGGCGGTACGGGCGTGTGCTGCCCGAACACTCGGTGCTGAAGCAGTTGCGGCCGGGAAACCGGTGGTTGGTGTCGGCCGTGAGGAAGTGAGATCGCGGGGCGGACGGCAGCGGTCGCATCGAAAAATGCTCGCCGGTGCCGCTACCGGTGATGGGGTGGACGCGGTTGTGCGGAAGCGTTCGCAGTCTTGTTCCTGGATCAGGGCTCCTCGGCGTTCAATTCGTCCAGTACGAGCCGCAGCGGCGACCATTGTTCGCGACCGCGGCGAATGACGGCATAGGTTCGCATGATCACCTCGAGATCGTCGAGGCTCCTGACCCGTACCTCGGAGTGCTGGCGGGTGCGCTCGAGGGGGAGCAAACCGACGCCGTGGCCCGCGGCGATGAGATCGTCGATGAGCTCGAGGCTGTCGATGTGGTGGGTAATCCGGGGAGTGAAGCCGGCCATGGAGGCGAGGATGCGTAGGACCTCTTCGTCTGCAGTGTTGCGCGAGTTGACGATCCAGTTGCTGCCTGCGTATGAGGACAGCGGGCCGGGGCGCTGGGCCGCATGTGTGCCGAGGCCCCATTTCATCGTCCAGAGTGCGGTCGCGCTGAAGTCGTTGCGAAGTGTCGCCGGAGCGAGGTTGTAGTCGTACGTGAGCGCGATGTCGACGTCGTCGCGGGCGAGCCGTTCGAGAGCCTCGAACGGCTCGTGCTCGGCGATCATGACCGTCACCGCCGATTGAGCCGCCCCGAGCCGAGCGATGGTCGGCAACAGCGAGCGCCGAATGGCGGACGCGAAGCCCGCTACACGCACCGTACCGGCCGGCGCTGCGTCCACGTCGAGATCCACTATCGCGGCATCGACCGCGGCCAGGATCGTCACCGCGTGCTCGGCGAGTCGCCGGCCCGCCGGGGTCAGGCGCACCCGTCGACCGTCGGGTTCTGTCAGCGGCGTGCCGATCCTTCGGGCCAGCGCCGCAATATGTTGGGAGACAGAAGAAGTGGTCATTCCGAGCTCGTCGGCGACCTCGCGCATCGAACCCCACCGGGACAGTTCGAGAAGGATGCGGAGTCGGTGCAGGTCCATGCAGGCATTGTTCAGGATTCGTGAACGATCAGTCCACTTTATTCGCGTGGAGTTTGACGGATGAGTTCGGTTCACTGACGTAATGACGACGATCGAGGCCCGAAGTGCATCGCGGGCCGGAGCCGGGATGGCGCTCTCTGCGATGCTGTGCGTGCAGCTGGGTCTCGCGGCCTCGGTTGCGCTCATCGACCAGGTGGGTGTAGCCGGTGCCGCCTGGCTACGGCTCGCCTGGGCCGGTCTCCTCCTCGTCGCGATCGTTCGACCACGTCCAGAGCAGTTCACTCGCCGCGCATTTCGTTCCGCGGCGGCACTGGGTGTGGCCACTGCCGGCATGACGATGCTGTTCATGGCCGCCGCGTCGCGGATCCCTCTCGGAACTGCGAGTGCACTGGAGTTTCTCGGACCCCTGGGGATCGCGGTGACCCGAACCCGCGGAGTCGGCCGGCTGTGGGCGCTGGTCGCCGGCGGCGGTGTCGTGCTGCTGACGCAACCCTGGAGCGGCCACGTCGATCCGACGGGTGCGGGTTTCGCACTGGGCGCTGCCGTGTGTTGGGCGGCATACATCTTGCTCACGCAGAAGGTCGGTGACGAGGTGGGCGGCCTTGCCGGCCTGTCCATCTCGATGCCGGTCGCCGGGGTTGTCACGACGTTGGTAGCAGCGCCGGACGTCTTCGCGCGCCTGACACCGCAGCTCGTACTCCTCGGCCTCGGGCTTGCGGTGCTGCTCCCGGTGGTGCCCTATGCGCTGGAGTTGGTTGCGCTGCGCCGCCTCGACGCGGGGACGTTCGGCACACTGATGAGCCTCGAACCTGCGATCGCGGCTCTCATCGGACTCGTGGCGCTACGGCAGATCCCGAATCCCCTGGCCGTACTCGGCATCGGCTTCGTCGTGGCCGCGGGGATCGGCGCGCAACGCGGCGGCGCGAGAGCGCCCGCAGCCCTCGACCCGAGCGGAGAAGCCTCGGGTGACGTGGGCGCGCACACATCCCGCCGCTGCCGGCGTATCCGTCCGCCAGCCGGCGGGGGTGGTCGTCGCGGCGGACGGTACGCTACCAGCGATCAAACGTCTGTCGGGCGCGATGGCTCCGAGTGAGCTCCTCTCACGCGTAGCGCGGCTACTACGTGCTGTAGTACATTCTTGCTTGCGCAACCGCGCAACGACATTCGGATGAGGAGTGGTTATGGGTTCTTCTGATGCAGACCTCGCGTTGATCAAGCAGATTCAGCCTGTCGTGAGTGGTATCGGCGGCGTACTCGCGGGTGTCGGCGCACTGCTCGGCCTGATCGGTGCGCTCGCCACCTTCAGCTGAGAAATGGTCCGACTTCACGTCTGGTGTTGAAGTAGTAGCGCGCCCCATCCTTGGGGCGTAGGGGTTGCTGAAGGTCGTTGCCACACCCGGCTGGTCGGGTACGGTAGCGACCTTCAGTGCTGCGACGGCGTCGGGCGCGCACGCGAAGCGGGCAAGACTCGACTCGTCACGGCCGGTCCAGTCGCACCAGCAGTGCCACGGGCAGTCGTTCGAACATCTTCGTCAGCGGAGCAGCCCCGGCATACAGTTCGCCGGTGAGCCGGTCAAACCAGCTTCCGTTCGGTAGTGCGATGCTGGAACTGCCCCAACCGGTTTCATTGAGTCGCACGCTGTGCCGCGTGGCGAGGACGATGACGTCCGACGCCTGACCGGCCGGGCCGCGAGCGAAGCCGACGAGATGAGCGTGGGCGGGTCCGACGCCGAACATGGGGCGGTAGTGGCCTCCGACGAAGCTGTCCGGGCGTTCGCGGCGCAGTCGCAGCGCGGTGCGGGTGACGTGCAACTTCGCGGCACCCGATCCGTCGAGGGGCGGCGTCTCGACGCCGGGGGTGTCCATCGACTGCAGCAGCCTCCGGCGAGGCCGATAGTCCACCGGCCGCCGGTTGTCCGGATCGACCAGCGAGTCCTCCCACAACTCCGTGCCCTGGTAGACGTCCGGGACGCCCGGTCCGCACAGTTGCAGCAGCTTCTGTCCCAACGCGTCGGACCATCCGTGCGGGGCGAGTTGCTGCGCGATCCGGCCGATGCTGCGGCCGACCGGTCCGTCGGCGACCCTGTCGAGCCAGGTGTGCAGCGCGGTCTCGAAATGCTGGTCGACGTCCGTCCAGGCGGTGCGTAGTCCGGCCTCGCGGGTGGCCTTCTCCGCATACTGGTGGAGTCGTCCCCGCAGGGCGGACGTCGGGACCGATCCGTCCGCCGGCCACACTCCGAACATGTTCTGCCACAGGAAGAGTCCGGTGGTGCCGTCGGGGCTCGGGGTGGACATCTCCCAGTCGGCGACGCAGCGAGCCCACAGTTCCGGAACCTGCGACAGCACCCCGATGCGCGCGCGGACGTCCTCGCCGCGTTTGGTGTCGTGCGTCGACAGTGTCGTCATCGTCCTCGGCCACAGCCGGGCGCGTTCGGCGGCGCGGAGGTGGAACTCGGCGGGGGAGCAGCCGAACCGGCCGGGATCGCCGCCGACCTCCAGCAGTGAGACGAGCCGGGAGGTGCGGTAGAACAGGCAGTCCTCGACCGCCTTGGCGGTCAGCGCGCCGCACACCTGATGGAAGCGGGTGCTCGCTTCGCTGGCCGCATCCGTGAGCGCGCCGGCCAGGGTCGTCAGCGCGGCGGCCCACTCGGGGTGCCGATCGAGTGTCTCCCCGATCATCCGGGGGATCGTGCCCGCCAGTGGTGCGTAGTCGGCGCGATAGACCGGCATGTGGACGAGTACCTCGACGAGCGCATCGCGCAACTGGTCCGGGTTGCAGAAGGTCGGCGAGTCGCGCAGTACCGCCCGCACCAGGCGCCGCACCTCGGGCGCCAACTCGGTGCGCGCGGCACGCCGTCGGAGTTCGATTCCGTTGTCGCGCAGCCAGGCCGCATCGCCGGGTGCCCCCGCACGGTCGGCCAGCGCTGTCAGCGTCGCCTCACCGGCAGGGTCGACGAACACGCCGCCGTACTCGGCGAGGGCGTTGTATCCGGTGGTTCCGTCGATCGGCAGCGTCGGGTCGAGCGGTTCCCCGGCCGCGAGGACCTTCTCGGCGAGCAGCCAACGGTCGGTGCCGATCACCTCCCGCAGGGTGCGCAGGTAGCGGGACGGATCGCTCAGGCCGTCCGGGTGGTCGACGCGGACGCCGTCGACCAGTTCGTCGCGCACCCACGACGCGAACTGGTGGTGCGTCGTGTCGAACACCCGCTGATCCTCCTGCCGGAGCGCGGCGAGGTCGTTGATCGCGAAGAACCTCCGATATCCCACCGCCCCGTCGCGCCAGCCGACGAGCCGATACGCCTGCCGGTCGTGGACCTCGCGGGGGTTGCCGTCCTCGGTGCCGGGAGCGATGGGGAACCGCTGGTCGCCGAGCGCGAGCATCGGGGTGCCCCGGTCGTGGTCGAAACTCAAACCGCCGAGGTCGGATTCATCGGCCAGGACGGGCAGTGCGATTCGCCCGTCCGCCCCGTTGTCCTCGCGCCAGTCGACGTCGAAGAACCGGGCGAACGGCGACCGTCGGCCGTTGGTCAGCACGTCCCACCACCAACGGTTCTCCCGTGGCCGGCCGACGCCGACGTGATTGGGCACCAGATCGACGATCAGCCCCATGTCGCGTTCGGCGAGTTCCGCGGACAGTGCGACCAGTGCCGCCCGCCCCCCGATTTCGGCCGAGACCGTGGTCGGGTCGATGACGTCGTACCCGTGCGTCGATCCGGCGGTGGCGGTGAGGATGGGCGAGAGATACAGGTGGGAGACGCCGAGCCGGTCCAGGTAGTCGGCCAGGCGCCGGGCGTCGTCGAGGGTGAACGCGTCACCGCGCAGCTGGAGCCGGTAGGTGGCGGTGATCGGCCTCATGGCATTCGGTCCCGGCGCAGTACCAGCAGGGAGCGGGACGGGACGGCGATGGAGTCACCCGGCGCGACAACGACATCGGTGCCCCCCGTCGGTGCGGTGGTGTCCAGTTCGCCGGTCCATGGGGAGTCGACCTCGCCGTGCGGCACGGTGAACTCGAGGGCGTCGTCGTGGGCGTTGAACAGCAACAGGAAGGAGTCGTCGACCACCCGACGGCCGCGCTGGTCGGGTTCCGGTATCGCGTCTCCGCCGAGATAGACCGCCAGGCCCTTGCCGAACGCGCTGTCCCAGTCCGCGGTGGTCATCTCGCGTCCCGACGGAGTCAACCACGCGATGTCGCGGCTGTGCTCGGCGTCGCGTACCGGGCGGCCCGCGAAGAACCGCCGCCGGCGGAACACGGGGTGCGTCGATCGCAGGGCGCTGACCCGTCGGGTGAACTCGACCAGGTCCGCGTTGGCGTCGAGGAGCGTCCAGTCCATCCACGACAGCGTCGAGTCCTGGCAGTAGACGTTGTTGTTGCCCTGTTGGGTGCGCCCCATCTCGTCGCCGTGGGCGAGCATCGGTGTGCCCTGGCTGAGCAGGAGCGTGGCGAGGATGTTCCGGCGCTGGCGGGCGCGCAGGGCGAGGATTCCGGGGTCGTCGGTGGGGCCCTCGACGCCGCAGTTCCAGGACCGGTTGTGGCTCTCGCCGTCCCGGTTGTCCTCGCCGTTGGCCGCGTTGTGCTTCTCGTCGTAGGACACCAGGTCGGCGAGCGTGAAGCCGTCGTGGGCGGTCACGAAATTGATGCTCGCCCCGGGGCGCCGCCCGGTTGCCTCGTACAGGTCCGACGACCCGGTCAGGCGCGAGGCGAACTCACCGAGTGTCGACGGCTGACCGCGCCAGTAGTCGCGCACGGTGTCGCGGTACTTGCCGTTCCACTCGGTCCACAGGCCGGGGAAGTTGCCGACCTGGTAGCCGCCCTCGCCCACGTCCCACGGCTCGGCGATCAGCTTGACCTGACTCACCACCGGATCCTGCTGGACGAGGTCGAAGAACGCGGAAAGCCGGTCCACGTCGTGCAACTCGCGGGCGAGGGTGGACGCGAGGTCGAACCGGAAGCCGTCGACGTGCATCTCGGTGACCCAGTACCGCAGCGAATCCATGATCAGCTGCAGGGTGTGCGGATGCCGGGCACCCAGACTGTTCCCGGTGCCGGTGTAGTCCTTGTAGAGTTCGGGGTCCTCGTCGTCGAGCCGGTAGTAGGCGGCGTTGTCGATGCCGCGGAACGCGATGGTGGGCCCGCGGTGATCACCCTCCGCGGTGTGGTTGTAGACGACGTCGAGGATGACCTCGATGCCTGCCTCGTGGAAGGTGCGCACCATCGCCTTGAACTCGGTGACGACACCGCTCGGCTTCGTCACCGACGAATACTCGGCGTGCGGGGCGAGGAACCCGAAAGTGTTGTAGCCCCAGTAGTTCCGCAGGCCCTGGTCCAGCAGGATCTGGTCGTGCATGAACTGGTGGACCGGCATCAGCTCGACCGCGGTGACTCCCAACGAGCGCAAGTGCTCGATGACCGCCGGATGGGCCAGCCCGGCGTACGTGCCGCGCAGTTCCTCCGGCACCTCCGGGTGCGTCGCAGTCATCCCCTTGACGTGGGTCTCGTAGATGAGGGTCTCGTGATACGGCGTCCGCGGCGGCCGGTCCGCGGCCCAGTCGAAGTACGGGTTGATCACGACGGTGGTCATGGTGTGCCCCAACGTGTCCTCGCCGAACGTGTACAGCGACGAATCTCCGTCGAAGGCTCCGTCGAACGCCTTGCCGTACGGGTCCAGCAGCAGCTTCGACGGATCGCACCGCAGACCCGCCGCCGGGTCGTGTGGCCCGTGGACCCGGAAGCCGTAGCGCTGACCGGGGGTGACCGTGGGCAGGTACGCGTGCCACACGTACCCGTCAACCTCGTCGAGCGGGATGCGGGTCTCGGTCCCGTCTCGCGCAATCAGGCACAGTTCGACCGCGTCGGCCACCTCGGAGAAGAGCGAGAAGTTGGTGCCGCCACCGTCGTAGGTCGCGCCCAGTGGATACGCACTGCCCGGCCACACGTCCAACGAGGCGTCGCTGCGTTCCATGCTGCAGAACCCTAGCCGGAACGGCCTCGAGGCACCGCAAACCTGCGGCCGTCAATGTTGGGAAAACCACACCTGAACTGCGAACTTCCGGGCCGATTCCGATGGCGGCGGAGGCCCCTGCGGCGCTAGTCTCGGCGGACATGGACGAGTCGAGCGTGAATCCCGGACGGCTGCAGGCCACCTTCGATCCCGCGCTCGGGACGCTCGTGTGGTGGGGTGTCGACGACGTCGAGGCGGCGCTGGCGGACAACGGACTACCGGCGGGGCGGCCCACGACGTGCCGGCTCGCGGTGCCCGTCGACGGCACGAGGGTGGAACCACGCACGGTGGAGGCGCGGGCGGTGGACCTGCCGGCCGTGTTGCCCGCCCTCCGCGGGTTGCGGCCCGAACACGAAGGGCTCGGCGTGTCGGTGTCGGTGTGGCGCGAGGCCGCCCGGTTGTCCGGACGGGGCGATGCGGCCTGTACCGAACTGGCCGACGCGATGCCGGTGGCCGCACACGCGACCCTCGACGCGGGGGAGTCGGCTGTCCCGTCGGCGGCGGTGTCGCTCCGTCAGTTCCTCGACGCCGCCGCGCTCGTCGGCGATCTGGAGACGGCCGGGATCCAGGCGACCCTGCGCCCCTATCAGATTCACGGTGTGGGCTGGCTCCGGGCGTTGGCGGGCGAGGGCGGCGGGATCCTCGCGGACGAGATGGGCCTCGGCAAGACGCTGCAGGCCGTCGCCCTGCTCGCGATGCGTGCGGACGCGGGCCCGCATCTGGTGGTGTGCCCGACATCGGTGATCGGCAACTGGCGTCGTGAACTGGGTCGCTTCGTACCGGACCTGCCGGTGGTGGTCTTCCACGGTGCGAACCGCGCACTGCCGGTGACGCTCCCGAACAGAACGGTGATGCTGACCAGCTACACCGTCCTGCGGTCCGACGCCGACGCGTTGTCCGACGTCGCCTGGGACTCGGTGGTTTTCGACGAAGCCCAGCAGATCAAGAATCCGGCCGCGCAGGCAGCCAAGGCCGCGGCTCGGCTGCCGGCGACGCTGAAGGTGGCGATGACCGGCACTCCGGTCGAGAACCGGCTCGAGGAGCTGTGGTCGCTGCTCCACGTCACCAATCCGGGGGTCCTCGGGACCCGGGCCCGGTTCCGTCAGCGGTTCGCGACCCCGATCGAGTCCGGCCGGTCGCGGACCGCCGCGCAACGGCTCAACGCCGTGATCGCCCCGTACGTTCTGCGCCGTACCAAGGCGCAGGTCGCGACCGACCTGCCGCCGAAGCAGTACTCGACGGTCGCGTGCACGTTGACCGACGAGCAGTCCCGGCTCTATCGCGCCGCCGTCGAGAGTGCGTTCGCCGACGGCCTGGGCAGCGGCATCGCGCGCCACGGCAACGTGCTCGCGCTGCTCACCAGGCTCAAACAGGTGTGCAATCACCCCGCGCAGCTGACCGGAGCGGACGACCGGGACCTGGTGGGGCGTTCCGGAAAGTTCGATCGGGCAACCGAAATGCTCGCCGAGATCGTCGCGGACGGCGACCGGGCACTGGTGTTCACGCAGTACCGGACGATGGGTGAGTTGCTGTCCGCGCACCTGAGCTCGGAACTCGGCCTGGGCACGGTGCCGTTCCTGCACGGGGGCCTCGGCGCGGAGCGCCGCGACGAACTCGTCGAGACCTTCCAGTCCTCGCCCGACGGGCCGCCGATCCTGATTCTCAGTCTCCGCGCCGCCGGGTTCGGACTCAATCTCACCCGGGCCAGTCATGTGCTGCACTATGACCGCTGGTGGAACCCCGCCGTGGAGGACCAGGCCACCGACCGGGCGCACCGGATCGGGCAGCGCCGCACCGTCAATGTGCATACCCTCGTCACCGGGGGGACGATCGAGGACCACATCGCCGCGATGCACCACTCGAAACGAGCCGTCGCCGAATCTGTTTCGGGGAACCCGGAGGCGGTGCTCGCCAAGCTGCCCGACGCCGAACTGCGCGCCCTGCTGGACCTCGACACGCTCGGAGCGAACTGATGGCCATCAAGTTCGGTGTCACCGCGTGGGGCCGTGTGTGGCTCCGCACCATCGAGTCGACCACCGCGTCGTCGTCGAACTCGCTGCTGCCGCAGGCTCGTACGCTGTCCGGTAACGGCTCCGTCGTTCTCACTGTCGCCGAGGCCGGCCGGATCCGCGCGGACGTGACCGTCCGCGGCAAGGCCTTCCCGGTCGGGATCGACGTACCGCTGTGGGACAGGCGCGAGTCCGCCACTGTTCGCGCCACGGTCGCTCGCGCCGGCGCCGACGACCGCCGGGTCGCTGCGGGTGAACTGCCCGACGGTCTGGTCGCCGAGTTGGTCGACAAGGGCATCTCGTTGACCGGCGATGTCGCCGATCACGCCGGTACCTGCGCGTGCACGGGGCGCCGGAAGCCGTGCCTCCACCATCTCGCGGCTATCTACCAATTGGTGCAACGGATCGACGAGGAGCCCGCTCTCGCGGTCGCGCTGCGGGAACGCCGATCCGCGACCGCCGCACGTTTCGCCGAGGGTTCGTCGTCGGACTGGATACCGCTGTCCCGGATCGACGTCGCACGGTACTACGGCGTCTGACCGAGAGCCGGTACTGCTCCCGCGCCTGTGCGGTTCGCACAACGGAGCGGGATCGGCTGGGGTCCTGACACGACGACGCCGCTTCGACGCCGGTGACACTTCCTGGGTCCTGATCTGCGCCGCCCTCGTGCTGTTCATGGTTCCGGGGCTGGCGTTCTTCTATGCCGGAATGGTCAAGAGCCGCAACACCCTTGTGATGCTTCAGCAGAACATCGTTCCGCTCGGGGTGGTGACCGTTGTCTGGATCCTCATCGGACACAGCATCGCGTTCAGCCGTGATGCCGGGCTGTTCAACCCCGAGGGCTGGCCGCGAGTAGGGGAGCGCAGGACTGGGCCGGTGGCATGGTGGTCCACGCGTCTGCCGGTGCCGCGGCGTTGGCCATCCTCGTCGTGGTCGGCCGGAGGGCGGGATGGCCGGACAGCGAGACGGTGCCGCACTCGGTGCCTCTGACGATCGTCCGCGCGGGAATCCTGTGGTTCGGCTGGTTCGGGTTCAATGCGGGGGACGGTCTGCAGGCGAACGGTGTCGCGGCTCAGGCGTTGTTGAACACCCATGTCGCCGCGGCCGCCGGGCTGGTCATCTGGCTGATTCTCGAGTGGTTCCGGCAGGGCAGGGCCACCGTGCTCGGCGCGGCCACCGGCGCGGTGGCGGGCCTGGCCACCGTCACGCCCTGCGCGGGCTATGTGGACACGGCGTCGGCCCTGGCGATCGGCGCGATCGCGGGCCTGGCCTGCCAGTTCGCGCTGCGGCTCAAGGGGAGGTCCTCGTTCGGGAGGCGGAGGTCGACGCCGTGCTGGGCGCGGTCGATCGCAATACCGTCGGCGATCACAAGGGTTATGTACAGCAGGCGGCGGCGCCCCTGACTCCGAAGGCGAATCTCGGCTGACACGGTTCGGCCGACGCTGTCCCGAGCGGTGCAGGCCGCGGAGATCCGGAACGGACGGAGATGGTGGGTTTTCGGAAATGTGCCGTCCGCCGGGATCGAACCGTCTCGTCGACGCCCAGCAGCCTCCGCCGACGCCGGGGATCCTCGGTGTCGAGCTGGACGAGGAGGGTGGTCGGCCCACCGTCGAGGTGGATTTCGTCGATCTCGAGGGTGGCCACCGCGAAGTCGACATCGATCTGCAGACGGGTCGCATCATCGAGGACGAGCCCGAGGGCGATCAAGGGTCTGTGTCGCGGACCGCGGGCGGGTGAGTCCGCGATCGACCCGACTGACCCCGGCTGATCAGCGTGACCGCTGTTGCAGGGCGGCCACGCTGGCTCCGGCGAGGGTGAGAAATGCGGCGACACCGGCGAATCCGGTAGCGACCATGATCACGACGAGCGGACGGTTCGGTGAACCGGCATCTACCGCTTCGAAGTGCAGATTGATCTCGACGACCGCCGCTATAAGCACTGCGATACAGGCGGTGATCGCGGCGCTCGCCGCTCTGCGGGCGCGGGACGCTGCTGGTGCACGAACCGCCGCGTGTGCAGCGGCTACGGCGATCCACACCGAGCCCGCCAATCCGACACCCCACAGGGCGTAGGACCACCAGGCATACGAGCCTTGCACGCCTCCGAGTACCAGCACCACGCATACGATCTGCAGCCCGATCGCCTTGACGGTCGACAGGGCGTTCATCGAATCGGTCATGTGGAACCTCGCCTTCTGCGATTGGATGGTCATCGATAGAACTCCGAAAACAACTGTGGCGGTTCGAACTCCGATCTCGGAGCAGTGCCCGAGGTCGGCCAGCCACTCTTCGCGGTAGCGATCCCTGCGGGCGGCAGGGGTCAATCGCGCGCAGGTCCGGACCATCCACCGAGCCGCTCTCATACCAACCTCGCTCGATAGATCGCCGCCGGTGCGGGAGTCGCCGGCGCGAGCATCGCCGTCGCGCGTGCCCGGCCGTCATCGGTGAGGGTGTAGTAGCGCCGCCGTGGTCCTGAGTGGGCCTGATCGGTCTCCCACGCGGACTCCACCCACCCTGCCTCTTCGAGGCGGGCGAGGATCGGATAGACGCTCCCCGCAGGACGTCCCGTCTCGCGCACTATCTGCAATCCCCATATCGGACCGGCGGAACTCGACAGTTCAGCGAGAACGGCGAGCGTTGCCGGCGTCCTACGTAATCGCGTACTCATGGCCTAACTCTATACATAGAGATGCGCATGGTCATCACCATGCATCTACAGTGCATGTGGCGCCGGCGCGGATCCCGGGGCGGCTCACAGGAAGTTCACAGCGAACGTCCAGGCTGTGGCCAGGAGCTGCGCCGATGATGGCCGGGTGAGTGTTACCAAGCCCGCGGCCCGGGTATTGATCGTCGACGATGAGCCGACCATCGTCGAGTTGCTGTCGGTGAGCCTACGGTTTCAGAGCTTCGAGGTGGAGACGGCCGCCAACGGATGTGAGGGGCTCGACCGGGCGCGCGCGTTCCGGCCGGACGCGCTGATCGTCGACGTGACGATGCCGGGCATGGATGGCTTCGGACTGCTGCGTCGACTGCGCGCCGACGGTGTGGACGCCCCGGTGTTGTTCCTGACCGCCCGCGCTACTGTCGACGACAAGCTCGCCGGCCTCGCTCTGGGCGCCGACGACTATGTGACCAAGCCATTCAGCCTGGAGGAGGTGGTCGCCCGACTACGGGTGATCCTGCGGCGGGCTTCGCGTGACCAGTGGGTCGATCCCGCGCGGATCCGCTTTGCCGACCTCGAACTCGACGACGAAACACATGAGGTGTGGAAGGCGGGCGAGACGGCCTCGTTGTCCCCGACTGAATTCACCCTTCTGCGGTACTTCATGGTCAACGCCGGTGTGGTGCTGAGCAAGCAGCGGATCCTCGACCACGTGTGGCACTACGACTTCGGCGGTGAGGTCGGGGTGGTCGAGACGTACGTGTCGTACCTGCGCCGAAAGATCGACACCGGGGAGAAACGGTTGATCCACACGTTGCGCGGCGTCGGCTACGTCATGCGCGAGCAGAGGTAGGCATGGTGGTGGGGCGCCGGGTCCGTCAGATCCCATTGCGGTTCATGCTGATGGCCGCACTCGTGCTCCTCGCGGGTCTCGGGTTGTTCGCGTCGGGGGTGGCGGTTACCTCGTCGCTGGAGAACTCGTTGATCGCCCGCACCGACGCGACGCTGCGCGACGCGGCGCACGGGTGGGCGAAACCCGAGGCTCTGTCGCCGCTGCCGCCGATGACACTGCCGCTACCGCTACCGCTGCCCGCGCCCGACCGGCCACCGACCCCCTTCTTCGTCCTCACCCAAGCCCCCGCCGGCCAGACCCAGTTGGTCATCAACGACGACTTCAAACAACCAGATCTACCGCAGGACCTGGGGCCGGAGCCGGTCACGGTCGGCTCGGTCGGTGACCCCGGGCAGCGCTGGCGGGCGCTGGCCAACTCCTCGCCGATGGGCAAGGTGACGGTGGCGGTGAGTCTGTCCGACGTCGACGACACCGTGCAGCGCCTGGTGATCCTCCAGGTCGTGATCGGGGCCGTGGTGCTGCTGGTCCTGGGGGTGCTCGGCTATTTCGTTGTGCGGCGGAGCCTGCGTCCGCTCGTCGAGGTCGAGCACACTGCCGCAGCTATCGCGGCGGGCGACTTGGACCGCCGGGTCCCCGACCACCGCGGCGCCGGGACCGAGGTGGGGCGGCTGTCGGCCGCGCTCAACGGGATGCTGGCGCAGATCCAAACCGCGTTCGCGGCCACCGCGGCGTCTGAGGACTCGGCGCGCCGGTCGGAGGAGAAGATGCGCCGGTTCGTCGCCGACGCCAGTCACGAGCTGCGTACCCCGCTGACCACGATCCGCGGATTCGCCGAACTGTACCGACAGGGTGCGATGACCGACACCGCGGTGGTGATGGCACGGATCGAAGGGCAGGCCGCCCGGATGGGTCTGCTGGTCGAGGACCTGCTGATGCTGGCACGCCTGGACGCCGAGCGCCCGATCGAGCGGGCCCCGGTGGATCTGCTCGCGGTGGCCTCGGACGCGGTCCACGACGCGCGGGCCGTCGCTCCCGGGCGGCGGATCGGCCTCGAGGTGCTCGGCGGCCCAGGGCTGGCCGAGGTCCTCGGTGACGTGGCGCGGCTGCGTCAGGTGCTCGGCAACCTTGTCGGCAACGCACTAAGCCACACACCGGAGGACGCCGAAGTAGTGGTGCGGGTCGGCACCGAGGGGCCGAATGCGGTGCTCGAGGTCTCCGACACCGGTCCCGGCCTGAGTGCGGAAGCCGTAGAGCGGGTGTTCGAGAGGTTCTACCGGGTCGATGCCTCGCGAAACCGGAGCAGCGGCGGTAGCGGGCTGGGCCTGTCCATCGTCGCGGCGCTGGTGTCCGCGCACGGTGGCACCGTCACCCTGGAGTCCGCCGAGGGGGAGGGTGCGGTGTTCCGGGTGCTGCTGCCGCGGATCGAGCGGCAGGACTGACCGCTCAGGCGGGGCGGTGGCCCGGGACCCCGCTCGCGCAGCGGGTTCTCGGAGCCATACTCCCGCCTACGCCGTACCCGCGCGGCGAGCGCGCACAGGAAGTTGCCAGCCGCAGTCCAGGGTCGTCGCAGGTTCGGCCAGCATCATTTGCGGTCATGACGACGAACTCTTTTCTCTGCCACGGAGATCGGCCGCCGCCGGAAAGCGTGGACACCGTCACTCTCGACCTGGTGATCCCTGTCTACAACGAGGAACGCGACCTCGAGCCCTGCGTGCGCAGGCTGCGCGCGTACCTGGACGGATCCGTCCCATATCCGAGCCGGATCACGGTGGCGGACAACGCCAGCACCGACGCGACGCTCGCGGTGGCGAACCGGCTGGCGGAGGAGTTCGACTCCGTCCGTGTGGTGCACCTCGACGAGAAGGGGCGCGGCCGAGCACTGCGCACCGTGTGGAGCGCCTCCGACGCGGAGGTCGTCGCCTACATGGACGTAGACCTGTCCACCGATCTCAACGCGCTGCTTCCGCTGGTGGCGCCGCTGGTGTCGGGACACTCCGACGTCGCGATCGGCTCGCGGCTCACGCGCTCCTCCCGTGTGGTGCGTGGGCCGAAGCGTGAGGCGATCTCGCGCTGCTACAACCTGATCCTGCGCGGTGCGCTACGGGCGAAGTTTTCCGACGCCCAGTGCGGATTCAAGGCGATGCGCACCGACGTCGCCCGACAGCTGCTGCCGCTGGTGGAGGACACCGGCTGGTTCTTCGACACCGAGCTGCTGGTGCTCGCCGAGCGGGTGGGGCTCCGCATCCACGAGGTGCCGGTGGACTGGGTCGACGACCCCGACAGCACCGTCGACATCGTCTCGACCGCAGTCGCCGACTTGAAGGGCGTGCTCCGGGTCGGCCGGGCACTGGCCACCGGCGCTCTGCCGGTCGCCGCGTTACGCACCAGCCTCGGCCGCGAGCCGCTGGTGCCGGGGGTGCCGCACGGCATGGTCGGGCAGCTGGTCCGGTTCGCCGCGGTCGGGGCAGCCTCGACCGTCGCGTACGCGGTGCTCTACCTGGCACTGCATCCCGTGATCGGTGCCCAGGCGGCGAATCTCGTCGCGCTGCTGATCACCGCGGTGCTCAACACCGCAGCCAACCGGGCGTTCACCTTCGGAGTGCGCGGCCGCGCGGATGCCGCCAAACACCAGGCCCAGGGCCTCGCGGTGTTCGCGGTCGGCCTGGCTCTGACCAGCGGATCCCTGTTTGCCCTGCACCACTGGCTGCCCGACGCCTCCAAGCATCTCGAGTTGGCGGTGCTGGTGGCCGCGAATCTGATTGCCACTCTCACTCGTTTCGTCGCCCTGCGTCGGGTGTTCCGAAACCACCTCGAAGGAGCCGCCCGGTGACCACCGTCGAAGCCATGTCGATGCAGGCCGCGGCGCCCGAGCCGACCCCGCGTCGCCGCAACCCCGAGCCGTGGCTGCTGGCGGCGCTGCTGATCGGGACCGCGGTGGCCTACATTTGGGGACTCGGCGCCTCCGGCTGGGCCAACTCGTTCTATTCCGCTGCGGTGCAGGCGGGTTCGGAGTCCTGGAAGGCCTTCTTCTTCGGCTCGTCGGACGCCGCGAACTCGATCACCGTGGACAAGCCGCCCGCCTCGCTGTGGGTGATGGCGCTGTCGGTGCGGCTGTTCGGGCTCAGCTCGTGGGCGATCCTGGTGCCGCAGGCACTGATGGGCGTCGCCACGGTCGCGCTCTTGTGGGCGACGGTGCGGCGGTACTTCGGCGCAGCCGCAGGACTGCTCGCCGGGCTGGTGCTGGCATTGACACCGGTGGCCGTGCTGATGTTCCGGTTCAACAACCCTGACGCGCTGCTGGTGCTGCTCATGACGGCCTCGGCCTGGGCGCTGCTGCGGGCGGTGCAGGACGGCCGCACCCGTTGGCTGGTCCTGACCGGCGCGCTGGTGGGGCTGGGCTTCCTCACCAAACAGCTGCAGGTGATGCTGGTGGTGCCGCCACTCGCGCTGACCTACCTGCTGTTCGGGCCGCCCCGCCTCGGCGCCCGGATCGCGCAACTGTTCGCGGCACTGGCCGCGATGGTCGTCGCCGCCGGCTGGTGGCTGCTGACGGTCGAGCTGTGGCCCGCCGAGTCCAGGCCATGGATCGGCGGCTCACAAAACAACTCGATCCTGGAGCTGACCCTCGGCTACAACGGCCTCGGCCGCCTGAACGGCAACGAACTCGGCAGCGCCCTCATGAATTTGGGAACGAGCGCAGAGACCGCCGGGATGCCCCCATTGGGTGAACTGCCGGCCGGTGGTCCCGGCGGGATGTGGGGGAGTACCGGGATCACCCGGATGTTCGACCTCGAGCAGGGCGGTCAGATCTCCTGGCTGATACCAGCCGCGCTCATCCTCGGCGTGCTCGGAATCGTGTTGTGCGGCAGGAGTGCCCGTATCGATCCCAGACGGGCGGCGTTCGTGCTGTTCGGGTCCTGGCTGCTTGTCACCGGACTGGTGTTCAGCTTCATGGCCGGAATCTTCCACTCGTACTACACAATCGCGATGGCCCCGCAGGTCGGCGCACTCGTCGGCGCGGGTGCGGTGCTGGCCTGGCGCCGGCGCACCGACTGGCGGATCCGCATCGCCCTGGCGGTCATCCTCGCAGTGACAGCCGTATGGTCGTGGGAGTTGCTCGGGCGCAGCTCGTCTTTCCTGCCCTGGCTGCGCTGGACGGTGCTGGTGGTCGGGGCCCTCGCGGCGGTGGCACTGCTGTGGCCGCGCCTGAACGGGCGGCTGGCAGCGGCGACCGCGGCGGCGGCGGTGCTCACCGGGCTGGCGGGCCCGGCCGCGTACGCGGCCGACACCATCAGGACCCCACACGGGGGCGCGATACCCACCGCAGGGCCCAGCGACTCGGCCCTGCCTTTCGACCTTGCAGAGTACTCGGGCGCGGGCTTGATTGTCGTCGGCCCAGGCGGGGCGGTGGTGATCCCGCCGCCCGGCCCTGCCACCGGGGCCCCGGGCCCGGGGCCCGCGCCGGGCGGCCCCACCGGGAACCAGCCGGCAGCACCTGCGGGAAGCCAGCCAGTCGGGCTAGAACAGATTGGGGGTGGCCCCGGCGGCGGGTTGCTGCACGGCAGCGAGCCCAGCGCTGAGATGACCAAACTGCTCGAACACGACGCAGACCGGTACACCTGGGCGGCCGCTACGACCGGCTCGAACAGCGCCGCCGGCTACCAGCTGGCCACCGGCCGCCCTGTGATGCCGATCGGCGGGTTCAACGGTACCGATCCGTCGCCGACCCTCGCGCAGTTCCAGCGGTACGTGGCCGAGGGCCGGATCCACTACTTCATCGGCGACGGCATGGAAATGGCCGGGATGGGACCCGGCGGCGTCGGCACAGGCGCACAGATCACCGAATGGGTGAAGCAGAACTTCGCGCCGACCACTGTCGACGGGATGCCGATGTACGACCTGACCGCGCCCCTGACAGGAGCGAGGCAGGGCGCGTACGCGCACCACTGCGATCACCTGCTTCGGTCCGTCGGCACCCGCCGACGGACCGAAGCCGGTAGTCAAGGATGACGGGGCGTTCGTGTTGTCCTGACTGTCGTGGACTGCGCCACCGAAGCCCGGTAGTCGAGTTTGCCGCCGCGGGTTGCCGCGTTGCGACGCAGCTCCCGTGAGATGGTCGACGGATCCCGTCCCACCGCCCGGGCGATCTCACGCACCCCAACTCCCTGCGCCTTCAGTGGCACAATCTCCTCACGCTCCTCGAAGGACAGATACCGGCCGATAAGCGGTACGGTCACGAACGTCGGCATCCCACCATGATCCCGGAACCACCTGGCACCGGCCGCCGGCGACACGCCGACCGCTGCCGCTGCTGCCTCACTCGTCACACCTGTCGCGATCTCACGCCAGAACTGCCCCTCGACCTCCCGTCGATGCGACGGTGCGCCAGGCGACCTCATCGGCGACCGGCCCGTGAGATCCTTCATCCATCCCGCTGGCCTGCCCATCAACACCTCCGTCATCAAGGTGTTGCGACCACCGGTTGATTCCGCCCAATATCAGCATCGGTCCTGGCGACGGTTGCTGGCCGATGCCGGTGCGACGCAGTCGATGTCACGTAAAGGCAACCGCTACCACAACACGGTGATGGACTCGTGGAACGAGAAACCGTCGGATTCGCCCCCTGGCTGCTTCGAGTGCGGTATCCAGTGGGCGTGGTGTCGCACGGGACCGCGTTGTGTCAACTCGGCCTTCGGCCACCCGGTACGCGCCATTCGCCCATTCGGCAATTGTGAATACAATTCCTGACTCAGAACACTAACGCAGGATCACAGGCTCGGGACGAGCACGAACATCAGCCATGCGGCGACCGGTGCGACGATGATCATCGACAGACCCCATCGCAGAATGCCACTGAAGATGCGTTGCTGCTGCGAGACCGGGGCGTTGGCGACCGTCAATGCGCCCACGGTGGAGAAGGGGGTCGCGTCGACGGCCGTCGCCGACACCGCCAGCGCGATGATCAATCCGAGCACGGGAACATCCCCCTGTGCCAACAACGGAACGGAGAGCGGAATCAAGGCTCCGAGCGTGCCCGCACTGGACGCGAACGCGGAAACCGTTGCGGCGATGAGGCAGATGATGAATGCCGCGAGGAGAGGAAGACTCAAGCCGGCGACGGCGTGACCGATCCGACCTATCGTCCCGATGTGCTGCAGCAGCGCGACATAGGTGATGATTCCGCACATCAAGAGCACGACGTTCCACGAGATCGATTTCTCTGCTCCTTCACTCGATTTCGGCGTGACCAACCGCAACACCACCGCGGCGGTCAACGCCAACACGCCGATGTCCAACCCGAAGATCATGGCGCCCGCGACCACTACCAGGACGGCTCCGATGGTGACGATCTGCGGGGACGTGAGTGTGGGCAGGCTTCGGGAAGGTGCGATCGTCGTGGCCGCCGCTCCCCGCACCGCAACGGCGCCGGAACCATCCGGCACCTGCGCGACGTCGCCGCCGGTCGGGTCCGGCAACCCGGAAGTGGTGTCCGAGCGATCAGCGCCGCGGCGGCGAAGCGCGCCGCCGTAGATCCAGTAGATCACTCCGCCGAGCATGACGTTGAATGCCAGGTTGCCGGCGAACAACAGCAGCGGATTCGACGACAGGCCTTCTCGTTCCATCGTCTGGTTGACGATAGCCCCGAGGACATTGACCGGCGAGAAGTTCCCGACCGCGGAACCGTGAACGATCATCAAACTGGTCAGGACCGGATTGATGTTGTACCGCTGTGAGAGTCGAAGACCCAGAGGAGCGAGGATGGCGACGCCGGCCGGCCCCAGCGCTCCGGCCGTAGTCGGCACCGCAGCGACTGCGAAGAGCACCCAGGGCAGCACCTTCGCATGGTCTCCTACGCGGTGGGCAGCTCGGTCTACGACCCATTCGACGGTGCCGTTGGCCGTGGCGACGCCGAACAGGAAGGTCATTCCCACCAGAAGCACGAAGATATCGGCCGGGAACCCTTCGTAGATCTCGTCGAGTCCAACTCCTGCAACCAGCGTGCCGACCGCCACCGCTCCGATCAGCGCCAGCGCACCGAGATTGACCGACCGCCATGTCCCGAGCGCGAATATGAGCGCGAGAACGACGATTCCGAGGACGTCGATGGACATTGAACCTCCTACGCGACAACTAATGCACTTCACGAGTGATGCAAGATGAGACGCCGATCACACCCGCTGCGCTCATAACGTAGGCAAGTTTTCCTCAGATGGCAACACCGCTCTGCTGTACAGAAACCCTGGAGCCGATGGGCGCGCCCACCGGCGAAACGAACCCAACGGCCCGGCGCAGTCGACGACCGCCACGGCCGTGACGCGAGAAGTTCAGCACCAGCGAGAACTGCTGTGCCTGTGCGTGATTCATTGACCTACCGAGGTCTGAGCGCCGGAGATGGGCGATCGCCCCGAAGGGTGCGGCGGGGCGCCGTCCCACTGGCACGCGTCGGCCGCTTCCGCGACGACGAGCGTTATCGGCGACGGGCCGACATCACAAACTGTGGTTGCGGTACTAGCTGTACCCGGCCACCAGGTTGGTGCCAGGCGGCTGATTGGAGGAAGGCCTCCGAGTGCGCTGTGGCGTCGTCGAGTGTTGTCGCGCTTGAGCCAGGGTGCAAGTGCCGCGGCGCGTTCGGCGTTGGTGGTGAAGACCTGCCGGTAGGCCCATTCGGTTTGCTTCCGACGCAGTGACCCGAGAACGACGAAACGCCTCTCCCCGAAGCAGGCGGTTTCAAGGGGCCGTCGCAACACTGTTGGTACCCGACGCGGACTCATTGCGTCGAGTGCCGATATAGGTACCTAACCAGGTATTTCTACCGGTGCGGTCTTCTGTCCGGGTGCGACAGGGTGGATCTGCTCAAACAGCCCACCTCAGGGAGCGACCTAGATGCCTGGCGAGAACCTGCAACCAGTAGCCGACCTGCACGCCCCCTGGAACCCATCGAAGAAGGGCACGGTCGTGGCCCTTCGGCCAATCCAAGAGACGCCGCGCACGCGGGAGCCCGCTCCGTGCAGGATGACGATCATTGCGTTGGACTCTGGCCAGTGGACATTCGCGTGGGTCCGTGGCCAACACCGCGTGATGCCCGGTCTGCGCGTCGAGTTTCAGGAACATCCAGCTGACGCCAGGTTCCCGACCTTCAGTCCGGTCTGTGAATCAAATGTTCGACACAATTGTGGTGAGAGCGGTCCTGCGACAGCCATGGAATATCGGTAGCGTCAGCGGGGTCGGCTGATCACCGACAACGCCTGGGCCTACCGATGGTCCCTGCGTGCGGTCTGCGCCGAACTAGACCAACTTGGCGCGCCGAGGCGGCGCGGGCGCCGATCGGACCAGCAGGCTGTCCTCACAAACGCTTTGGAGGCCGAAGCACAACATCGTCCACGCTCCCGACGGGCTGGGTCAGCAAAAGGCGGGTCTCAATCGGCACGTAACATCTGATACGTAGAGAAGTTCGTCGCGCGGGCATCGTGAGGCGCCGCTACAAGCCGAGGCTGTCATACTCGTACAGCCGCCTTTCCGGTCGATGCGGCAGTGGGGCCCAAAGGATTGACTGCCTACGACCTCGGCCGATCGAGGCGAAGCGCCACTTGCAGACGACCAAGGTCAAGAATGCCTCGAGTCCGCCGTTCATCGTTCCTCACCCTCGTCGAAGTCGGGCTGATCAGGACTACCTCAGCTTGACCTATCGGCGGCTCAGGGACTACGGCACTATTGCCTGTTTGTATACCTATCCTGGTCTGGGCCCGAGCTCTTGACCGCCTTCGACGACCCGGCGCGAGCTACTACCTGTCGTCGATCTCGGGAGATTCGTCTCCGGTTCGTCTTGCTGAACGTGGACCTGGGCTCCGGTTGCGGGGTGCAGCGATCACCACCATGACGACACCGCCGACAGCCAGGACGAGGGCGGCCAGGACGACGACTGTCGTGAACACTTCGGTCCGCCTCTCGGATTCAGATCGGGTGGATCGGGTCGATATTTGCGCAACCGCCCGGTTCACCCTGTGTTGCAAGCAGTCCTATGCGGCACAGCTCGCTGGACAGGACGCCAACGGCAGCCAGGGGCGGCCCTTGTGGACTGATCGCCCCGCCTGGTCACACCGGTGGCAGGGCGATCAGTCGATAGAAGGGTGGTGCCTGCACTCTCGGAAGCGAGAAGCGCCACCCAGGTGACACCACGCTGGGGGAATGGAGCCACGAACGTCACCCCGGGGGAGGGCGACCTGGAAAGGATAGGACAGCGGGCGCTGGCGGTCACTTTCGTTTGCGAACTCTGTTGCAGGTCATCATAAATCAGAAGAAATTGCAAACGAATGACCGACCATATTGAAGGTGCCGACGAGCACTTGCGATCCGAAAGTCGCAAGATGTCAGGATTCGGCAGGCGAATCTGCAAGAAGTGAATTTCAGAAACGGATGATCCCACGATGCGGGAGGGGTCGGGCGCCGCAGAGTTTGCCGTCCAAGGAGATCAACTCAGAGCCGACGTCGTGGAGATCTTTCCCCACGGCCGCGTCCTCCATTGGTGACAGTCATTGTCATCGAACAACACGACGAGCGGCGAGTCACTCGACGCTACGTCTCCGACGTCGGCATGGACGACTGCGGGCTGCGATCGCAGCCAAGCAGCGCGCCACCGAACCGACCGAGCGGTTGCCCAGCATGTTCGAAATCAGCTCGCATTCAACACAACTCGTTGATCACAATGCGCATCACGCGATGATCCGAAGTTCACCCCCCCGTAGGGCGCTGTCGGTCTGGATCCACGGCGACACCGCGCGGAAGGCGTCCACCGTCTCCCGGCAATGCGCATCGACCTGCGTGACGATGTCCGCGTCCCGACGGTTGGGGCGAACACCCTCGTACCCCGCGACGCCCGCGAGGGCGATTCCCGGCACGTTCTCACACTCCCGGGCGAGGCCCAGCGCCGCCGGGGCGTCCCGGACTCCGGTTCGCCCGCCCGGGGTCCCGACGTCGACGAGGACCCTCAGTGGATTGGCAGCGCCCCCATTCGAGGGCAATGGAGGCTTGACGAACCGTGGCGACCGTGACCCCCCACGCGCCGGCGTCCAGCTGTCTCTGGACGATGGGCCGGGTCATCGTCGTCTTGATGTGCGGGCACAGCTCGACGCCGCGGTCGCGGCACCACGCCGCCATGAGATCGACGTTGTGCTGGACCGCGGGGAGACTCAGCCGCAGCTGCGGCAGGGACTGCGCCGCGTCTCTGTCATACGTCGTGTCGCCGTCTTGGTCGACGTCGGATGGGTCATGGTGAGCCTCCGGATCCGGATAGGGCAGGGCCGCGTGATCACCTTCTGAACGGTGTGGACAGGACACTACGGCGATACAGGCCCGCGAGCAGGAACGAACTGTGTCTCCGCACCCGCAGAGCAACACATTCGGCGAGCACCGCTTCGACTGCCGACGGATGCTGCCACAGGCCGAGGCTGTCGTGTTCGTACAGTCGCCCCGTAGCCGGTGTGGCTGCCCAGACAGTAGCCCTCCGGCGCCAGCGCCCCGCCCAGGCAGGACGACACAATCGGGCCGACCGCTGCGACAAGGGTTCTACGTCCGATGTCCATCGCGAGTCACTCTCCGATGGGATCAAGCGCCGACCTGAAACTCGGGTCGGCTCGGGGCTGTTGTCGTTTCGGGGGTATGTGTCAGACTGACGACTGTCGCGACCACCGCCATCCTTCCGTATTCGTGGTCAGGCCACCTCGACGACGAGTTCAACTTCGACGGGTGCATTCAAAGGTAGTTCCGCGACGCCGACTGCCGATCGAGCATGTGCACCGGCGTTGCCGAATACATTTGCCAGCAGATTCGATGCCCCGTTGACGACGTCTGGCTGGCCGGCGAAATCGTTTGCGGACGCGACAAATCCGACCACCTTGACGATTCGCACGACCGCGTCGAGACCGACGAGAGCATCGATCGCAGCGAGAGCATTCAGCGTGCAGATCTCAGCGGCGCTCGATGCGTCCGCCACTGAAACGTCGCGGCCGACCTTGCCCGTCCGTTCGATCACACCGTCTACCACAGGCAGTTGGCCAGACGTGTACACCAGGTTGCCGGTCCGAACGGCCGAGACATACGCACCTATCGGTGCTGTGGTCGCCGGTAACGCGTACCCCAACTCGGTGAGGATGTCCGCCCACGACATCGACGGGTCCGCGTCCGATTCCGAGTTCGAACCCGCGTCGGGCGTGGTTGCGGTGGGTGGTGTCGAGGACATAGTTGCGCTCCCTGGGTTGTCGGATTCGGATCTTGGTGATGGTTGGAAAGAGATAGGAAATGCCGGCTTGCCGATCAGCACTGGCGATCGTCGCTGGTCGGCTGTTCGTCCGGAAGTGGTTCTACGGCAGCCTCTTCAGGAGAACCGGAGGCGGCGCTGTCGGCGGCATCCAGGATGGACGTCAGATGGACCGCGATGGCCAGGCGGAGCCTGGCATCCATCAAGTCGAGTCCGATGAGGTCGGTTATCTGCTTGATTCTGTAGCGCAACGTGTTCGGGTGGATATGGAGCGACTGTGCGGCACGCTTCGGTTCGCCGTAGTGCACGAGGAACGCGGCCAGGGTTGTGACGTAATCGGTTGCTCGTTCAGCGTCGTGGTCGACCAAGGGCTGGATAGGTCCTGCGCCGAGCGGTGGTTCCGTGAGCAGTGCCGCGTGAGTTCGTGCGATAACGACTTCGTGCCAGGATTCCTCATAGGTCGTCGACGGTGTAGCGGCCCGTCCTTTCCGGGCCAGTGAAATGAGTTCGGTTGCCTCCGCGCATGATCGGGAAAGATCGTGTGTCGTGTGTGCGGGTCGCCCGGCGAGGATCGACACGGTGTTGTCGTACGCGTACGCGTACGTGTCGTCGGCCAATGCCTGGAGCCACGCCCAGCTCCCTGCGGTGCGTGCAGACCCCGTGTCGGTGACCACGGCCATCGGAGTGCCTTCGATTGAGGTGAGCAGTGGTTGGGGCCAGCCGTAGCGCGTCATGACCGACTCCCACAGGTGTAGCCGGTACTCCGGTTGCGTTTCGGTGGCAGCGTCGGCCAAAGCGACGACGCGCCACGGGCCGGGCGGCAACCGCAGGTCCGTTGTGTTGTCTGGGCTGAGCAGTCCCGCGCGGAGACGGTCGACGGTCATTCTGCGTGCGGCGCCGGACTGCGCGCGCAGACGCAGGAGGTGCAGCGCGACCACAGATGCGGTTCGGGTCAGTTCGTGGACCTGGTCATCGGGGAGAGGTCCGGGATCGACGGCCCAGATGGAGCCGAGGAGCTCTCGTCCGGCGCGGATAGGGATGACCAACCGCGGAAGTACGCCGTCGGGACCGGCGTCGACCCAGATCGGCTCGTCGGATGACTGCAGTCGTCGGAACACTCCTCGGGACCGAAAGTGCCGCACGATCGGCTCCGGGACGCGGCGTCCGACGATGGTGGAGATGCGGGCCGGGTCGGCGGTGTCCTGGAGCTCGGAGTAGGCGAGCACCCGCGAATGGGCGTCCTCGATGGTGACGGGTGCGGAGATGGTGGCCGCTGCGGCGTCGGCGAAGGCGAACAGTTCACCGTAGTTGCTGGGATCGTGCTGGATCTCGGATCGTGCGAGCGTCGTGGCGTGATCGAGGATGCTGCGTGTCAACCACACCAGATGCGTCCACGAGGCCTGCGGTTGCAGTTCGATCAGACCGACGCCGAGCTCGGCGGCCGGGCCGGCCACGCCCGGGTCCTCGGCCAAGGGTGCCTTGAGGACCACGGCACAGGCCTCGGCGCGGACTGCTCGATCAATGAGTTCGACAGCGGCGGCCGCGCAGTCGACTCCGAAACCCAGGACGAGGCTGCCGGGGTGGTCGAAGGATGTGTCGTCGGCATCGGCGAGGGTGACGTCGTGGATCTGATCGCGCTGACCGGAGACGATCGGGCGAAGAAGGGCCCCGCCCAGCGAGTCGATCAAGGCGCTGACGTTGATCATCGGTTCTCCTCGGTGACGGAGGAGACTCGGCCGTGCCGAGTCTCCTGGGACCCGCCGTGCGCAGTCGCACTTCCACAGTATCGCTCGTTTGTCGGGAATCGACGGACCGAGATCGATGCGCTGGGCCGCGGGGGAGTCTCCACCTCCACAACTGATCCGGTCACCGGAGCGGATCGAACGGTGCGAGCTCGGTCGCTGTTCGGCCGGTGGTGATCGTCTCCGCGAGCAGACGTCCCGTCGCCGGCCCGAGGGTGATACCCCACATACCGTGACCGCCTGCGGCGAACACGCGGGGCGAGCGGGTTGCTCCGATCACCGGCAGGCCATCCGGCGTGCACGGACGTGAACCGACCCATTCGTCGCGACGCGCGTTGAGATCGGCGCCCCGCAACAGAGGTCGCGCGGCCTCCACGATCGCCGCGATCCGTCGCCGATCCAGTGCAGCGTCGGGTGTCTTGAACTCCATCATCCCGGCCACCCGCAAACGATCTCCGAGTGGCGTACATGCCACCCGCTGTGCCGGGAAGTAGACCGGGCCTGCAGGAACGTGGTCGATCGCGACACTGAAGCTGTATCCACGACCGGCCTGCACGGGTATGCGGACGCCGAAGTCGCGCGCAATGTCGCCGAGCCATGTTCCGGTCGCGAGTACCAGGGCGTCGAACTGTCCCACATCACCTGTGGGGGCTGAAATCCGAACGGCGCTACCGTCATCGAAGACACCGTTGACGTCAACGCCCTCGCAGATCGTGCCCCCGCGCTCTCGGATCGCATCCGCGAGGCTGTGCACGAACTCGCCGGGGTTCATGAACCGCTGACCGTGCAGTCGGATCGCGGCGCCGATTTCGTCGGACAACGACGGCTCTACCCCGCGTGCGTCGTCACCCGACAGGACGTCGAACTCGATTCCCTGACCGGCTGCACGAATGTGTTCGATCTCCTCGAGCAGGACGGTGCGCTCCGCCGGTGTCCGATACGCTGCCAGAAAGGATTTCGCCTCGTGTGCCCTCGCCTGTACACCGCTGTCCGCTAGTTCGTCGAACGCGGACAGTGCGCCTTGGTTGATCCCGACCAGGGCCTCCATCGCGGTACGCCACCGCGCCGCGGTGCTGTGCCGGGCGAATGACGCGAGAAAACGAATCAAACGAGGGTTCAATGTCGGCGGTACGTACACCGGCGAGGATGGGCTGAGCACCGCACGAACCCCGTACCGCAGCACCGCCGGCTCGGGCAATGGAGTGCTGATTCCAGGGGTGATCCACCCGGCGTTACCCCACGACGCCCCGGCCGCAATTCCCTTGCGGTCGAGCACTGTAACCTCGACACCCCGTTCCTGCAGGAACCATGCCGTGGACAACCCGACCATCCCCGCACCGACGATGCAGACCCGCTGTGGAGTCGTTGGGCAGAGCCTCATGAACGCACCTCTTCTCGAAACGTGTTTGCCGTCACACGATCATCGGGGTGTGTGGGGCGGCGAGTCACCGTGCTGTCGCTCCAATACTTCGTCGGCAGCCAGTGCTGACAGCACAATCGATGCCCTGAACAGCGGCGATGCCGTCGATGACCGTTGGGGCGGGCTGGCGCTCCATGCACGTTCCCTGCGCCCGCGGTTGCCTGTCCGGAGTTGAATGCTCTCGCCATGTTGGGGAGGTGCGCATGTCGACGGGTGTGGCTGAACGTGCCGCGCACTCCCGGGTCCCGGCAATCGGTGGGTATCTTAAAGCGCTGGTGTGCAGCGCATTTGACGCGCGGGTGTCGGATGGTTGGTGCAGTGTTGCGGTGCGGCATGGTGCCCTCGGCGAGGACGTGACCGTTGCGCCGCGCCTCGTCCACCCTTACAGTGTGATCCGCGGCACAGCGCTGGGGCGCTCGGAGCGTCGATGTGACTGCTGGGGCAGCCCACCTCTCACTTGTGCGACATCCCGGTCGCGATCGATCCCGCCCAGTCGAACCGAACCGTGTGGGTGCCGTGCGCAGGCCACCAATCGTCGTTGTGCCGCATCCATCCCAAGCAAGGAGTACCTGTGTCCGAGTACACCGAGCCCCGCGTCGCTGCGACGCCAGTTGCTGTCGCAGCCGACGAGTCACACCCGCCGGGACTGTCCCGGCAATTGTCCAATCGTCACATCCAGCTGATCGCGATCGGCGGGGCGATCGGCACCGGCCTGTTCATGGGGTCCGGCAAGACGATCTCCCTCGCGGGTCCGTCGGTGATCTTCGTGTACACGATCATCGGCACGATGCTGTTTTTCGTCATGCGCGCGATGGGGGAGTTGTTGCTCTCCAACACCTCGTACAAATCGTTCGCGGATTTTGCCTCCGATCTACTCGGCCCGTGGGCCGGCTTCTTTACCGGGTGGACCTACTGGTTCTGTTGGATCGTCACCGGTATCGCGGATGTCATCGCCATTGCGGGCTACGTCTCGTACTGGTGGGGGTCGTTGCCGCTGTGGATCCCGGCGCTCGTCTCGGTGGCCCTCCTCATCGGATTGAATCTGCCCAGCGTCAAGGCATTCGGAGAAACTGAGTTCTGGTTCGCGCTGATCAAGATCATTGCCATCGTCGGTTTGATCGTTGTCGGACTGGCAATGGTCTTCACTCATTTCATCGCCCCCGGCGGCGCCGAGGCGTCCTTCGCCAATCTGTGGAACGACGGTGGCTTCTTCCCGACCGGCATCATGGGCTTCGTTGCCGGATTCCAGATCGCGACCTTCGCCTTCGTCGGTATCGAACTTGTCGGCACCACCGCTGCCGAGGCCAAGGACCCGGAGAAGAACCTTCCGAAGGCCATCAACTCGATCCCGGTTCGCATGATGCTGTTCTACGTGGTCGCGCTGACTGTCATCATCTCGGTTACGCCGTGGCGAGAGATCGTCGCAGATCGCAGCCCGTTCGTGGCAATGTTCTCCCTCGCCGGCCTCGGCATTGCCGCTTCGGTGATCAACTTCGTCGTGCTGACCTCCGCGACGTCCTCGGCGAATTCGGGGATCTACTCGACCTCGCGGATGGTGTACGGGCTCGCACAGGAAGGTGACGCGCCCGCGGCGTTCGGCAAGCTCACCCGGCGACGCGTGCCGGCGAACGCGTTGTACCTCTCGGGTGTGTTCCTGCTTGCCGGTGTCGTGATGGTCGTGGTCGGTGGCTCGATCATCGAGGCCTTCACCCTCGTCACGACCATCGCGTCACTCTGCTTCATGTTCGTCTGGTCGATCATCCTGATCAGCTACCTCGTCTATCGCAAGCGACGTCCGCACCTGCACCAGGCCTCCACGTACAAGATGCCTGGCGGCGTCCCCATGTGTTACGCGGTGTTCGCCTTCTTCTTGTTCCTGATCTGGGCGTTCACCCAGAAGGACGACACGCTGCAGGCGCTGCTGATCACCCCGGTGTGGTTCGCCGTGCTGGGTGTGGCGTGGGCGATCGTGCGCCGCAGGCCCGCGCAAATGGCACGCGCTGCAGCCTTCCAGGACGAGACCTGCGAGGGGTGATCGCCGGCTCCGCCGCGCCGTCCCGTGCCCCGGGTCGGTGGTTCTGTGACGCGGTTGCGACACGGACCGCATCTGGTGCTGACACTGCTTAGGAAGTCTGTGCCCATGGATTCTTCGCCACCAACGCTCGCCCGCCGTGTCGACGGTCGTGGCGGCGCCGCGATTCCGACTGCGCGTCTGGGCGAGTCGGGTGGGAGGCGGTACCGGCGGGGGATTGACGGGGTACGGGCGTGGGCGGTGCTTGCGGTGCTCGTGTACCACCTCGACGAGACATGGCTTCCGGGTGGGTTTCTCGGTGTCGATGTCTTCTTCGTGATCAGTGGCTACCTGATTACCGATCAGTTGCACGGGTTGTTCTCGGAACGACGAACCATTCCTCTGCGTACTTTCTGGGTTCGCAGGGCACGTAGATTGATTCCGGCCGTGTCGGTGGTCGTCGTGGTCGCCACAGCCGCGGCCACAGTGATTCGGCCGACTCTGGTGTCCGATATCGGTGGAGAGCTGCTCGCCGCAGCGACGTTCACCAGCAACTGGTGGAACATTGTCAGCGGGATGTCCTATTTCGCCGGGTTCGGCGAGCCGTCGTTGTTCCTGCACCTGTGGTCCCTCGCGGTCGAGGAGCAGTTCTATCTGGTGTGGCCGGTCCTGTTCGTCGTCATGCGGGTCACTTGTAGTCGCTCGCTGTGCGCCGTGCTCGCGGGAGCGGGCGCGCTGGCGTCACTGGCCGCGATGATCGTGCTCTACGAGCCCGGCGTCGATGCCTCCCGTGTGTACTACGGGACCGATACCCATGCCTTCGGGTTGCTTGTCGGGGCAGCGCTGGCGCTGTCGATGCCTTCGGCGTGGGTGAGGACGATGGTGCCTGTGCGGCGTCGCGCCCTCGACACCGCGGGGTTGGTGGGCGCCGCGAGTTTGGTGGTCATGGTTGCGGTGCTGGATGGAGCGAGCCCGTTCCTGTATTCCGGCGGGTTCGGCTTGGTGACTGTCGCGGCGGGCGCCGTGGTAATAGGTGCTGTCGCTGATGGCGGTTGGTTCGCGCGAACCCTCGCTGCGCGGCCGTTGCGGTGGATCGGGTTGCGGTCCTACGGCATATACCTGTGGCATATGCCGGTCATCGTGCTGCTTCACGCTGCGGTTCCCGCGATGTCGCCGCTCGTCTTCGCCGCGACGGCGACATCGATATCCTTTGCTGCCGCTGCGTTGTCGTATCGCTGGGTCGAGGACCCGATCAGGCGGCACGGATTCCGCGGCACTCTCGTGCGGTTCACCGAGTACCCCCGCTCACTGCCCTCGTCGTCCGGCCGTGGCGTGGCGGTGGCCGTGGCCGTGGCCGCCACTACCGTCTTCACTGCGGCGGCGGGTATTGTCTTCGCCCCGCCGGCGGACGACCTGCAATCTCAGATCGCTGCCGGCCAGAGCGCGGCCCGCGCCCCGCAGACGCCATCAGTGACACCCACATCTCCGCCCGCGGGTATCCCGCTGAGGGCGGAGACTCCCGGCCCTCCGGGCAGCGGGGTGACCGCGATCGGCGACTCCGTCATGGCGGCGGCCGGACGCGAACTGCGAGAGCGCCTGCCCGGCGCGGACGTCGATGTGGAAATCGGTCGGCAGATGTGGGATCTGCCCGATCTCATTGCGCAGCTGCGCGACACCGGACGGCTCGGGAAGGTGGTTGTGATCGCGTTGGGCACGAACGGCGAATTCGACGAGTCCGCCCTCGATGCGGCACTGCGAACGATCGGGTCGTCGCGTCGGGTGATCATCATGAACGTCAGCGTGCCCAGGCCGTGGCAGGACGCGGTCAATGCCGCCCTGCGCGCCGCACAGCGGCGCTGGCCCAACACCGTGATCGTCGACTGGAAGGTCGCCACCCAGGGTGTACCAGAGGTGTTCTGGGAGGACGACACTCACCCGCGGAGCCCCACCGGGACCGGGCTGTATGTCGACCTTTTGACGCGCGCCATCGAGCAGCAGTCGCGATGAACAGCCATCACCCGGCAGGTCGCCGCCGGAAGGACCGCACACCCGCCCGTCCGAACGGCGTTCCGCAAGCTCGTGGGAGGATCGTCGATGTGCGAGGGGTGAACCGGGTGCCGACTGCGGCGCTGCGTGCTCTTCTGCTGGTCTTGACGGGGTTGACTCTGACCGTGGCTTGCAGCGCGATCCCAACGGGTAGTGGGGTCACAGACGGCGGCGAGCCCCCGGTCGGCATTGCCACCGGCCCGACCCTGTACTACCTCGACGGGACCGCGCTGCGCCCGGTGACGGCACCGCAAGGGACCGTCTGGGACGAGCCGTGGGGGAAGCTCGGCGACCTCCGCCGCGCCATCCAGATGCTCGGCCTGGGTGCCGGTCGCGACCTACGGGACGACACCCGCGAGCTTCGCAATGAGGTGCCCCGGATGGGGGCCTCACTGGCGGACATCGACGTCACCGTCACCGAGACCGTGATCACCGTGTCGGTACCGGTCTACGACCTCTCCCCGCCGGCGGTCGACCAGGTGGTGTGCACCGCCCTCGCGGTCGACGCCGCGCGCGGCAACCCAGGCCAGGGCAAATCCGTTGATATCTTGCTCCACAACGGACTATCCGGCGACAAGGTTGCTGGCCGCAAATGTCCGGTGCTGTGACCAGCTGTGCTGGCCACGACTGCACAGTAGGCGGATCTGATCACTGATCGTCAGGATCGTGCTGGACCTCGTTGAGGTTCTGGTCGGCGTTCCGGCGTAGCCGAACCACGAAACGTGCCCCGCCGCCCGGGACGTTCCCGACCTCGATGTCGCCGCCGTGTATCCGCGCGTTCTGCTGTGCGATGGCCAGCCCCAATCCACTGCTCTCGGAGCGACCGCGGGCGGTGTCCGCTTTGAAGAATCGGTCGAAGACGTGCGGCAGCGCGTCGTCTGGGATTCCGTCGCCGTGGTCGTTCACGACGACTTCGATCCAATCGCGGTCGGCGTGAAGCACGACAGTGACAGGAGGCCGCCCGTGCCGGAGCGCGTTACCGACCAGGTTCGCGATGATCACGTCGAGTCTGCGTCGATCGACTTGGGCTCGAACGTCTCTCGGTAAGTCCAGATCGACCGTGTCGTCCCAGTTGCGGGCCACCAGGGTCGCCCGAATCGCCTCCCCGACGTCCACCTCCTCGAGGATCAGCGACGCGGTGCCCGCGTCGAATCGTGACACCTCCATGAGGTCCTCGACCAGTCGAGTAAGTCGGCGGGTTTCCCGCACCAGCAGACCGGCGGATCGCGCGGCATCGTCGGGCATACGCGGGACGTCTGCCTCCAGCACGTCGGTCACCGCGAGCATCGCGCTCAGTGGGGTTCGGAGCTCATGAGAGACGTCGGCAACGAACCTGCGGGCGTCTTCCTCCAGTCGCTGCAGTTCGGCGATCGTCCGCTCGAGTTCGTCAGCGGTCTCGTTGAACGTGTGCGCCAGATCCGCCAGCTCATCGGTTCCCCGCACGCGCAGGCGTGCCGTGAGATCGCCCGCGGACAATCGCCGAGTGGCATGACGGAGATCTCGTACCGGGCGAAGTACGCCGTTGGAGGACAACAAACCCACCAGAATGGCGAACGGCACCGCGACGGCACCGACCAGCCATGCGGTCCGACTCTGCACCTGCACCTGCTGGTAGGTCGGAGCAAGATCGTGGCCGGAATACACCTCCAGCCCCGACGGCTGACTCGCGTCGCCGGGCTGCCAGATCGTCACCGGCATGCCGATCACCAACTCGGGCCCGGTCGGGGTGGAGACATACTGCACCTGTACGCGCGTGTGGTCGCGTACCGCGTCGCGGAGCTCCGGGTTGATGATGACGTGTGCCGATTCAGTGGTGGACTGCAGATCGCGGTAGGTCACCGTGGCGTTGCCCGGCAACTGTGCCGCGAACGCGTTCAGGGTTTCCTGGTCTGGTGGGTACTGCAGCTCGGGGGCGAGCGCGGTGACGCGTTGCCGCAGGTCGCGGATGGCGCGGTCCTGATCGGCGGCGAGGAGGGAATTGCGGGCGGAGATGTAGCCGGCCGTGGCGGCACTGGCTATGGCAGCCAGAGTCACCAGGATGAAGGCGATCACCAGGCGAGCCCGCAAGCCGCCGCGCCACCCGGGTAGCCGCATCCGAATCCGCATCCGCTGTTCCCGCCTAGACCGGTCCGAAGCGGTAGCCGAACCCACGCACCGTCTGGATGTAGACCGGCTGTGCGGGATTGTCCTCTATCTTGGCGCGCAGTCGTTGCACGCAGGCGTCGACCAGTCTCGAATCACCCAGGTACTCGTGCTCCCACACGGACTGCAACAGCTGTTGCCGGCTGAAGACCTGCTCCGGGGCCGCTGAGAGGGTCAGGAGCAGACGCAGCTCCGTCGGGGGCAGTATCAGCGGATCGTGATGCTTTGCCACGATCAGCGAGGAGTAGTCGATCGTCAAGTCGCCGTACTTGGCCGTGGGCGTGGATTGCGTCTCGCCGCGACGGAGCACCGCCCGGATCCGAGCATCGAGAACCCGAGGCTGGACCGGCTTGATCACATAGTCGTCGGCCCCGGCTTCGAGCCCACTGACGATGTCCACATCGTCGCCACGGGCGGTCAGCATGATGATCGGAACACTGCTGGCGGAACGAATTCTTCGGCAGACCTCGAAACCGTCCATGCCGGGCAACATGAGATCCAAGATGACAACGTCGGGCGGTTGGATCTGGAGAAAATCGAGACCCATATGGCCGGTGACGGCTCCCTGCACGACATGAGAGAGCTGACCTAGCCCCAGTCTGAGTCCTTCGCGTACCGCTTCGTCATCCTCGATGAGCAAGATCTGAGCCACAGGCACCCATTATCCAGACTCCCACCGGTACCGATACCGCCACGCCACCGTTGTTACACAGCCAAGACACGCTGCGCACGCGGACGAGACAGTACTCACCGAGACTTGAGAACATGCAGCACAACAACCCCGGAGATCGGCGGCCGCGGCACCTCTCACTCGGAAGATGACTCTGACAAAGCATCAGCCGGCGTGTTTCTCGAGCGGTCCGGTGTTGGGTCCCACCACCAGTTGGCCGCGGTGGACCGTCAACAGCCATACCGGGAGCACCGCCACACACAGCACCAGGATCACCCCGAACGATGCCACCATCGTCGCCCCGATGAACAGGCCCAGCCAGCAACTGCGGACCGCCACGACCAGCGCGCCCAGCACCGCGCCCAACGTCGGCCAACGGTACTCGGGCACGTCGAGGATGAGCATCGGGCGATCGAGGAGGAACATCGTCGCCGTCCCCGCCCCGGCCGCGACGAGCGGGGCGAACATGTTTTCCCACAGTTCGCCTTTCGGGCACCGCCCGGCGAGTTCGACGAACGCCAACGGCCCCGCCAGCGGGGTCCCGAACAGCACTCCGATCGTCGCGGACGTCGTCAGCCACACCACCCGTTTCGTCGGCACGGTCGGCCACAGCCGCGCCAGGATCCACGCCGCCCCCGCGACATTGATCGCGATCAGCGGATTCTCCGGACCCAGGCTCACACCCGCGCCGAGGGCGAGTGCCACCCACCAGCGCCAGCGAGGGGAGCGAGCGGAGCGGGATCGGGGGGCCGACCAGTCCGGCTGTCGCCGGATCGGGTCCGCCGTGACCCGGAAGCTTCCACACCAGGAGCCCGACCAGGAGCCCGACCAGGAGCCCGATCCCGGTGAGCACGGCGAAGATCCACCACCGGGCATATCCGTCGAACCCGACGAGATCCGGGATCCAGGTGTAGAGGAGATCGGTGACTCGATCGGTGACGATCACCATCGCGATCGGGATGACGGCGGCGGCCACGCCCAACGCTACGGCGTGGGTGGGGGTGTTCGCAGGCTCTCGCGTAACAGGTAGCCGAGCAGCGCCGGCACCGGCAGGAGATCGCTGGCACCGGTCACGGCACGATGACCGCCCGTCCCCGCAACGTGCCCGCGGCGAGGCGGCGGTAGGCCTCGACGCCGTCGTCCAGGCTGAAGCGCTCCACAGCGATGTCGAGGACGCCCTGGTGCGCGAGGTCGATGAGCTCGATCAGTTCGCTGCGCGAGCCCCAGTACGGCGCTGACACATTGGTCTCGAATGCGCCGGTGAAGAAGCCGACGCGGGCGGTGGCCTTGCCGTCGCCGAGTCCGACGATCGTGACGTCCGATCCGACGCCGGCGACCGCGGTGGCGACGTCGAGAGTCGGCTGGACGGCGACGAAGTCGAGGACTAAAGCCGCGCCGGCGGGGCCGGTGATCTTCCGGACGTTCGCCGCGGCGTCGGCGTCGGACAACACCGCTTCGTGGGCTCCGACCTCACGGGCGAACTGCAACTTCTCGTCGTTGACGTCGAGTGCGATCACGCGAGCCGGGGACAGATGGCGGAGCAGCTGGATCGCGACATGGCCCAGTCCACCGGTACCGATCACCACCGCGGACGATCCTGCCCTGAGCTTGCCCAGCGACCGTTTGATGGCGTGATACGGGGTCAGACCCGCATCGGTGAGAGGGACGGTCGCGACCGGGTCGAGGTCTCCGATCGGTACGAGGTGCCGAGGCGAGTCCACCACCATGAACTCCGCGATGGCGCCGGGTGCTCCGAGACCGGGCGGGTGGATACCGAGTTCCGTTGCACGCGAACAATAGTTCTCGAGTCCTTGAGCGCAGTGCCAGCAGCGGCCGCAGCCCCATGGGCCGTAGACCACCACGTTGGTGCCGACGTCGAGATCGGTGACACCGGCGCCGACGGCGGCCACGCGACCGGCGCCCTCGTGGCCGAGCGTCAGCGGCAGGTCGTAGCCGAACTGTTCCGTCGGCAGACTCATGATGAACTCGTCGGAATGACACACACCGGCGGCGGTGATCTCGAGAAGCACCTCGCCCGGCCCCGGCTCGGGTTTCGGGATGTCGACCAGTTCGGGTTCGCCGCCGATCCGGGTGTACTGAATTGCTCGCATACCGCGCTCCTTCGTCGATCGTTCGAGGAGAACTCGCCTTGCCTGTCGAGCATTCCACTACCGCGCGAGGCTCGCCTCGGTCGCCGACGAATCCTCGGCGGGTCTCGAGGAACTGCCGGCGCCGATGGTCCGTTCGATACACAATGGCGCCGACGGTGCGCCGCGAACAGGGGAGGTGGGCGCGTGGGCAAGGACACGCGTGCCGATTTGTGGTTGCGGGACTACATCACCACGACGCTGACACGAGAGCATCTGAGCGCCTTCCTCGCCTACTTGGAGGAGTCGTTCGCTGCGGATGTGCCGGAGTTGGCGTCGGACGCGGAATTGGAGCGGGATCTGCGGTCGGCGATCCGCAGTCAGTTCGGAGCGTTCCTCGAGGCCAGTGGGCCGTTGGCGGACGGCCCGGCCGCGGCCGCGGTGTCGGAGGAGACGCACGCACTGGCGCGTACCGTCGCGCAGCGGGGTCTGGAGCTGCGGGTGCTCTCGCGGATCTACCACGCCGGCCACCGCGCGATGCTGGGCTTCACGTCCGCGCTGATAGAGCAGGAGTCGTTGGACCCCGACTTCAAGATCCAGGTGCTCACCACGATGTGGTCGCAGACCGGTGAACTGCTCAACTCCATGCTCGACGAGCTTGCGGTCACCTACGCGCAGGAGCGGGAACGTCTGCTGCAGGGCGCGTTCGCGTACCGGGTGACGGCGGTGCGGGAGATCCTCGACGGCGGCGGAGACCAGACGCAGGCGTCGGCCAGGCTCGGGTATCCGCTGCAGCGGGCGCACATCGCGGTCGTGCTGTGGGCGGATGAATCCACATCGTCCGGTGGATCCCTCGAATCGGTCGTGGCGCGTCTGGCCGGGGCACGTCGCAGTCTGTCGGTGCCCTCCGGGGCGCACGGGGTGTGGGCGTGGATCGCCACCGACGACGGTGACGCTGATCCGTGGACGGTCGATCCGCTGTCGGTGCCGAAGGGGGTGCGGCTCGCGCTGGGCGAGCCGGCCGCCGGGATCGACGGATTCCGTCGCAGCCACCGGGAAGCGATTGCGGCGCAACGGATCGCCGAGTCCGGTCGCCGTCGTGCGACCGTCACGCGGTATCGCGACGTCGAGGTGGTGTCGATGCTGTCGGCGGATCCGGAGTCGATGCGGGCACTCGTCGAGCGGGAACTCGGGGGCCTGCGGGGTGAGGATGCCACCGCGGAGCGTCTCCGGGACACGCTGCGCGAAGTGTTGGCCTGCCGCGGTAACCATGAAGCCGCGGCCCGCAGGCTCGGTGTCCACAAGAACACGGTGCGGTACCGGATCCAGCAGGTGGAGGCCACGCTCGGGCGCGATCTGACGGGGCGGCACCTCGAACTCGAACTGGCGTTGGCTTGCTTCGACACCTTCGGGGGCTGACCCGCGGTGCGCCGGGATGTGCGGGTCGCACAAGTGTCGGGATGTGCGGGTCGCACAAATGTCGGGATGTGCGGGTCGCACAAAAGGTCCGCGCTGGACTGGGCAGATCGGCCAAGCGAGATCGCACCCTTCCGTGTGACGATCGTCACGACGACGGAAGACGTGGTCGGCGATATCCCCGAGCGAAGGAGTACGACGTGGCGGTTCCCGGCATCCCCGAAGGATTCGACTTCACGGACCCCGATGTGTACGAGACCCGGTTGCCGATCGAGGAGTTCGCGGCACTCCGGAAGTCGGCTCCGGTCTGGTGGGTGGAGCAGTCACCGACGAAGGGCGGGTACCCAGACGCCGGCTACTGGGCGGTGTCCCGGCACGCCGACGTCAAGGAGGTCTCGCGCAACGGCGAGGTGTTCTCGACGTGGGAGAACACGGCGATCGCCCGCTTCGGCGACGACATGCCCCGCGAGACCGTCGAGATGATGCGGCACCTGTTGATCAACAAGGATGCGCCCGATCACACCAAGCTCCGCAAGATCATCGCTCGTGGTTTCACCCCGCGTGCCGTCCAGAGTCTGCGTCCGGCGTTGAAGGCGCGGGCGGAACAGATCGTCCAGCAGGCGGTCGCCGCCGGCGCCGGCGACTTCGTCGAACAGGTCGCATGCGAGCTGCCCCTGCAGGCCATCGCGGAGTTGATCGGTGTGCCGCAGGAGGACCGCCACAAGATCTTCGACTGGTCGAACCAGATGATGGGCTACGACGATCCCGAGTTCGCGCAGGAATCGGCGACGGCGTCCGCGGAGATTCTCGCCTACTCGTATGCGATGGCGGAGGAGAGGCGCAAGTGTCCCGCGCAGGACATCGTCACCACGCTCGTCGAGGCCGACATCGACGGCGACGCCCTGGCTTCCGAGGAATTCGGGTTCTTCGTGCTGCTGCTCGCGGTCGCGGGCAACGAGACCACGCGCAACGCGATCACGCACGGGATCATGGCGTTCATGGACAACCCCGACCAGTGGGAGTTGTACCGGCGGGAGCGTCCGGCCACGGCGGTCGACGAGATCATCCGCTGGGCCACGCCGGTCGTCGGATTCCAGCGAACCGCGTTGTCCGACACCGAACTCGGTGGTCAGCAGATCCGCAAGGGCGACCGTGTCGTCATGTTCTACTCGTCCGCCAACTTCGACGAGGACGTGTTCGAGAACCCCATGCAGTTCGACATCACGCGAGCCGACAACGACCACCTGAGCTTCGGTGGCACCGGGGCGCACTATTGCATCGGGGCGAACCTGGCGCGCATGGAGATCGAGTTGATGTTCAACGCGATCGCCGACCACATGCCGGACATCACCAAACTCGGTGACCCGCGGCGGCTGCGGTCCGGGTGGATCAACGGGATCAAGGAACTCCAGGTGGACTACGCCGGTAAGTGCCCGGTGGCGCACTGAGCCCGCGCCCGCGGCCCCGTCACCACCACCCGGTGGCGGGGCCGAGGCGGTTGCCCAGTTCGGGCGCGAGGGTGCGCACGTAGGTCGCGGTCAGGTGGTCGTCGTCGCGGTAGACCAGGATGTTGCCCTCGACCACGCGGCATCGGTCGGTCCTGCACACGGCGTCGGACAGGTCGAGTAGCTGGACGGTCGGCAGGTACGCCGCGGCGGCCTGCGCCGGGTCGACGGGCTCGAGGACCTCCGCACGGTCGATGCCGCACGAGTCTGCGTTGCCCCCACGCCGGGCGAGGCAGTCCGCCGCCCGGTAGCTGACGCCGTCCTCCTCGAGCCATGGCGTGTCGCGCAGCGCGATCACGGGCAGATCCCGGGTCGCCAGTTCCTGCCAGAGCGCGACGTACGTCTCAGGGGTGTAGTCGCCGGGCTCGCCGGGGCGGGGCCGGGTCGAGGTGCTGAAGACGTAGTCGGGGCGCATCTCCGTGAGGGCGTCGACCACCCCGAACGTCCACTCCTCGCACTCGCCGATCGGGTAGTCGGGGCCGACGGGCAACAGGGCGGGGCAGCCCACCTTCAGGAACGTTTCCAGACGGAAACGGTGCTCCCGGGCCAGGATGTCCAGGGCCGGAATCCAGTGCTCGGCGTGCGATCCACCGATCACCGCGATACTCCGCTCGGCATCGACGTCGCCGTACGTGCAGGTGAGGGCCTCGATCTGGCCGGACTGCGACATGCATCCGTCGCCCGTGGTCGGCGGCAGGTCGGCGTGCGCGACGAACCGGGACGGCTGCTCGCGCGCCGTCACGACGTCGGCGCCGGACGTGAGCGCGGCCGCACCCGGGTAGGTGACCGGATCGAGTGGTCCCTGCTGGGCCCATTGCGTTGTCCGGCGGTCGACGAAGTCGGTCCAGGTCACCGATGCGGCACCCACGATCACCGCGAGCGCCGCGACGGCCGCGACGAGCGCCGACCGTGCCACTCCGCGATCGGCGGTCCTACGGATCGGGGTCTCGACCAGTCGGGTCGTCAGTTCCGCGAGGACCAGCGACACCGCGATCACGATGGCCCCGCCGGCGACGCTCGCCGACGGGCGATCGGCGATCACCAGATAGCCGATGAGGATCGGCCAGTGCCACAGGTACAGCGCGTACGCGACGGTGCCGAGACGTAGCAGCGGCCGCGAGGTGAGCAGGTTCGAGACCGGATTCGCGCGAGCATCGTCCGCCGGTTGCGCGCCCGCGACGATGAAGGCGAGCGCGGCGCCGACCGGGACCAGCGCCCACGGTCCGGGGAACTCGCTGCGTCCGTCGAGCACCATGCCGCAGCCGAGAACGATCGCCAGGCCGGTGACGGACAGCGCGATCCGCCACCCGCGCGGCACCCGGATCCACGGTGCGACGCACGCCAGCACACCGCCGGCGAGCAGTTCCCACATCCGCGCGGCGGTGTCGTAATACAGCCACGTCTGCGGCAGTTCACTGGTCGTCGCATAGATCAGGGACGCGGCGGCCAGGGCCGCGAGGACGACCGCGAGCGGCCCGCGGACGGGCAACCCGCGGGCCCGCAACAGCCACGCGACCGCGAACACGACAACGATCGCGGCGAGGTAGAACTGGCCCTGCACGGAGATCGACCACAGGTGCTGCAACGGGCTCACCGACGGGTCGGCGGCCAGGTAGTCGCTCGCGGTGTCGGCGAGGTGCCAGTTCTGGAGGAACGTCAGCGAGGCGGTCGTCTGCCGCGCGATGTCGAACCACAACGTAGCCGGATGGACCCAGACGGTGAACGCGACCGTCGCCGCGAGCACCACGACGAGAGGCGGTCCGAGTCGTCGAGTGATTCGCCCCACGACGGGGCGTGGATCGAGTCGAGACGGACCCTCAGCGACCCGCAGCAGCGACCCGACGAAGAAGAACCCGGACAGCGCCAGGAAGATGTCGACGCCGCCGGAGACCCGTCCGAACCACACGTGGTAGACGACCACCAGCCCGATCGCGAGGCCGCGGAGACCGTCGAGATCACGGCGGTGAACTGGGCGAATGCGGCTTTCGGAGCCCGAGGGGCCACCGAGGGTCGGGGCGGTGGAGCGGACTGACACGCGATCCTTTCGAGGCGGCGCGGGAGGAATCCCGGATTGCTGCGGAACGGTCGCGGCGGCGACGTCCCCAAAATACCTGCCGCGTCGACCGTCGCGCCCGAGCACATACAGTCGAGCGCCGTGAACTCCTTGCGCATGTCTTCCGAGCGGATCGTCGCGATCGACACCGAACACCTGTGGCATCCCTACGGGGCGTTTCCCGCGTCGACGGCCCCCCTGGTCGTCGAGTCCGCGGAGGGCGCTCGCCTCACCCTCGCGGACGGCACCGAACTGGTCGACGGTATGAGCTCGTGGTGGTCCGCGGTGCACGGGTATCGCAATCCGGTCCTCGATGCCGCGGTCACCGATCAGCTCGGCCGGATGAGTCATGTCATGTTCGGCGGGCTCACCCACGCGCCGGCCGCACGTCTCGCGGAGTTGCTGGTCGAGATCACACCCGCCGGTCTGGAGAAGGTGTTCCTCGCCGACTCCGGCTCGGTGTCGGTGGAGGTCGCCGTGAAGATGTGCCTGCAGTACTGGCGCGCCCAGGGGCGACCGGAGAAGCACCGGCTGCTGACGTGGCGGGGCGGCTACCACGGGGACACGTTCGCGCCGATGAGCGTGTGCGACCCGGACGGGGGCATGCACTCGATGTGGACGGACGTGCTGGCCCGGCAGGTGTTCGCGCCCGCGCCGCCGCGCGAGTACGACGCCGCGTACGTCGCGGAGTTCGAGCGGCTCGTGATCGAACACCGCGACGAGTTGGCGGCGATCATCGTCGAGCCCGTCGTGCAGGGGGCGGGGGGCATGCGGTTCCACCACCCGCACTACCTCCGCGAGTTGCGCCGCATGTGCGACGAGCACGATCTGCTGCTGGTGTTCGACGAGATCGCCACCGGATTCGGTCGCACCGGCGAGCTGTTCGCCGCCGACCACGCGGGGATCGCGCCCGACGTGATGTGTGTCGGCAAGGCCCTCACCGGCGGCTATCTCACGCTCGCCGCGACGCTGTGCACCACCGAGGTGGCCGAGACGATCAGCGCAGGCGAGGGCGGCGGGATCATGCACGGCCCGACGTTCATGGGGAACCCGATGGCCTGTGCGGTCGCGGTCGCGGCGGTGGAGTTGCTGCTCTCGCGCGACTGGCGGGCCGAGGTCGCGGCGCTGAACGAGGGGCTCGAACGCGGGCTGGCACCCGCGCGGGACATTCCCGGTGTCGTCGACGTCCGGGTGCTCGGCGGCATCGGGGTGATCGAGTTGGCCGAACCGGTCGACATGCAGACCGCGACCGACGCCGCTGTCGGGGCGGGGGTGTGGCTGCGCCCGTTCCGGAATCTGATCTACGCGATGCCGCCCTACATCTGTACCGCCGAGGATCTGGACCGGCTCACCACCGGCATGGTGGCGGCCGCGCGAAGCCAGGCGGCCTGACCGCAAGCCCACTTGAACGCTGTTCAAGTGGGCTTGTATCGTGCTTCGGGTGGGTACCGAGGGCAATGCGCTGAGCTGGCTGGACGACGTCGAACGTGATCGGCGGGCGGCCGGTCTGCGTCGCGAGCTGCGGGCACGCGGCGCGTCCGACTCGGTGATCGACCTCGCCTCCAACGACTACCTGGGTCTCGTCCGGCACCCCGAGGTGATCGACGGCGCCGTCGACGCGGTCCGTCGCTGGGGCGGTGGCGCGACCGGATCGCGGCTGGTGACGGGCACGACGTCGGATCACGAACTGCTCGAACGTGAACTCGCCGAGTTCGTCGGCGCCGAGGCCGGCCTGGTCTTCGCGAGCGGCTACGCCGCGAATCTCGGTGCCGTCACGGCACTCTCGGGTCCCGGCGCGCTGATCGTGTCCGATGCGGGCTGCCATGCCTCGCTGGTCGACGCGTGCCGGTTGTCCCGCTCCCGGGTCGTGGTGGCACCGCACGCCGACATCGAGTTCCTCCGCCGCGCGCTGGCCGAACGCGCCGAGGAACGCGCGCTGGTGCTCACCGACTCGGTTTTCAGCGCGGACGGCGACCTTGCGCCGCTCGCCGCGATGCACCGTGTGTGCCGCGAGCACGGCGCGGTGCTGCTGGTCGACGAGGCCCACGGGCTCGGCGTCCGCGGGTCGGGCGGCCGCGGCCTCGTCCACGAGGTCGGACTGGCGGGGGAGCCCGACGTCGTGGTCACGGCGACCCTGTCGAAGTCGCTGGCCAGCCAGGGCGGCGTGGTGCTGGCGTCGGAGAAGGTGCGTGCACACCTGGTCGACACGGCGCGCACGTTCATCTTCGACACCGGCCTCGCGCCCGCCGCGGTCGGGGCCGCACGTGCCGCGCTGGCCGTGCTGATCCGGGAGCCGGAGCGCGCGTCCGCGGTGCTCGACCGGGCCCGCGACCTGGCGCGCATCACCGGGGTAACAGATCCGGCATCGGCCGTGGTCTCGGTGATCCTCGGGGATCCGGAGGTGGCGTTCACCGCAGCGGTCGCGTGCCGGGAACGGGGGCTGCACGTGGGCTGTTTCCGACCGCCGTCGGTGCCCGAGGGCACGTCGCGGCTGCGCCTGACCGCGCGCGCGACGATCGATGCCGACGAGATGGAACGGATCGAAAGTATTCTCGCCGAGGTGCTTTCGGGCAATCGCGTGGGAGTATCGGCGTGAGCGTGCTCGTTGTGTCCGGTACCTCGACGGACGTCGGCAAGACGATCGTCACCGCGGCGCTCGTGGCCGCGCTTCGGGCAGCAGGCCGATCGGTCGCGGTGTGCAAGCCGGCGCAGACGGGTGTCACGGCGGACGAGCCGGGCGATCTGGCGGAGGTCACGCGGCTGAGCGGTGTGACGGCGACGGTCGAACTCGCCCGGTATCCCGAACCGCTCGCCCCGGACACGGCGGCCCGGCGCAGTGGCATGCCGATGCTCACCCGGTCCGATGTCGTGGCCGTCGTGCGCGAACTGGATGCCACGTACGACGTGACGATCGTCGAGGGCGCCGGGGGACTGCTGGTGCGTCTGGGCGCGGACGGCTTCACGGTGCGCGACGTCGCCGCCGACCTGGATGCGCCTGTCGTCGTGGTGGCTGCGCCCGGATTGGGCACGCTCAACCACTGTGCGTTGACGGCCGAATCGCTGGCCGCGGCGGGCGTGAAGTGCTCGGGCTTCGTCGTCGGATCGTGGCCCGTCGAACCCGATCTCGCGATGCGCTGCAATCTCGAGGATCTGCCGAACGTGACGGGGGCCGCGCTGGTCGGGCGCATCCCGGAGGGGAGTGGGCGTCTCGACGAGGCTCGATTCGCGAGTGCCGCGCCGGGCTGGTTCGACCCCGAATGGCTCGCCGCCTCGATCGGCTGAACAACCCGATCCGACGGCCCGAGGCGCAGAAAATCGCTGCGCCGGACGCATATGTCCGTGCTAGACACGGTCGAGTCGACATACGCGTACGCATACGGGAGGACGGGTCGTGCAGACCACAGAGACCACAGAGGCCACAGAGGCCACGGAGGCCATCGCCGCCAACCGGGCGAACTGGAACGACCGGGCGGACGTCCACGCGCGATCGAAGATGTACGACGTCGAGGGCTTCCTCGCCGATCCGGGGACGATCTCGCAAGTCGTTGTGAACGATCTTTCGGTGCTTGCGCCCCACCTGCCGGACTCGGGGGTGCGCGGCCGCAGTCTGCTGCACCTGCAGTGTCACATCGGCACCGACACGATCTCGTGGGCGCGGCTCGGCGCCGTGGACGTGCACGGACTCGATCTGTCGCCGAACTCGTTGGACCACGCGGCGCGGATCGCGGCCGCCGACGGGCGTGACATCCGCTGGGTGGAAGGCGACGCCCGGTATGCATCGACCCTGATCGACCGCCGGTTCGCAACCGTCGTCACGAGTGCCGGCACGATCGTGTGGCTGCCGGAATTGGCGACGTGGGCCCAGTCGATCCACGACCTCCTCGAACCGGGAGGCGTGTTCATGATTCGCGACGACCATCCGATTCTCGGGTCGATGGACCACGAGCCGTGGGAGATCGTCGACGACTATCTCGGCGGGGGTGGTCACCGCACCTACGACGACTCGGGAACGTACACCGAGGATTCGGCCGGGCAGATCGCGCATGTGACGAACTACGAGTGGCGCCACGACCTCGGCGAAGTCGTCGGCTCCCTCCTGGAGGCCGGCTTGACGATCGAATCCCTGGTCGAGCTGCCGTACATGGACTGGCCCGCGTTCGACGATCTCGTCCCGTGTCGGCGCGGGTGGGAGCTGCGACCCGGAGCGCCGCGGATTCCTCTCAACTTCGCTGTCGTGGCCAGGCGCCCCGCTGTGCTGGGGAATTCCGACGGCCCGGTGCCGTCGGGGTAATTCGCGGCGACACGGCGACGCTTCACGTACTGTGAGTGCCATCACATCGAGAAGGCAGATCGGGCGGCGGACCGACAGCCCTGGTACCGCTCCGATCGGCCGAGGATTCGAACAGTGCTTTTCGAAGCTTCTCGGAGGTACCGATGACCACCACCGAAGTGATGGATCTGCAGCGCACGATCGGCCATCTGCGGGAGTGCGTCGGGTCGCTGCGTGACGTCTACGGCGACGCGTCGGCCGTGCGCCGGCTGGCCAACGACGTCGATCGTCTCGACATCGACGCCCACGACCTCACCGAATCGCCTCCGCGGCCCACGGTCGGGGCGGGCACCGAGCGTGTACAGGTGCCGGACACGCCCTACGACCGTTCGCTGTGGCAGGGGGCCGACGACGAAGGCCTTGGCGGCAACCCGCACGAGAACGCGTGAGGGCGCCCCGCGTGACCGAGATCGGTGCACCATCGCCGGCTCGGGCGGACATCGGTGCGCGCACGTTGCGCACCGACCGGTGGTGGCTGGCGCCGCTGCTCACGACGCTCGGGCTCGCGGTCTTCGTCGTGTACGCGACGGTCCGCTCGTTCGTGCGGACCGCGTACTGGGTGGACGACTACCACTACCTGACGCCGTTCTACTCGCCGTGCATCAGCGAGTCGTGTGTGCCGGGTGCGAGTCATTTCGGCACCTGGGTCGGCGAGCTGCCGATGTGGATTCCGCTCGGCTTCCTGGTGCTGCCGTTCCTGCTCGGTTTCCGTCTCACCTGCTACTACTACCGCAAGGCCTACTATCGGTCGATCTGGTTGGCGCCGCCTGCCTGCGCGGTGGCCGAGCCCCACGCCACCTACACCGGGGAGACGCGGCTGCCGTTGATCGTGCAGAACGCCCACCGCTACTTCTTCTACGTCGCGTTGGTGGTGTCACTGGTCAACACGTACGACGCGGTGCGGGCGTACGAGGGCCCCAACGGCAGCTTCGGCCTCGGCCTGGGCAGCCTGATCATCACGGTCAACGTGATCCTGCTGTGGGCGTACACGCTGTCGTGCCACTCGTGCCGCCACGTCACCGGCGGCCGGCTCAAGCACTTCTCGGCACACCCGGTCCGCTATCGGCTGTGGACGTGGGTGAGCAAGCTCAACACCCGCCACATGCAGTTGGCGTGGACCACGCTGGCGACCCTGATCATCACCGACTTCTACATCATGCTGGTCGCGAGCGGCACCATCTCCGACCTGCGTCTCATCAACTGACGGGCTCGACGGGCACGAGCGATTCCAGCTGGAGGGGGAATTCGTGGCAGAGGTGGAGCGGCACAAGTACGACGTGGTGGTGATCGGCGCCGGCGGCGCCGGGCTGCGGGCGGTCATCGAGGCGCGCGAACGGGGCCTGTCGGTGGCCGTGGTGTGCAAGTCGCTGTTCGGGAAGGCTCACACCGTGATGGCGGAGGGCGGCTGCGCCGCCGCGATGGGCAACGCGAACTCCAAGGACAGTTGGCAGGTCCACTTCGGCGACACCATGCGTGGCGGCAAGTTCCTCAACAACTGGCGGATGGCCGAACTGCATGCGCGGGAGGCGCCGGATCGGGTGTGGGAACTCGAGACCTACGGCGCGTTGTTCGACCGCACCCCGGACGGCCGGATCAGCCAGCGCAACTTCGGTGGGCACACCTATCCGCGCCTGGCGCACGTGGGGGACCGCACCGGGCTCGAACTGATCCGCACGATGCAGCAGAAGATCGTCTCGTTGCAGCAGGAGGACTTCGCGGAGACCGGCGACTACGAGGCGCGCGTGAAGGTCTTCGCGGAGTGCACGATCACCGAACTCCTCAAGGACGGCGACCGGATCGCCGGCGCCTTCGGGTACTGGCGCGAGTCGGGGCGGTTCGTGCTGTTCGACGCCCCCGCGATCGTCATGGCGACCGGCGGAATCGGCAAGTCGTTCAAGGTCACGTCCAACTCGTGGGAGTACACCGGCGACGGCCACGCGTTGGCGCTGCGGGCCGGGGCGAACCTGATCAACATGGAGTTCGTCCAGTTCCACCCGACGGGCATGGTGTGGCCGCCCAGCGTGAAGGGCATCCTCGTCACCGAGGGCGTCCGCGGCGACGGCGGGGTGCTGAAGAACTCGGACGGCGAGCGGTTCATGTTCTCCTACATCCCCGCGGTGTTCAAAGGTCAGTACGCGGAGACCGCTGAGGAGGCCGACAAGTGGTACGACGATCCGGACAACAACCGTCGTACACCCGACCTGCTGCCGCGTGACGAGGTGGCGCGGGCGATCAACTCCGAGGTCAAGGCCGGACGGTCCACCCCACACGGTGGGGTGTACCTCGACATCGCGTCCCGGATGCCGGCGGACGAGATCGTGCGGCGGCTGCCGTCGATGCACCATCAGTTCAAGGAACTCGCCGACGTCGACATCACGAAGGAGCAGATGGAGGTCGGTCCCACCTGCCACTACGTGATGGGCGGCATCGAAGTCGATCCCGATACCGGATCATCCACGGTGCCCGGCCTTTTCGCTGCCGGAGAATGCTCCGGGGGCATGCACGGATCGAACCGGCTCGGCGGAAACTCGCTGTCGGACCTGCTGGTCTTCGGTCGGCGCGCCGGGCTCGGGGCGGCCGACTACGTCCAGTCCCTCGAGACCCGTCCTGCGGTCACCGAATCGGATGTCGTGGCCGCGGCGGCCGCGGCCCTCGCGCCGTTCGACCCGCCCGCGGAGGGGGTCGGGGAGAACCCCTACACCCTGCACACCGAGTTGCAGCAGACCATGAACGACCTGGTCGGCATCATTCGCAACGAGGAGGAGGTGGAGCGGGCAGTCGCGAGGCTCGACGACATCAAGTCTCGCGTCGGTGGGGTGACGGTCGAGGGCCACCGCCAGTTCAACCCGGGGTGGCACCTGGCGTTGGATCTGCTGAACATGGTGCTGGTGAGCGAGTGCGTCGCGCGCGCCGCCCTCATGCGGACCGAGAGTCGCGGCGGGCACACGCGCGACGACTACCCGTCGATGGACCCGCAGTGGCGGTCGACACTGCTGGTCTGCAGCACGGTGCCCGGCGATCCGGCACTCGGCGACGACGTCGCGATCCCCGACGTGATCGTCACGCGCGAGGAGCAGACGCCGATGCGTCCGGATCTGTTGGCGCTCTTCGAGATCGACGAGCTGGGGAAGTACTACACGGATGCCGAGCTCGAAGGGCATCCGGGAAGGGCGACCTGACATGGGCTACGACGCGAAGTTCCGGGTGTGGCGCGGCGACGCGTCGGGCGGGGACCTGTGCGACTACACGGTGGAGGTCAACGAGGGCGAGGTGGTCCTCGACATCATCCACCGCATCCAGGCGACGCAGTCCTCGGATCTGGCGGTGCGCTGGAACTGCAAGGCCGGCAAGTGCGGGTCGTGCTCGGCGGAGATCAACGGTCAACCACGGCTGATGTGCATGACCCGGATGTCGACGTTCGGCGAGAACGAGGTCGTGACCGTCACCCCGATGCGTTCCTTCCCCGTCATCCGCGATCTCGTCACCGACGTGTCGTTCAACTACACCAAGGCGCGCGAGATCCCGTCGTTCACGCCGCCGCCCGGTCTGGCGCCGGGCGAGTACCGGATGAAGCAGGTGGACGTCGAGCGGTCTCAGGAGTTCCGCAAGTGCATCGAGTGCTTCCTGTGTCAGAACACGTGTCATGTCGTGCGGGACCACGAGGAGAACAAGGAGGCGTTCGCCGGCCCGCGCTACCTGATGCGGATCGCCGAGCTCGAGATGCACCCCCTCGACACCGCGGATCGCCGCGACGCCGCCCAGTCCGAGTTCGGGCTGGGGCTGTGCAACATCACCAAATGCTGCACCGATGTGTGTCCGGAGAACATCCACATCACCGACAACGCGCTGATCCCGATGAAGGAGCGCGTCGCCGACAAGCGGTACGACCCTGTGGTGTGGCTGGGTAACAAGCTGTTTCGGCGAGGGAAGTAGCCCTCCGGGCCCTGTTGCGATCGACCGAACAAACGATTGGCACTCATCGGGTGGGAGTGCTAATTTTGGTAATGCACAGTTGATCGGCTGCCCGTCGGGTGGCGGGCACCGGAGATGCTCAGGAGGTGTGTTGCTGTGCTGCGCTTCGATCCCTTTTCGGATATTGATGCACTGACTCGAAGCCTTCTCTCCAACCCGATGGGTAGCACGCGCGTACCGCGGTTCATGCCGATGGACCTCTACCGAGTCGACGATCACTACGTCCTCCATGCAGACCTGCCCGGTGTCGATCCCGGCTCGGTCGACGTCAACATCGAGAACGGGACGATGACCCTCACGGCGCACCGCAGCGCGCCCTCGGAGGAGAACGTCCAGTGGCTCGCGTCCGAGCGGTTCAGCGGAACGTACCGTCGTCAGCTCTCTCTCGGCGACGACGTGGATGCCGAAAAGGTCTCTGCCAGTTACGAAAATGGTGTCCTCACGGTCATGATCCCGGTTGCCGAGCGCGCGAAGCCACGACGGATCGAGGTCACCCGCCTGGGATCCGACACTCCACGGACCATCGAGGCGGGGGCGGGCGACAGGACGGGAGACACCTAGGGCCGACGGCACCTGCACCACCGTCGGCGCGAATCGGTACGGGGCACGGTTCCCGTACCGATTAGGTCTGCGGTCCCCACGCACCTCGCAACCTCTGTCCTTCGCTCGAGAAAGTACCGCTCCACCATGTCCGTCGTCGCTGACCGTTCGCCCGATTCCGCTCCCGAGCCCACTCCCGCCCCCGATTCCCGGCCTGAACGCCGTCCCGCATCGCCGCTCGCGTCCGTCGGGGCGGTCCTGCGCCGAGCGGGCAGCGACACGTCGCTCGCGCTCGGGGCCCTGTCCGTCATCACATTCTGGACGTTCGGTCTGGGCATCCTGCTCGGTATCGGTGCGATCGTCACCGGTGTGGCCGCGTCCCGTGCCGTGGATGTCGAGGACGACGAACCGAAGTCGCTCGAGGCGTTGTTCGGAGCCCTCAGCGGGGCGTTGGGTGTGACGGTCGGCGTCGTGTTCCTGGTGGTTGCGGGACCGCAGTGGTGAGTTGACCGGGATCGACACGAAATCGTCACTCGCTCCGTCGCGGCGGACCGACGTATCGTTGTTGCAATGACGAACATCGACGCAAATCCCGCGTCGGCGAGCGCACTCGGCGTTCGGGCGCGGACGATCGGCTCACCCGGCACCGGCTGAGGTGACGGCGTCGGGTCCGGAGCCCGACAACCGGACCTCTCGGTCCGTGTGAAGCCGCAATCCTGCTGATGGAGCTTCCATTTCGAGTCGACACGGCGCCCGGCGCGACGGACGCCGGTGATCGCATGGGGGCGTACAGGTTCGGCGCAGGGTGTCCGGATCCGATGCCTCTGACGCCCGCACAGATGGGCCAGTGGCTCGCACAACAACTCGACCCCGGCGTGCCGATGGCGGTCGCCCAGTTCATCGACATCCGAGGACGGCTCGACGTCCCACTGCTCTCGCGGGCCGCTTCCGAAGCGGCCCGCGAATTCGGTTCGGGTCTGATTCGTCTGGTTCCGCACGATTCCCGGCCGCAACAGATCGTCGATCCCGACGTCGACACCGGAACCTGGCTGGTGGACCTGCGGGGTGAACCCGACCCGGAGGCGGCGGCGCGCGAATGGATGCGCTCGGACATCGGCACGCCGATCGATCTGTTCCGGGACCGTCTGGCGGTCTCTGCGCTCCTGCGGATCGCCGACGACCGCTACTTCTGGTACTCACGTGCGCACCACATCGTGCTCGACGGTGTCGGCGCGGCGACGCTGGTCTATCGGATGGCCGATCTCTACAACGCGGCAGTCGAGCGCCGCGAGCCACCACCGAACACGGCCGACGGTCTCGAGAAGGTCCACGCCGCCGAGGCAAAGTACGTCGGGTCGACGCGGTGGGAGTCGGATCGCGACTACTGGCGTGAGCGGACCGCAGGGATGCCGGAGCGGTGCAGCCTCGCCGAGCACGCCGCGCCGGCGCGGGCCCACAGCCGGGACGTCGGCACCGAGATCGAACCCGCGGTCGCCCACGCTCTTGCAGCCGCGCAGGATCGATACGGGGTCACGCTCCCGGTGTTGGTCGCGTCGGCGATCGTCGCCTACACCGCACGCCACATCGGCGCGTCCGACATCGTGCTGAGCCTGCCGGTCTCGTCCCGGACGACTGCGGTGCTGCGGCGATCCGGCGGGACGCTCGCGAACGTGGTGCCGCTGCGGGTCTCGGTGGGTACCGGCACCACGGTCTCGGAACTGGTGGCGGCCGTCGCGGCGGCCCTGTCCGGCGCGCTGCGCCATCAGCGCTACCGGCACGAGGATCTGCGCCGGGACCGCGGGGAGCACGGGTCCGGCCGCGGGTTCTCGGGTCCGCTGCTCAACCTGATGATGTTCCCGACCGAGCTGCGCCTCGGTGACACCCGGACCTCGCTCGAGGTGCTCTCGTCCGGTCCGATCGAGGACCTGCTGGTCAATGTCTACCGGTACGGCACCTCCGGCCCGATCCGCCTGGACTTCAAGGCCAATCCCGACCTGTACGACGACGCCACACTCGGCCGGCACTACGACCGGTTCACCAGGTTGCTGCGCGCGCTGGCGACCGCCGCTCCCGAGGCCCCCGTCGGCGAGCTCCCGATCGTCGACGATGCGGAGACCGCCGCGCTGCTGGCGGCGTGGAACACTCCCGGAGTGTCGGGCGGCGGGACGTTGCCGGAGCTGGTGGCCCACTCCGCGGAGCTGGGCCCGGATCGGGCCGCGGTGGTGTTCGGCGACACCGAGCTGACGTACCGCGAGCTGTGTGGCGAGGCGAATCAGCTTGCACGCGAACTCATCACGCTCGGAGTGGGGCCGGAGTCGCGGGTGGCGGTGGTGTCGGACCGGTCCGCCGAGCTCATCGTCGCGCTGCTCGCGGTCCTGACCGCAGGCGGGTCGTACGTGCCGATCGAGGCGTCATCGCCCCGTGCACGCCGCGACTACGTGCTGGCGGACGCGCGGGTGACATGTGTGCTGACGACCGCCGCGCTCGCAGAGGAACTGGACGGACTGGACGGGCTGGACGCCCCCGTCGTCGCCCTGGACACGCGCGCGACACGCGCCGAGCTGGCGCGGTTGCCGACCGCGCCGGTGACCGCGGGGGAACGGATCCGGCCGCTGCGGCCGGACCACCTGGCGTACTCGATCTACACGTCGGGCTCGACCGGCCGGCCCAAGGGCGTGCAGGTGAGTCATCGCAGTGCCGCGGCGCTGCTCGCCAATGCGAACCTCGAGTTCGACAACACCGCGGCCGACGTGTGGACGATGTTCCATTCCTTCGCGTTCGACTTCTCGGTATGGGAGATCTGGGGGCCGCTGACCATCGGCGGAACACTCGTGGTGGTCGATCGGGACACCGTGCGAACCCCGGACGCGTTCCTCGATCTGCTCCGACGTGAGCGCGTGAGCGTGGTGAACCAGACACCCGCCGCGTTCCTGCAGTTGGCCGAGGTCGAGCAGGATGCCCCCGCACCACTGCCCGACCTGCGCCGGGTCTTCGTCGGGGGCGACGAGTACGACCAGCGGCGCCTCGTGCCCTGGCTCGACCGCCATGCCGGGGACCGGTCCGCCCTGGTCAGCGTGTACGGCATCACCGAGACCACGGTCTTCCTCAGTTCGATGCCCATGACGTCGGCGCTGGCTGCGTCGGGCGGCGGCAACGTCGTCGGCCGGGGGCTTCCCGGCGTGAGACTGTATCTGCTCGACCGTCGCCTGCGTCCCGTCCCGGTCGGTGTCGTCGGGGAGATCTATGCGGGTGGTGTGCAGGTGGCCCGCGGCTACGGCGGCCACCCCGGGCTCACCGCCGAGCGATTCGTCGTCGATCCGTTCTCCGGCGACGGCAGCCGGATGTACCGGTCGGGGGACCTCGCCCGTCTCGACGACGAGGGAAGGCTGGTGTTCCTGGGGCGCAGCGACTTCCAGGTCCAGGTGCGTGGTTTCCGCGTGGAGCCCGGCGAGATCGAGGCGGCGCTCGTGGAGTGCCCCGGTGTCGCCCACGCGGTGGTGGTGCCTCGACGCGCCGCGCCGGGAGAGCCCGTGCGACTGGTCGCGTATGTCGTCCCGGAATCGGGTGCGGTGGTGGGACCGGCGGCGGTGCGGGAGCAGGTGACCGGCACGCTCGCGCCCTACATGGTGCCGGCGGCGGTGACGGTTCTCGAGCGGCTGCCGCTGACCGTGAACGGGAAAGTGGACCGGAAGGCGTTGCCGGAACCGGACTTCGGTTCCTCGTCGGGGGTCGGCCGGGCGCCGGCCGGGGTCACCGAGGAGAAGTTGGCCGGGCTGTTCGCCGAGGTCCTCGGGCTCGAATCCGTGGGCGCCGAGGACTCGTTCTTCGCGCTGGGCGGCGACTCGATCATGGCGATCCAGTTGGCGTCCCGCGCGCGTACCGCCGGTCTCGCGTTGACCCCGCGAGACGTCTTCGAGCGGCTGTCGGTCGCGGGGCTGGCGTCCGTGGCCACCGACACCGCCGCGCGCGCTCCCGCGCTCGAGGAACTGTCGGGCGGCGGTGTCGGATCGGTGGCGGCGACACCGATCGTGCGCTGGCTCGTCGACCGCGGAGGGTCCTGGACCCGGCTGTCGCAGTCGGTGTGCGTGGTCCTGCCGATCGGGCTGGACGGCGGTGATCTGCGGACCGCGGTACAGGCCGTCCTCGACCACCACGACATGCTCCGCGCCAGATACGTCGGTGGCATCGACATCGACATCGCCGCCTTCGAGGTCCCGCCGCCCGGGGCCGTCGCCGCGGGCGACGTCGTGCACAGGATCCCGGTGGCCGCGGATCCCGGCACGGACGACTTCGTCGCGGCACTGGTCGTCGCGCGCACCGAGGCGGTCGATCGGCTCGACCCGACGGCCGGCCGGATGCTGCAGGTGGTGTGGTGCGACGCGGGCCCGGGTCGGCCGGGTCGGCTGGTGCTGGTGGCCCACCACCTGGTGGTCGACGGTGTGTCGTGGCGAATCCTGCTGCCGGACCTGGCCTCCGCGTGGGGGCAGGCGCGGGCCGGTCGGACGGTGCGACTGCCGGCGGTGGGGACGTCGATGCGGACGTGGGCGCACGCACTCGACGAGCGTGCACGTGGCGATCACGCCGCCGAGATCGACTACTGGCGAGGCGTGCTCGCGGGCCCCGACCCGTTGCTCGGCAGCCGCCCGTTGGATCCGCGCCTCGACGTGGCCGACACGGTCGAGACCGTCGCCGTCGACCTCCCACAGGCCGTGACCGCGGCACTGTCCACCGCGGTACCGGAGAGCGTGCACGGGAGTGTCGACGACGCCGTCGTCACCGCGCTGGTCCTGGCGCTGACGACCTGGCGCCACCGGCGTGGCACCGCGTCCGACTTGTCGACGTTGCTCACGATCGAGGCACACGGCCGCGAGGACCAGGTGGTGTCGGGCGCGGACCTGTCGCGGACCGTCGGGTGGTTCACGACGACCCACCCGGTGCGGCTCGACCTGGCGGGAATCGATCTCGACGCCGCCTTCGCCGGGGGGCCGGTCGCGGGTGAGGCGCTCAAACTCGTCAAGGAACAGTTGCGTGGGGCGCCCGATCACGGAATCGGTTACGGCGTACTGCGTTACCTGGGCGCCCGCGTCGACGGCACCCCCGGACCCCTCGACGGGTTGCCGACCCCGCAGACCAGCATCAATTACCTCGGGCGGATGGCCGTGGCGCCGCACGGCGTGGGTGGGGACTGGCTCCCGGTCGACGAACTCGGGGACCTGGGTTCCTCGGTCGAACCGGACATGCCGGCCACCGCCGCCCTCGACATCAACCTGATCACCGTCGACAGCGAGCGGGGCCCGACGTTGCGGGCGACACTGGCGTACCCGGGCGGCGTGCTCGATCACCGGGACGTCCAGGACCTGGCCGAGCTGTGGCGATCGGCGTGCCGCGCACTTGCGTCGGCCGCCGTCCGGCCCGGTGCCGGCGGCCTCACTCCGTCGGATCTGCCGCTCGTGCACCTCGACCAGGGGACCGTCGAACGTCTCGAGGAGGCGCAGGCGGGGCTCGCCGACGTGTGGCCGCTGTCGCCGCTGCAGGCCGGGCTGTTGTTCCAGACGGAGCTGACGGGCGACGAGCACGACCCGTACTTGGTGCAGCTCGAGATCGTGCTGGGCGGATCGGTCGATGCCGACCGGGTCCGCCGCGCCGTCCAGGCTCTTCTGGATCGTCATGCGATCCTTCGAGTCTCGTACGCCACCGGGCCGGACGGCGACCCCGTGCAGCTGGTGCCGGAGCGCGTCGAGCTGCCGTGGGCGGTAGCCGATCTCGAGAACCCCGAAGCCGCCGAGCAGGTCCTGGCCGACGATCGGGCCCGACGTTTCGACATGAGCGTGTCGCCGCTGCTCCGGGGGCTGCTGATCCGCACCGGCGCCGACACGCACCGTCTGGTGCTGACGTACCACCACATCCTGCTCGACGGCTGGTCGGTGCCCCTGCTGGTGCGCGAGTTTCTCGAGGCGTACGTCGCACCCGACCCGGGGGCCGTCCCGGTGCCGCCGTCGTTCCGGGAGTACCTGTCCTGGCTGGGCAGTGTCGACCTCGCGGCGTCGACGGAGCGCTGGGTCGACGCGTTGGCAGGGGTCGACGAGCCGACGCTGCTCGGACCGCTCGAACGTGGTCGGCAGTTGCCCACGGTGCCACGGGCGGAGCGGCTGATCCTCACCGAGGAGGCGACGGCCCGACTCGAGGCGGTCGCCCGCGAGCGCGGTGTCACCCTCAGCACCATCGTGCGGGCGGCGTGGGGAATCGTGTTGGGGGCGTGGACAGGGCGTGACGACGTCGTCTTCGGCGCGATCGTGTCGGGGCGGCCGCCGCAGATCGACGGTATCGAGTCGATGATCGGCCTGTTCATCAACACGATTCCGGTGCGGGTGCGCCTGCATCCCGCCGAGACGCTCGGCGAACTCCTCGACCGCGCGCACGCCGAGCAGACGTCGCTGCTCGATCACGAGCACGTCGGGCTCGCCGACATCGAACGTGCGACCGGTGCGGCCGCCCTGTTCGACACCATCACCGTCTTCGAGTCGTACCCGGTCGACCGGGCCGGCCTGACCGCGGACACCGACTTCGCCGGGATGCGGGTGACCGACGTCGCCGTCCGGGACGCCACCCATTATCCGTTCGCGCTCGCGGCGTCGGTGGACGGTGGGCTGGAGATCCGGATCGACTACGCGCCCGACCTCTTCGACGCGGTCGAGGTCGACGCGGTGGCCGATCGGCTCGAGCGGGTGCTGCATGCGTTCGCCGACGACACGGAGCAGACGTTGGCCCGGCTGCGACTGCTGTCCGACGCCGACTACCACCGTCTCGCACCCGTGCTCGGCCGCCGCGGTGACCGTCACCGGACGCTGGCGCGGATCCTCACCGACGCGGCAACGATCGATCCGGACGCGCCCGCGCTGTCGTGCGGGGATCGCACCGTCTCCTACACCGACCTCGACGCCCGATCCTCGCGCATGGCCCGGTTGCTCATCGACGACGGCGTCGGACCGGAAAGCGTTGTCGCGCTGGGGTTGACCCGGTCCATCGAATTCGTCGAGTCGGTGTGGGCGGTCGCGAAGGCCGGGGCGGCGTTCGTCCCCGTCGACCCCACCTATCCGCCGGAGCGGATCGACCACATGCTCTGCGACTCGGGAGCGGCGGCGGGGCTGACCGTGCACGACCGGCGCCCGCGGTTGTCCGGGCGGATCGGGTGGCGGGAGATCGACTCCGACGACTACCGGGACCGGTTGAAGCGGTACCCGGCCGATCCGGTCACCGACGCGGACCGCGCGGCGCCCCTGCGGATCGACAACCCGGCCTACCTGATCTACACGTCCGGCTCGACCGGCGTGCCGAAAGGTGTCGTGCTCACCCACCGCGGTCTCGCGAACCTCGTGGTCCAGGAGCGCGAAAGCCTCACCGTCACCTCCCATTCGAGGGTCTCCCAGTTCACGTCGCCGAGCTTCGACGCGTCCGTGTTCGAGCTGCTGATGGCGTTCGGGTCGGGCGCGCACCTGGTGATCGCCCCGCCCGACGTCTACGGCGGCCAGGATCTGGCCCGGCAGCTGGCCGCCGGGCAGGACACACACGCATTCTTCACCCCGAGTGTCCTCGGGTCGTTCGATCCCGAAGGGCTCGATGCACTGCGCTCCCTCGCGGTGGCGGGGGAGCCGTGCCCGCCCGAACTGATCGGCCGGTGGGCGTCCGGACGCGACATGTTCAACGCCTACGGGCCCACCGAGGGCACCATCATGTCGAACATCGCCGGTCCGTTGGCCCCGGACGACCCGGTCACCATCGGTGGCCCGACCCTCGGTTTCGTGGAACTGGTGCTCGACGCGCGCCTGCAGCCGGTCCCGATCGGCGTCCCCGGCGAGCTGTACCTGGGCGGTCCGGCGATCGCGCGTGGTTACCACCTGCGCCCCGGTCTCACCGCGGAACGGTTCGTCGCCAGCCCGTTCGTGGCGGCGACCGACGACCCCACGGACGAGGACGAGGGCACCATGCCCGGTGACCGCCTCTACCGGACGGGCGACATCGTCCGCTGGCGGCAGGACGGCCCCGACCTCGCACTCGAGTACCTCGGTCGCAGCGACCTGCAGGTCAAGGTGCGCGGATTCCGCATCGAACTCGGCGAGATCGACACGGCCCTCGCCGAGCATCCGGCGGTGGAGTTCGCCGCGACCCTCGGCCGGACCGCGCCGTCCGGGGAGACCGTCCTCGTGTCGTACGTCCGCTCCGGCGACGACCCCGCCGTCGACCCCGACGAACTGGTCCGCCACCTCGCGGGCCGGTTGCCGGCGCACATGGTTCCGGCGCTGATCGTGCCGATCGCGGAGGTGCCGCTGACCCCGGCCGGCAAGCTCGACCAGAAGGCGCTGCCCGCCCCGGACTTCCCGCGCCTCGTCGATGCCACGAGCGCCGCGGTCCTCACCCCGATCGAGACGATCGTCGCCGCGCACCTGCGGGCCGTGCTGGGGATCGACCGAATCGGCTTGGACGACAGCTTCTTCGACCTCGGTGGCAACTCGTTGATGGCCACCCGGGTCACCGGCCGACTCAATGCCGCGCTCGACGCCGACCTCGATGTCCGCGCGATCTTCGAGGCCCGCACGGTGCGCGGGCTCGCCGCGCGGGTGGAACACGGCGGCGCGGGCGCCGAGCACCGACCGGTGCTGCGGCCGTACGAATGGCCCGAGGTGCTGCCGCTGTCGTCGGCGCAGCTGCGGATGTGGTCGATCAACCAACTGGACACGTCGTCGCCGGCCTACAACATCGTGATGGCGGTGCGCCTGCGCGGTGACCTCGACGAGCGGGCGCTCGCCGCCGCCGTCCGGGACGTCGTGTGCCGCCATTCGAGTCTGCGCACGATGTACCCGCTGGTCGGTGGCGTGCCGACGCAGCGGATCGTCGACATCGGCGAGGTCCCCGAACCGGAGGTGCTGGCGGTGCTGCGCGCCGACCTCGACGCGCACCTGCTGCGGCTCGCGTCGACCGGCTTCGACGTCAGCGATCGGGTGCCGCTGCGGGCCGAGTTGGTGCGGGTGTCCGGGTCCGAGCACGTGCTGGCCGTGGTGGCGCATCACATCAGTGCCGACGGTTTCTCGATGACGGCGCTGGGCAAGGACGTGATGCGCGCGTACGAAGCGCGTCGACGCGGGGCGACGCCCGACTGGCCGCCGCCGGCCGTGCAGTACGTCGACTACGCCCTGTGGCAGCGTGACCTGCTCGGGTCGCCCGACGATCCGACGTCGCGCTATGCGCGGCAACTCGACTACTGGCGCCGGACGCTCGACGGCATCCCCGACCTGGTCCCGCTGCCCACCGACCGGCCGCGCCCAGCGCGGCAGTCGCTGCGCGGTGCCGTCGTCGGTTTCGATGTCGACCGGCGGACGCACGCTGCCCTGGCCGACCTTGCGCACCGGGGCAGTTCGACGATGTTCATGGTCGCCCACGCCGCCCTCGCGGTACTCGTCGCGCGCCTGTCGAGCACCGCCGACATCGTGATCGGCACCCCGGTCTCGGGCCGGGGAGAGGCCGGGCTGGACGACGTGGTCGGCATGTTCGTCGGGACCCTCGTGCTGCGGACTCCGATCGACACCGGCGCCGGATTCGCCGACGTGCTCGCCGCGGTGCGTGAGGTGGACCTCGGCGCCTTCGCGCGCACCGACCTGCCGTTCGAGCGGCTCGTCGACGAGTTGGCCCCGACCCGGTCGACGTCGTATGCGCCGCTGTTCCAGGTGCTCGTCGAGTACCGCACCGACATGTCCGACTACCTGCGGCTGCCGGGCCTGGACGTCGAACCGGTCGAGCGGGACCTCGGGGTCTCGAAGTTCGATCTGCAGCTGAGCGTGTCGGAGTCGTTCGGTTCGGACGGCGCCCCCGACGGCATGCGATTCGACGTCACCTACGCCACCGACCTGTGGGACCTCGGCACCGTCCGAGGGTTCACCGAGCGCCTGCACCGGATCCTCGACGCCGCCGCGGTGGACCCGTACCACCCGGTCGGCGACGTCGACCTGCTCACCTCCGGCGAGCGGACCGCGATCGTGTCGGCGGTCATCGGCGGCACCCCGCCCGCGTCGGACACGCTCGCCGACGTGTTCGCCGCCGCCGCGGCCGAGCACCCGGACGCGACGGCCGTGGTGTCGGGTGACACCCGGCTCAGCTACGGGGACCTCGCGGCATCCGCGAACCGGCTCGCGCGGCTCCTCGTGGATCGTGGCGCGGGGCCGGAAACCGTGGTGGCCCTCGCGCTTCCGCGGTCGACGGACATGATGGTGGCGATCGTCGCGACCATCGCGGCGGGCGCGGCCTACCTGCCCGTCGACACGGGTTCGCCCGCGGAGCGGATCGCGCTGGTGCTCGGTGACGCGGAGCCCACGTGCGTGGTGGCCACTACCGACTCGGCCGCCGCGCTCGGTGCAGTGTCCGCCCCGATGCTGCTGCTCGACGACGACGCGACCCGTGCCGAACTCGAACGACTCTCGCCGGCGCCGCTGTCCGACGTCGATCGCGTCGCGGCGCTGCGCCCGGACAACGCCGCGTACGTCATCTACACCTCGGGATCGACGGGACGGCCGAAAGGCGTGCAGGTGACGCACCGCAGCGCGGTCGCCCTTCTCGTGAACGCGACGACGTTGTTCGACCTCTGCTCGTCGGACGCATGGACGATCTTCCACTCGTTCGCCTTCGACGTCGCGGTGTGGGAGGTGTGGGGTCCGCTGTCGACCGGTGCGACGGCCGTGCTCGTGGACCCGCTGACGGCGAGGACCCCGGCGGACTTCGTCGACCTGCTGCGCCGCGAACGGATCACGGTGCTCAATCAGACCCCCGCGTCGTTCTACCAGCTGGTGGACCGCGACACGGCCGATCTGCCCCTGCGTTACGTGTTCGTCGGCGGCGAGGAGCTCGCCCTCGAGCAGGTGTCCCGCTGGTATGCCCGCCGCCCGGACGACGCCGGTCGGGTGTTCGAGATGTACGGGGTCACCGAGGCCACGGTCATCGACAGCGCCGCCGCGCTCGAGCGCGGCGGCCTGGCCGGCATCCCCGGCACCGTGATCGGCCGGGGTATCCCGGGGGTCGGCCTGCACGTGCTCGACGCACGGCTGCATCCGGTCCCGGACGGCGTGGTGGGCGAGATCTACCTCTCCGGTGAGGCCGTGGCGCGCGGCTACGTCGGACGCCCGGGGTTGACGGCGGCACGGTTCGTCGCGGACGGCCGCGGCGGCGGGCGGCGGATGTACCGGACCGGGGACCTCGGCCGTCGCGGCGGCGACGGGCAACTGGAGTTCCTGGGACGCACCGACTTCCAGGTCCAGGTGCGCGGCTTCCGCGTCGAACTCGGCGAGCTCGAGTCCGCCCTGCTGCGGTGCGAGGGGGTGGCCCGGGCCGTGGTCGTGGCGCAACGCGGGGCCGGTGGCAGCGTCGATGGCGGCGGCGATCGGCTGATCGGATACGTGGTCCCCACTCCGGGCCGCACGCTCGACCCGGTCGAGGTTCGTCGGCAGGTCGAGGCGCTGCTGCCGTCCTACATGGTGCCCGCGGCGGTGACGGTGCTCGACGATCTCCCGGTCACGGTCAACGGCAAGATCGATCGGAAGGCGCTGCCCGAACCGGACTTCGCGGCGTTCGCCGGGGGTGGCCGCCGCGCGGCCGGCGCGGTCGAGGAAGCGCTCGCCGGGCTGTTCGCGCAGGCACTCGGGGTGCCGGAGGTCGCGGCGGACGACTCGTTCTTCGTGCTCGGCGGTGACTCGATCACGGTCATCTCGCTGGTGTCGCGGGCCCGCGAGAGCGGGTTCGGGCTCACCCCCCAGGACGTCTTCGAACACCCGACGGTCGCGGGCCTGGCCGCGGTGATCCGGGCCGGGGTCGAGGCGGGCGGACACCCGGTGCTGGGGGAGATCGACGGCGGCGGCATCGGGCCGGTCGAGCCGACACCGATCGTCCGTTGGCTGGCCGAGCGCGGCGGAAACTGGGACCACTTCTCGCAGTCGGTGACGGTCGCGGTCCCGGCGGAACTGTCCGCCGCCGACCTCGCCGGCGCCTTCCAGGAGGTGCTCGACCGTCACGACATGCTGCGGGCCCGTCGCGTCGGCGCCGGCACCGATCTGCACCTCGAGATCCCCGAACCGGGCGCGGTGGCGGCCGGCGAGTGCCTGCGCCGCGTGGACTGTTCCGATGCGGCCGACGACGGTGCCGTCGACGCGGTGGCGGCGCGGGAACGGACCGCGGCGGTCGGTCGGCTCGACCCGTCGAACGGGATGATGGTGCAGGCGGTGTGGTGCGACGCGGGCCCGGACCGGGCGGGCCGACTGTCGGTCGCAATCCACCACCTGGTGGTCGACGGGGTGTCGTGGCGGATCCTGCTGCCCGACCTCGTGTCGGCGTCGGAGCAGATCCGCAGCGGTCGGACACCCCAGTTGCCCCCGGTCGGTACGTCGATGAGGACGTGGGCGCACGAACTCGCGGCGTCGGCCACCGCACCGGAACGAGTTGCCGAGATGGACTGGTGGACGGACATGCTCGTCCCGCCGGATCCGGTGCTCGGGGACCATCGGTTCGATCCGGCCGCCGATACCGCCGTCGGCGAACTCGACGTGCGCCACTCGGTCGAGGTCACCCGTCAGCTCCTGGAGCGCCTGCCCGAGGCGTATCGGGCGACGCCGGCCGATGCCGTGCTGTGCGCGACGGCGATCGCGGCGGCGCGGTGGAACCGGTGGGGCGGGGTCGGCCGTTGGGTGCGCGCCGTCGTGTCCGTCGAAGGCCACGGGAGGGACGAGGACGCGGTTCCCGGGGTCGATCTGTCACGCACTGTCGGGTGGTTCACCACGGCGTACCCGATCCGGCTCGACCTGACCGACGTGGACCCGGCCGACCTCGGGGAGGCGCTGCGAACCGTCAAGGAGCAGGTGCGCGCGGTCCCCGGACACGGCATCGGCTACGGGCTGCTGCGGTATCTCAATCCCGATACCGGTCCCACCCTCGCCGCTCTCGCGACGCCGCAGATCTCCGTCAACTACCTGGGACGGCTGTCGGGGGACGCGTCCGCGGGCGGGGTCACGGCGGTCGGTGCGGACTCCGCGTCCGACTCCGGCAGCGACGGCCCGGTGCCGACCACGCTCGCGGTCGACGCCTATATCGCCGACGGTCCGGCGGGGCCGCAGCTGACCGCGAAGATCCGGTACGCGTGCGGCGTGCTCGGCGCGGACGCGACGCGCGAGTTCGTGACGTTGTGGGAGAACGGAATCCGCGACCTCGCCGCGCACCTGAGCGACCCGTCGTGCGGGGGCCTGACCCCGTCGGACCTGGACCTGGTTCCCGCGACGCGGGCGGAGATCGCCCGCTGGGAGCGCTCGCACGGCGGTGTCGTCGACGTGTGGCCACCGACACCGCTGCAGGAGGGGCTGCTCTTCCACGCGCTGCTCGCGCAGGAGGCCGTCGACGCCTACCACGTCCAGCTCGTCCTGGACCTCGACGGTGACCTGGACGAACGCCGGATGGCCGCCGCGGCGCAGGCGCTGATGGACCGGCACGCGAGCCTGCGGACGGTGTTCGACAACCACGACGACGGCAGCGTCGTGCAGGTGCTGCTCGACCACGTCCCCGTCGACTGGTCGGCGATCACCGTCGCCACCCGCGCGGACAGCGACACCGTGATCGACCGTGACCGCGGCAACCACTTCGACATGCGCGGCGCCCCGCTGATCCGCTTCCTGCTGATCGACGTCGGCGAGCGAACCCACCGACTGGTGATCACCAACCATCACATCGTCCTGGACGGCTGGTCCGCGCCGCTGCTCGTGGCCGATCTGTTCGACCTGTACGCCACCGGGGGCGCACCGCTCGACCGGACGGCCCCGCCGTACCGGGACTACCTCGCGTGGCTGGTCTCCCGTGACGTCGGCGCCGCGGGACGGGCCTGGGCGAGGGCACTGTCGGGGCTGCCCGGCCCCACACTCGCGGCCCCCCACGCGGTCGGTCGGCAGCTGTCGGCGAGCGCGAGTGAGACCGTGCCGTTGGATGATCCGACGGCCGAGGCGCTCGTGCGCACGTCGGAGGCGGCGGGCGTGACCGTCAACACGGTGCTGCAGGTGGCGTGGGGAATCCTTCTCGGCGAAATGAGCGCCGGGACCGATGTCGTGTTCGGCACCACGGTCTCCGGTCGACCGCCCATGATCGCCGGCGCCGAGGCGATGGTGGGTCTGTTCATCAACACGGTGCCGGTGCGGGTGCGGCTCGATCCGGACGAGACCGTGCGCCAGTTGCTGGCGCGGCTGCAGCGGGAACGGACCGCGCTCATGCCGCACGAGTACCGCGGTCTCACCGCGATTCAGCAGGCGGCCGGCTTCGGCGGACTGTTCGACACCGCGATGGTGTTCGAGTCGTACCCGATGAATCCCGGCGCGCTCGCGCGCCTCACCGAACGCACCGGACTGCGTGTGACCGGAGTGGTCGGCAACGACTCGACGCACTACCCGCTGTCGCTGATGGCGTTCGAGGACACGAGACTGCGGATGCGCCTGCGGTACTCGCCGGAGGCGCTCGCGCCGGTCGACGTCGCGGATCTCGCGCAGCGGCTGGGTCGAGTCGTGGAGACCGTGGCGCACCGCCCCGATACGCCGGTGGGACGCATCGATCTGCTCGGCGACGAGCGGCGCGCCGAACTCGTCGACGTGGCGGAGTCGGCGTCGGTCCCGCCGCGGACCTGGCCGCAGATTCTCGAGGACGCGGTAGCGCGCGATCCCGACGCGATCGCGCTGCGCTGGAACGGAATCGATACCACCTATCGTGAACTCGACGAGCGTTCCACCCGGTTGGCGCGGGTGCTGCTCGACCGGGGTGTGGGCCCGGAGGACTTCGTGCCGGTCGCGGTGCCGCGCTCGGCGGAGTCGGTGACGGCCACGTGGGCGGTCGCGAAGAGCGGTGCGGCGCCCGTACCGATCGATCCGAAGCTGCCGCCGGGACGCATCGAGTACATGCTCGGGGACTGCGGCGCCCGGGTGGGGTTGACCGCGACCGCTGCCCACGTGCTGCCGGGCGGACTCGACTGGTTGCCGCTGGACGGCCTCGACCTGGAACACCATCCGGCACCGCCGATCCGCGACGACGAACGCACCCACCCGATCCGGATGGCCGATCCCGCCTACCTCATCTACACGTCCGGATCCACCGGCGCGCCCAAGGGCGTCGTGGTGACGCACGCCGGTCTGCCACACCTGACCGCCGCACAGGTGGAACATCAAGGGGCGAGCGCGGAATCGCGGATCCTCCACGTGTGTTCCCCGAGCTTCGACGTCTCGGTCCTGGAACTGATGCTCGCGTTCGGCGTCGGCGCGACGTTGGTGGTGGCACCGCCCGACGTGTACGCGGGCGCCGAACTCGCGACCTACGCGCGGGAGGAGCGGATCACGCATCTGCTGGTCACCCCCGCGGTGTGCGGGACGATCGAACCGGGATCGCTGCCCGACGTCCAGGTGATCGAGGTGGGCGGCGAGCTGTTCGGCGCGGAACTGGTCGACGCGTGGGCGCACCGCACGCGCCTGCTCAACGCGTACGGGCCCACCGAGTGCACGGTGTGTGTGACGACCAGCGAGTCCCTCGAGCCCGGGGCGCCGATCACGATGGGGGGACCGGTGCCCCGGTCCGGTGTCGGCGCCGTCGTCCTGGACTGCTGGATGCGTCCGGTGCCCGACGGCGGCGAGGGCGAGCTGTACCTGTTCGGCTCGTGCCTGGCCCGGGGCTATCGGGGGCAGCCGGCGCTCACGTCGGAGAGGTTCGTCGCGAACCCGTTCGACGGCGCCGGGTCGCGGATGTACCGCTCCGGGGACCTGGTGCGCCGGTGCGGCGGGCGCGGCCTGCAGTACGTGGGGCGCACCGACTTCCAGATCAAGATCCGCGGCCTGCGCATCGAGATCGGGGACGTCGACGCCGCCCTCACCGCGCACTCGGACGTCGAGTTCGCCGCGTCCCTCGGCCACGATGCGCCCAACGGCGAGACGGTGCTGGTGTCGTACGTCCGGCTCACCCCGGACGGTGTCGTCGACGGCGCTGCGCTGCGGAAGTTCGCGGCGACATCGTTGCCGGCGTACATGGTGCCGTCGGCGATCACGATCCTCGACGAGGTGCCGATGAACTCGAACGGCAAGCTCGACCGCGCCGCGCTGCCCGCGCCGGTGTTCACGGCGGGGGAGTACCGGCCGCCGCGCACCGACGTCGAGCGGGTGCTGTGCGAGGTGTTCGCCGACGTCCTCGGCGCCGAGCGGGTCGGCATCGACGACAACTTCTTCGAGCTCGGCGGCAATTCGCTGAGCGCCGTGCGGGTGGTCGCCGAGGTGCAGTCGCGACTCGGTCGGGCACTGCCGATGCAGTGGGTGTTCGGTGACCCGACGCCGGCGGTGATCGCGCGGCGAACCGCGGGTGACGCCGGGACCCCGGACCGTATGGGCAACCTTTTGAGAATGCGGGCCGGGGAAGGCGGCGCCCCGCTGTTCTGTGTGCATCCGGCGATCGGATTGGTGGGGTGTTACACGGGACTCGTTCCGTACGTGCCGACAGCGCGTCCGGTGTACGGCCTGCAGTCGCCCGGCACGGTCGATGTCGGGCACGATCCCGGGTCGATGGAGGAACTGGCGGGCGAGTATGTCGAGCTGATTCGTCGGGTGCGCCCCCACGGTCCATACCACCTGCTCGGGTACTCCGTCGGCGGTGCGATCGCCCACGCGATGGCGGTGCGACTGCGCGAACTCGGCGAGGACGTCGGGACGCTGATCATGCTGGACACCCAGACCTCCGACTCGGTTCCCGAGGCGTCCCGGACACCGACGCTGGGCATGCTGTTCGCCGAGTTCGCGGGCGTCGACGAGCCCGCCGGCGGCGATGGCGAGCTCACCCCGGAGCGCGCCGCGCAACTGCTGCACGAGAGCGGCGGACCGTACGCGTCGTTGACCGCCGACGACCTGCGCCGGCTCTACGACGACTACGTCCACACCGTCGGGCTGGGACAGAATTACCGGCCGGCGGTGTTCGACGGCGACCTCGTCTACGTCGCCGCCGACGGCGGATCGGCACGGCAAGAGACGCCGTGGGATCGCTTCGTGACCGGTGCCGTCCGGGTCTACCCGGTCGGTCACACGCACAACCGGCTCACCACGCCCGAGGCGCTCGCGGAGATCGGGCCGATCGTCGGTGCCTGCCTGGACGGCGATCTCCGATGATCTTGCGGGGCAACCGCGATCGGTGCTTTGATGGTGCGCAGCGTCGCGTGCCGGTGACGGACTGCGTCAGGCATGGAGGCGTCGTATCACAAGGGGTCATCCATGGCCATCTCGCTCAACCACACCATCGTTTTCGCGCAGGACAAGCACGTGTCCGCGTTCTTTCTCACCTCGCTCTTCGGCCTGCCGGATCCGGTTCCGGCCGGTCCGTTCCTGGCAGTGCAACTGGAGAACGGAGTCACTCTGGACTTCGCGGATCCGCCGATCGACGTCCTGCCGCAGCACTACGCGTTCCTCGTGAGCGAGGAGGACTTCGACCGCATCTACGGCCTGATCGTAGAACGGGGGATGGAGCACTGGGCCGATCCGCACAAGTCTCGGCCGGGCGCGTTCAACCGGAACGACGGTGGCCGCGGCGTCTACTTCCACGACCCGGCAGGACACAACCTCGAGATCATCACCCGCCCGTACGGTTCCGGCCGCTAGGCGGTCGGGTGCGGCGAGGGTAGGCGGGCGAACGACGCCCCGTTCCGTGCGGTGTCTGGTGATGGATCGACGTCGGTGCGAGTTCCGCTTCTACGGGGAGCTGGACGATTTTCTGGCGCCCGCGCAACGCAAGCGGAGCTTCGAGCACGCCTTCGACGGGACGCCGTCGGTCAAGGACCGGATCGAATCACTCGGCGTCCCGCACACCGAGGTCGATCTGATCCTCGTCGACGGCAGCCCCGTGGGATTCGACCACCGTCTCGCCGGTGGGGAACGGGTCGCGGTGTATCCGGCGTTCCAGTCGCTGGAATTGCCGGGGATCGCGCCGCTGCGCCCGCCGCTGCAGCAGCCGCGATTCGTGCTCGACGTGCACCTCGGTCACCTCGCGCGCTACCTGCGACTGCTCGGCTTCGACACCCGTTACCGGAACGACAGCGACGACGACGAGCTTCTTGCGCTGTCCCGCACGGAAGATCGAATCCTGCTGACCCGGGACGTCGGTCTACTCAGGCGGGCCGCACTCGTGCACGGCGGATTCCTGCACGAGACCGATTCGCGGCGGCAACTGCGTGAGGTACTCGACCGGTTCCGGCTGCAGGGGCGCATCGCGCCGCTCACGCGGTGCGCCCGCTGCAACGGGTTGATCGGACCGGCGACTCCCGCGCTGGCGCGAGGCCGTGTGCCCGGCGGGGTACTGCGGGAGCAGAAACGCTTCAGCCGCTGCCACGACTGCGGACAGTTGTACTGGCCGGGTGGGCATCTCGCGCGTCTGCGGGCGCGACTGGCAGAGATCGGGGTGTGGTTCTAGCATCCGAAGTCATGCTGATGCTCGAGCGCGTGACGTTGTCGGAATCCGATATCGCGGTGCATCGCGGGGTGCGTCGGATCAGGGCGAACGCGGTGCGCACACCTGCGGACTTCTACAGCCGGCTTCGAGGGCTTCGATGGCTCGACATCCGCGGCGGGACAGGGACGAACGCTGATGCCGTTCACGGCTGTGATCAGCTGGTCTACCTGCACATGAGTAGCGTGCGCGGGATAACCGAGATGGATGCGCTGCCGGAGTGCGAAGGACTGCGTCTGCTGAGCCTGTACGCGCAATCACGGGTGGGGAGATTGCCGTCCTTCGCGAACATGACGAATCTGCGCCGCGTCGAGCTCGGCATGATGAAGAACCTCTCGTCACTCGCCCCCGTACTGGAAGCACCGAACCTCGAGGAACTGTTGATCGTCAAGGACGTTCCGGTGTCCGACGAGGACGTCGACCGCATCCTCGCCCATCCGACGCTGCGCGCCTTCGACTGGATCCACCTCGACGTTCCGGCCCGCCGCTTCCGGCCCGTCATCGAACGCACCCACGGGACTCTCGATCGAACGAGGTCGGTGCATCCGCAGGACTGGTTCGAGAAGAACGCCGCCGACCTGCTGGACTGACGCGCCGACACGATTCGCGATGCATTCACGACGGCCGGCGCGGATACTCGAGTGATCGGCGAGAGACCACCACGGCGAAGAGAGCGACTGGCAACCATGAACCAAGCGAAAAGCGGCTCCGGTACAGGTGCAGGACAAGACAATCCCTCTCCGCTGATCGACGCGAGAATCGACGAGCTGGGCGATTGGCGGGGCGAGATGCTCGCCCGGATCCGGAGTCTCGTCAAGGAGGCCGACCCCGATGTGGTCGAGGAATGGAAGTGGAGAGGCGTCCCGGTGTGGTCGCACGCCGGCATGATCTGCACGGGAGAGACCTACAAGAAGATCGTGAAGGTGACCTTCGCCAAGGGCGCCTCGTTGGACGACCCAGCGGGCCTGTTCAACTCCAGCCTCGAAGGCAACACCAGGCGTGCCATCGATTTCCACGAAGGCGACAGCATCGACGACAAGGCCTTCACGGCGCTCGTGCGCGCCGCGGCGGAGCTGAACATGTCCTAGGCGCGACCCGGTCCCTAACTTGGAACGGTGGCGGGAGCCGGATGCGACACAGTCGGGTCGATGGCTGTATCGTCAGGCACGGTGACCCGACGCCCGCACGCTTCGCCGCGCGGACTCCTAGTGCGTCGGGAACGACATGAACTACCAAGTGCACGAGGCAATTCAACGTCCTCGAACCTTGCGTGTACTCGTCCCCGGATGGCTCATCGGCGATGGGTCGTTTCCCCGCGCTGCGGTCGGCGACTTCGTCGACGTGTCATTGGGATTCACTTCAGTCGAAGAAGCCCCCTCGATGTGCGACGAAACACGAACGGCGATCGCTCGTCCGGCGTACGGCCGAGCACCGTGGACCGACCGTGATGGTGGACTTCGTTGGCTGCATCTCGTCTACGGCGATGGGTGGAGCAGTCAATGGTGGACCGACCGTGCCGTCCGCGGACCGGTAACCCTCACCGGGATCTTCAGCGCAGACCTCGAGATGGGGAGCGGAACCGACAGGCCGGGCCGAGTGCACGGCCGCGTGCGTCGAATCCACCTCGTCGAGCGGCGAGTTCGGCCACTCGACAATGGCTGGGCTCAGGTCCCTGGTACGGACCGATTGTCGGAAAAGGGCACATTCCCAACCGACGTCGACTGGTGGCCGACCGATTCGGCCCAGGACGGCGACTTCGTCGCGGCCGGCGTCCTCGTCGAACTGGACCTGAATGCCAGGCCGGACTGCAAACCAGCCTTCAATGCCGGTGCGATCGCCGTCCACGACAACATCGTTTGGGTCATGCACGCGTCCGATCCGATACTCCTTCGGGTGGACACATCGATTGGGGGTCCGCCGAACATCGTGCGATACACCTTGCCCCTGCCTCTCGAGGTCCCGGACGAAAAGTGGACGCGACGAGTACACGCCGACGGCGATGACGGCTGCTGGATCACCTCCCCGCACGACATCCACCGCTGCACCCTCACCGACGATGGCGGACTGAACCTCGATCGCTACACCACCGAAGGCGGCAGGGTCACTGCCGTCCACCTGCACAAGCTCTACGTCGTAGGTCAGACGAGGGGCTGGTTGTCCAGCGATCGACGACACGGAGCCATACGCACCCGACCCGACCTTCATCGTCTCCAAGTTCTCGACGAGACGAACCGCCGCCTGACGCCCGTCACCCATCCTGAATTGGAGCGCACGGTCAGTAGAGCGGCGACCAGAGCCGACGTGGCGCTCGATACCGGCGGAACCAAATGGAGCGTTGCCGGCCCGGAGGAACTACGACGGATCAACCGACAGACAGGTGACGCCTCGACAGTCGACCTGTCCGGCCCGAGCAGAATCGGCGTCGTCCACGACGCGACGCCGAATCCCTACACCGACCCGATCAACGCCGACATCGTCGCTGCCATCACCGTCGACCCCACACGCCCGCGGACCGTGCACCCACCAACCGAGACCGCGGACTAGACGGTATGTAGTGACACACGACTTGTCGTGAGTTCACTCCAAGTGGTCGGCGTCCCTCGGTTGGTGAGGATGTGGCCGGCGTGGGGGTCGA